>NZ_JBFUFS010000015.1:0-98815 GCF_056403335.1 Rhodobacter sp. P2_H5 | reverse complement strand
CCGCCCCCCGCACCCCCCGACCCTAGGGGACCCTAGGCCCCCTAGGGGAACCCCCAAAAATACGCAGGGGGAGCCGCGGCTCCCCCTGCAACCCCCTGCGGATATTTGCGTCGGGTGAATTAGGCGCCGCGCGACAGAGCGGCAACGCCGGTGCGGGCGATCTCGCGCAAGCCAAGCGGGCGCATCAGGTCGGCGAAGGCGTCGATCTTTTCCGGCGTGCCGGTCATCTCGAAGACGAAGCTTTCCAGCGTCGAGTCCACCACATTGGCGCGGAAGATCTCGGCCAGGCGCAAAGCCTCGATCCGCGCCTCGCCCTTGCCGGCCACCTTGAAGAGGGCCAGCTCGCGCTGCACGCTCGGGCCCTCGGCGGTGAGGTCATGGACCTCGTGCACCACGACCATCCGTTCCAGCTGCGCCTTGATCTGGGCGATGACGGCGGGGGTGCCGCGCGTCACCACGGTGATGCGCGAGAGGTGGCCTTCGTGGTCGACCTCGGCCACGGTGAGGCTTTCGATGTTGTAACCTCGGCCCGAGAAGAGCCCGATCACCCGTGCCAGCACACCGCTTTCGTTGGCGACGACGACGGCAAGGGTATGGCTTTCGATGATCTCGCCATTGGGGTCGCGCAGGTCATAGGCCGAATGGCTGGACGAACCGCGTTTGATGTTGAGAGCGTTCATTTCTTCGCTTCTTTCATTGGTCCATAAATATCCCGGGGGTGCGGGGGCTGGCCCCCGCTCCGCCAGATCACACCAGCACCGCGCCGCCGGCCTTGATGGCGCCTTTGGTGTCGGCGTCGCCGAGGAGCATCTCGTTGTGCGGTTTGCCGCTCGGGATCATCGGGAAGCAGTTCTCGTGCTTTTCCACCCGGCAGTCGAAGATGAAGGGGCCGTCGTAGCGGATCATCTCCATGATGGCGTCGTCGAGGTCGGCGGGGTCCTCGATGCGGATACCCTTGCAGCCGAAGGCCTCGGCCAGTTTCACGAAATCGGGCAGGCTTTCCGACCAGCTGTGGCTGTAGCGCTCGCCGTGCAGCAGTTCCTGCCACTGGCGCACCATGCCGAGGCGTTCGTTGTTCAGGATGAACTGCTTGACCGGGGCGCGGAATTGCATCGCCGTGCCCATTTCCTGCATGTTCATCAGCCAGCTCGCCTCACCGGCCACGTTGATTACCAGCGAATCCGGATGCGCCACCTGCACGCCGATCGACGCCGGCAGGCCGTAGCCCATGGTGCCGAGGCCGCCCGAGGTCATCCAGCGGTGCGGTTCCTCGAAGCCGAGGAACTGTGCGGCCCACATCTGGTGCTGGCCGACCTCGGTCGTGATGTAGCGGTCCATGCCCTTGGTCAGCGCTTCCAGCCGTTCCAGCGCATATTGCGGCTTGATCGTCTTGGAGGAGGGTTTGTAGGACAGCGATTTGACCGCGCGCCATTGCTGGATCTGGCTCCACCATTTCGGCAGCGCGGCGCGGTTGGTCTTCGACCCCCGGGCGCGCCACTGGCGCAGCACTTCCTCCAGCACCGAGGCCACGTCGCCCACGATGCCGACATCGACATGCACCACCTTGTTGATCGAGGAAGGGTCGATGTCGATATGCGCCTTCTTCGAATGCGGGCTGAAATCCTTCAGCCGCCCGGTGATCCGGTCGTCAAAGCGCGCACCGATGTTGATCATCAGATCGCAGCCGTGCATGGCGAGGTTGGCCTCGTAAAGCCCGTGCATCCCCAGCATGCCGAGCCAGTTCTTCCCGCTCGCCGGATAGCAGCCGAGGCCCATCAGCGTCGAGGTGATCGGGAAATCGGTCTCGGCCACCAGCTCGCGCAGGAGCGTCGAAGCCTTGCGGCCAGAGTTCACCACGCCGCCGCCGGTGTAGAAGACCGGCTTCTCGGCCGTCTCCATCATCTCGACCAGACGGGCGATCAATGCCTCGTCGCCGCGCACGCGGGGTTGGTAGTGCGAGATCTTGCTGTCTTCGCGCGGCATGTAGGTGCCGGTGGCAAATTGCACGTCCTTCGGAATGTCGACCAGCACCGGGCCGGGGCGGCCGTGGGTGGCGACGTGGAAGGCCTGGTGGATCGTCTCGGCCAGCTTGTCGGTGTCCTTGACCAGCCAGTTCATCTTGGTGCAGGGCCGGGTGATGCCGACCGTGTCAGCCTCCTGGAAACCATCGGTGCCGATCATGAAGGTGGGCACCTGGCCCGACAGCACGATAATCGGGATCGAATCCATCAGGGCATCGGTCAGCCCGGTCACCGCATTGGTGGCGCCGGGGCCCGAGGTCACCAGCGCCACGCCGGGCTTGCCGGTGGAGCGGGCATAGCCCTCGGCCATATGGACCGCGCCCTGTTCATGGCGCACCAGAATGTGCTTGATGTCATTCTGCTGGAAAATCTCGTCATAGATCGGAAGGACGGCCCCACCGGGGTAGCCAAAGACCACCTCGACGCCCTGATCCTTGAGCGCCTGCACCACCATTCTCGCACCGGTCATCTGCCGCATCGTCTTATCCTCATTAGCCAACAAAAAGCCCCCGGGAAACTTCACGGGGGCGCATGGATACCTGATCAGGTTGCCGTTACCGGCCCATGCGCCAACACCCTACAATTACAAGTGAGAGAACCATGTCCCGCCTCGTTTCCCGTCATTCCGTCTGGACCGGGACACTATGAGCGGGCTTCGGGGGCGTCAACCGCAAATCGTACAGAATTATGTCGCCGGACCGTGATTTTTTGTACTTATATTGCGTGTTTTGGGGGATGAGACGCAACTAACGCAAAAGTGAGGGCTGTGGCCGGGCGTTCTGGCACCGGACTCGGCGGAATCCGGCTCAATGTAAATATCTGTAACATGGGATCTTGCACGGGGCAGGGGGCGGGGCCATCTTGGATCATGTGAAAGACATTCACATTCAACTCGCCTCCCGACCCGCAACCTCAACCAACCAAGGAGAGATCTGCCGATGTACAGCCAGCCTCAATCCCCTCCCGCCACCGGCGGGCCGGGTGGCATCCTTACCATGGCGCGCAATGTGCAGGCCTGGCTTGACGCGCGTGGGCGCGGCGCCTGGATCGCGGCCATGATCCTCGCCTTCATCTTTGTCTGGCCGATTGGCCTTGGCCTTCTGGCCTATATGATCTGGAGCAAACGCATGTTCAATCGTTCCTGCGGCGAAGGCCGCGATACCCGTGACGGTCGTGATGGGCGCGGCCCCTGGGCCAGCCATTTCGGCAGCCAGTGGGGCGCCAAATGCGGCAGCCGTCACATGGGCGGCTTCCGTTCCTCGGGCAACTCGGCCTTTGACGCCTACAAGGAAGAGACCCTGCGCCGCCTGCAGGACGAACAGGAGGCCTTCCAGTCCTTCCTGCAGCGCCTGCGCGAGGCCAAGGACAAGACCGAGTTCGACGCCTTCATGGAAGACCGCGCCAAATCGGCTCGTCCGGCTTCTGCGCCCTCGACCGATGTCGGCTCTTCCGACCCGAGCCGCGACCCCTCGCGCGATCCGACCCGCGACGGAAACTTCTGAGCCGAGCGTATCACTTCTGCGGCCCCTTCGCGGGGCCGCCTTCCGCCCCGCCGTTTTGCCCATCTCTCCTGAAGGGAAAGCCCCATGTACGCCGATCACCCCTACGCTGATCACCCCCCGACGATCCATGTGATCCCCGAGGATCGTCTTTTCGCCGATGTGGCGCCGCGCCGCGCCATCGCCTGGCTGATCGACACCGTGATGATCGCGGCGATCACGGCGGTTCTGATCCCCCTGACCGGGTTTCTGGCGCTGTTCTTTCTGGGCGGGCTTTATCTGGTGGTAAGCTTCCTTTACCGCTGGCTGGGGATGGCGCGCGCCTCGGCCACCTTCGGGATGCGGCTCGTCGGTCTGACCTTCCGTGACCGGACGGGCTATCCGATCGACGGGGGCACGGCGTTCCTGCATACGCTGTTCTACACGCTCTCGGTCGCCTTCGTCTTTCCGCAGGTGATCTCGGTTCTGATGATGGCCTTCACCCGGGCGCATCAGGGCCTGTCGGATGTGGCCTTGGGCACCGCGCTGGTGAACCGGAGCGCCTTTCGCTGAAGGGCGAAAGCCGTCATGATCGTGTCACAGGATCATGTCACAAGGCCCTTGGCGGCAGCGCCGGGCCTTGCTAACCTTGCGGCATTCCTCAGCCGAAGGCCATCATGCGCCACACCTTGCCGATCGCCCCGCAGTTCTATGTGACGGCCCCGCAGCCATGCCCCTATCTGGAGGGCCGGATGGAGCGCAAGCTGTTCACGGCGCTGCAGGGCGAACATGCGCAGCGTCTGAATGACTCGCTGTCCAAGCAGGGGTTCCGGCGCAGCCAGAACGTGCTGTACCGGCCGTCCTGCGCGGAATGCTCGGCTTGCCTGTCGGCGCGGATCCGGGTGGCGGATTTCGAACCCTCGCGGACGCATAAGCGGGTGTTGAAAGCGGCGGCCCATCTGCGCCGCAACGCGACCTCGCCCTGGGCCACCGAAGACCAGTTCGCCCTGTTCCGCCGCTATCTCGATGAACGCCACGCTGATGGCGGCATGGCCGACATGGATGTCTTCGAATTCTCCGCGATGATCGAGGAGACCCCKATCAAGAGCCGTGTCATCGAATATACCCGGCCCCCGGGCCCGGGCGAGCGCGGGCGCCCGCTGGCCTGTGTCAGCCTCACGGACGTCTTCGATGACGGACTGTCGATGGTCTACAGCTTCTACGACCCCGACCTGCAGCACCTGTCGCTTGGCACTTTCGCCATCCTCGACCAYATCTCCATCGCGCGCGAGGCGGGGCTGCCTTACGTCTACCTCGGCTATTGGGTGCCGGGCAGCCGCAAGATGGGCTACAAGGCCAATTTCTCGGCTTTGGAGATCTACAAGTCCGGGCAATGGGTGCCGATCGGCGACCCCGCCGCCCATGTGGCCGAGCTGCACCCGCTGTCGGTGGAGCCCATCGCCGAACAGGTCGCCCGCATCGCCCTGCCCGAAGCGCGCGGGCTCTGATGCGGCTATCCGCCTTCTCGGTCCTGGTGCCCGATTATGACGCGGGGATCGCCTTCTTCTGTCAGGGCCTCGGCTTCACCCTGAGCGAAGATATCGACCAGGGCCGCAAGCGCTGGGTGACCGTCACGCCGCCCGAGGGCGGCATCCGTCTGGTGCTGGCCCGCGCCGACGATGACAAGCAACGCGCCGCCGTGGGCAATCAGGCCGGCGGGCGCGTCTGGCTTTTCCTGCAATCGGATGATTTCGAAGCCGACCAGGCCCGCATCCGCGCCGCCGGCGGCATCTTCGAAGAAGACCCCCGCCAAGAACCCTACGGCACCGTCGCCGTCTGGCGCGACCCTTTCGGCAACCGCTGGGACCTGATCCAGCCCAAGGGCTAAAACTCGTTTACCTTTCATTGGTCCATAAATATCCCACGGGGGGTGCGGGGGGTGTGAAACCCCCCGCTTCTCACGCCAATGCCAAGCGCGCCGCAGCCATTCTTGCCGCCATCCGTAGCGCTGCCACGGTGCTGTCGGGCCGGGCGAGCCCCTTGCCTGCGATGTCAAACCCGGTGCCGTGGTCGGGCGAGGTGCGGATGAAGGGCAGGCCGAGGGTCACGTTCACCCCGCCGTCGAAATCCAGCGTCTTGATCGGGATCAGGGCCTGGTCGTGGTACATGCAGACCGCCGCGTCATAGCCTGCGCGGGCGCGGGCGTGGAACATCGTGTCGGCGGACAGGGGGCCGCGCAGGTCGAGGCCCTCGGCGCGCAGGCGGGTCAGGAGGGGGGCGATCATCTCGACCTCCTCGCAGCCCATGGCGCCACCTTCGCCGGCATGGGGGTTCAGGCCGGCGATGGCGAGCCGGGGCTTCGCGATGCCGAAATCGCGGCGCAGCCCGGCTTCGGTGAGGCGGATCACCTCCTCCAACAAGGCGGGCGTCAGGCTGCGCGGCACGTCGGACAGGGGGATGTGGATGGTGGCGGGGACGACGCGCAGCACCTCGGAGGCGAGCATCATCACCACCGGGACGCCGCCGGCGAGGTGGGCGAGGTATTCGGTATGGCCGGGAAAGGCGAAGCCCGCGCCGTCCTTCAGCGCCTTCTTGTGGATCGGCAGGGTGCAGACGGCGGCGGCTTCGCCCGCCTCGACCAGGGACACGGCGCGGGCGATCACGTCGATCACGCCCTGGGCATTCTCCGGGCGCGGGTCGCCGGGGATGGCGGGGCCGGCGAAGGCATGGGGCAGGACGGGGAGCAGATGCGCTGGCACCGAGGTGACCTCGGCCGGGGCGGAAATCTCGGCGAAGGCGGTGCCCTGCGGCAGGTGGCGCGGGTCGCCGAGCCAGAAGAAGGGCAGGTCGGGAAGGGCCTTGCGGGCCAGCACCGCGATCTCGGCCCCGATGCCCGCGGGCTCGCCGCAGGTCAGGGCGATGGGCGCACCGGGGGCGGCGGTCTGCCAGCCCCGCGCTGCCTTGGACGTGGCGGATGTCATCTTTGCGCCTTCAATTCTCAACGATGATGGCGCTGGAGCGCAGATCCTCGAGGTAAGCGGCGGCGAGGAGGCCGATCTTCTGGCTGACAAGCGCCGCGCGGATGTCGTCGCGCGCAAGTGACTGCGCCGGCTGGCGGCTGCACAGCATCAGAAGCGCCGGGGTTCCGGCCGGGCCGGTCACCACAGTGCTTTCGCCGGCATCGAGGGAGGCCAATGCGCCGCGCAGGCTGGCGGGGACGGCGCCTTCGGCCACGGTCTCGCGCTGGAGGGCCGCGGCGGGCAGGCCGCGCGCGGTGACGTAAAGCCCGTCACAGCCCGACAGGCTGGCCTGCAGCCGGCCCAGATCGGTGCCGACCGGCGCCTGGTAAAGCGCGTAATCCACCTGCATCGCGGATTTGCTGCCGCCGGCCTGACCGACATCGCGCAGGAAGTAGAAGGTCAGCGCGCCCTGCTGGCGCACCGGTTTTGTCATCTCGCCGGGTTTGACCCCGCGCAGCGCCCCGGCCACTTCGGGCGGCAGGTCGCTTTCGCTCATCCAGCCGAGCGAGCCGCCCGAGCTGGCCGAGCCGACCTTGGAGTAAAGCTGCGCCATGGCGGCGAAATCCTTGGCGGATTTGACCTTCGCGGTGATCCGGCCCGAGACGAGGCCCAGATCCATCTTGCCGTCATCCGGCACGACGATTTCCGACAGGAGCAGGCGGCGTCCGGTGCCGGGCACCGCTGCCGTCCCGGTGGCAAGGGCGCGGTCGATCTCGGCATCGCTGACCGTCACGCGGCCGCCGAACTTGGTGCGCACCGCCGCGCGCCAGGCGACCCCGGCGGCGATGAAGTCGCGGAAGGTCTGCGGCGCGACGCCGGCTTCGCCGAGGGTCTGCACCAGCTGTTCGGTGGTCAGTTTGCCGCGCGCGGCAAATTCGGCCATGCCCTGGGTGACCTCGTTGGTGTTGATCCCGACGCCGAGCGTCTTGGCCGCACCGGTCTCCAGCCGTTCCGAGATCAGGCCGTCGCGGGCGATCGCGGCCAGATCGCCCTGCTGGCTCAACACTTCCAGGAATTTCTGGCGCTGGCGCAGTTCAAAGGCGGTGATGACGCTGCCGTTCACCGTGATGGCGGGGGCGATCGTGCTCACCGGCTCCAAGGGGGCGGGGGTGTTGGAGACCGGGGCGTCTTGCGCCTGCACCTGATCCTGGGTCGGAAACTGCGGCTGCTCCTGCGCCAGCGCCGTGTGCGGCACGACAGCCGCGCCAAGGCCCGACAGCGCCACCACGAGAGACACTTTCAGCGCCAGTTTCAGCACCACCCGCTGCCGCATCTCCCAACCTGCCATCCGCTTCATCCGCCTGTTCCTGTCCGCCACTGCTTTCGTCACGCTGTCGTCACTCTTCCGGTCCCGGCCCGGCATCGCGGCCCGGCTCATTTCCGGCACATCTGCTGCGCGCCCTGCCGGGGCGTGCCGCCGAAGCCCAGAAGCTCGACCGAGACCCCGAAATTGGTGCTCGGCCTCACACTAGTCGAGGACGTGTACCGGCGCGAGATGGAAAGATCGACCGACAGGCACTCGTTCTGATAGTTCAGCTTCAACCCGGCTTTGGCCATGTGCTGGGACACCATGTCATAACGGTTGGTCACCGCCGCCGTCCAGTTGGGTGTCAGATTGTAACTGCCGTCCAGCACGACTTCGCGCACCGGGGTCGGTCGGTCCTCGCTCGGGTCGGCGAGAAGGTATTCGTAGCCGGTGGCCAGGCTGAGGTTGGGCCGGGTCAGGTCGAGGCGCACCTCGCCCTTGGTCAGGCTCATGCCATTGCCGATCAGGGCGCGGCTGGTCAGGCTGAGCCCGCCGGCATCGGCGACCGACCACGAGACCAGCCAGTCCGAATCCTTGCCCTGCAGCCCCGAAGCCGTGCTGAACTGGCCGAGGTCGTCAAAGCGCAGCACGCGGCCGGCGGTGACGCCCAGCGTCCAGCCCGCTGCGGCGGTGCGCAGGTAATTCACCCCCAGATTGACCCGGCTGCCGCCCTCGAACGCATCGGCGCCGGGGAAACGGTCCAGCGCGAAAAGGTTGCTTTCGTCAAATTCGACCAGGGTCGAATCCTCGTTCGGGATCCGGTTGTCGTTGTGGGGGGCCACGACCAGCTGCATCACCGGCTCGATCAGCTGGCTGCCGCCGCCCTTGTCGGCGCGCACCCAAGGCCAGCGCAGCTCGACCCCGCCGATCGCCGTGCTGCGGTAGGGGTAGCCCGCATAGACGCTGTCCTGCCGGATCGAGTAGAAATCCGCCTCGGTCTGGGCCTCGGTCGCAATCTCGATGCCGTTGTTCAGGGTCCAGTTGCGCCGCCAGCTGCCCTTGAAGGTCACGCGGCTCATGTCGCGGCCATCGGCCACGCCATCGCCATTGGTGTCGAAGGGGTCGGAGGAGGGGCGGTAGAGGCTTTGGGTCTGCCATTCAAAATCGCCCTCGCCACCGAGGATGGCGGGCAGGAAGCGGCGGTGGAAGTCGAAGGAGGTGATGTAGGACGGCTGGGTCGTGTTGTCGTCGCCCTCGCGCAGCGAGCGCAGGCCGGTGACCGAGGCCGACAGGAACAGGTCGCGCTGCACCCGCGTGACGCCAATCGTGCTTTCCAGCCGGTCGTCGTCCGAGATGTCGTAATCCGACAGATAGGACGGGTCGCTGACCAGGATGCCGTGGAAGGCCAGCTTGTAACCGCGCCCGAGGTCGAAATTGCCGGTGGTCTGCAGATAGCCGCGGCTCGATCCCGGCAGGATCTTGTCCTCGGTGCCGGCGCCCTCGATCTCGAAGGTGCCGTTGGCGAAGGCCTGGCGGTAGCGCAGGTTCAACGTGCGGTCGCCTTGCGTCGTCAGGTACGGCGTCAGCAGGAGGTCGCGGCTGGGGCCGAGGGCGATGAAATAGGGCACCAGCATCCCCGGCCCAAGTGACGAGGTGCTGCGGAATTTCGGGATCAGGAAGCCGGTGGCGCGGGTCAGCGTCGGATCGGGCACCCGCAGCGTCGGCAAAAACAGCACCGGCACGCCGCCAAAGCGCAGGGTGGCGTCGCTGAACCAGATCTGCTGGGCCACGGAATCATGCAGGACCTCGCGGGCGCGGATCTCCCAAAGGGGGGTGCTGGAGCCCGCGCAGATCGTGCAGGTCGAGGCCGCCACCCGGCGCATCGCGGTATAGCGCCCGCCATCGGCGCGCAGCACCTCGCCCGCGGCCAGCTGCAGGCGCTGGTCCAGCACGATGCGGGCCGAGGTCAGGATGCCCTCGGTCAGGTCGGTCGAAAGGTTGGCCTGTTCGGCGAGGAAGATGTTGCCCTTGCCATCCTCGACCCGGATCGGCCCGGTGATCAGCATCTTGTCGGTGCTGCGGTCATAGGTGATGGCCTGGGCGGTCAGATGCTGGCCCTTGTAGAAGACCTCGACATGGCCCTTGGCGATCAGCACGTCCTGGCTTTGCACGGTGACGGCATCAGCGACCAGCGTGGTGCGCGGGTCGGGGGCGGTCTGGGTGGCGGCGGTTTGCGCAAAGGCGGGCGCTGCCGGCGCGAGCAGGGCCGCCGCCATCAGCATTCCGCGTGTCAAGGGAAGCAGCCGGCGCATCAGCCATCCTCCAGATGCAGCAAAAGTCCAAGCGCCAGCATGGTTGCGGCGGCGGGCGGGGCCCAGGCGGCCATCAACACCGGAATCTGGCCATTGTCACCGAGGATCTGGCCGAAATTGCGCAGAAAGAACACCACAAACCCGGCAAGGAGCGCAAAAAGCACCAGGGTGCCGGTGCGCGCCATCCGGGCGTGGCGCATGGTGAAGCCGGCCGCGATCAGCACCATCGAGGCCAGAAGCAAGGGCTGGGCCAGCTCGATCTGGAACCAGACCTGATGGCTGCGCGCCGAAAAGCCCGCCCGCTCCAGATCGCGGATATAGGCGGGAAGTTTCCAGATGCTGACCGCACTCGGCGTGCCGAAACTGTCATGGATCCGCTCGCGCGTGAGGTCGGTGGCGAGCTTGGTGCCCTCGGCCACCGGGGCGGCGGCGCGTTCGGGATTGTTCTGATCCAGCGGCCAGGACTTGGCGCGGGACACCTGCCAGAAGCCGGGGATCAGGGTGGCATTGGCCGCCTCGATCCGCTGCAGCGGGGTGCCGTCGGGGCCGAAGGTCAGGAAGGTCGCGTCGTAAAGCTCGGTCCCGTCCAGATTGGCGCGCTCGGCCTGGATGACGGTCTGGCCCGTGTCGTTGCCCTGGCGCAGCCAGAGCCCGCTGTCGGAGACCGACAGCACCGAACCGCCGCGCGCATGGCCGGCGGAAAGCGTGTCATAGCGGCGCTGGGTGGCCGCAACCAGCGGGTCCATCACCGCCACCGCGACGCAGCCGATCACCAGCGCCGTCAGGACTGGCGCACGCAGGAAGGACAGGCCCGACCGCCCGGCCGCCCTGACCACCACCAGCTCGGACGAGCGTGACAGGCCCAGAAACAGCCCGATCGCCGACAGGACCAGAATCAGCGGCAGGATGCGGTAGAGCGTCTCGGGCACGTTCATCAGCGACAGCAGCAAGGCCTCGCCTAGGGTCAGCCCGGGGTTGGAAAAGCGGCGCATCTCGTCGATCAGGTCGATCATCACCATCAGCATGAAGAAGCCGAGGAAGATCCGGATGAACAGCCACAAAAAGCGCCGCGCGATGTAAAGGTTCAGGATCACGCGGCACCTCCGGCGAGGGCGGGCGCGTCCTCGGGCCCGGTGGCCGGCACCGGGCGTGGACGGCAGGTCCAGGCCAGAAGCGCCCCGGCGATGGTCAGGCCCAGAAGCGGCGCGGCGTAGACCAGGATCCAGCCGCGCGGCATCCCCGCCCCCATGCCCGTAACGGCGGTGGCAAGGCCCTGAACCAGAACCAGAAGACCGATCGCGATGCCGATCTGCCACCAGAGGCCAAAGCGGCTGAAACCGCCGATGATCAGGCTGGCAAAGCCCACCAGCGTGACCGACAGCGCGAGCAGGGGATCGGCCAGCCGGCTGTGCGCCTCAAAGCGCAGGGCGTCGGCG
Source organism: Rhodobacter sp. P2_H5 (assembly GCF_056403335.1). Taxonomy (NCBI): domain Bacteria; kingdom Pseudomonadati; phylum Pseudomonadota; class Alphaproteobacteria; order Rhodobacterales; genus Rhodobacter; species Rhodobacter sp. P2_H5. The sequence goes on along the minus strand of NZ_JBFUFS010000015.1, from coordinate 87,302 downwards.
GTATCGCCTGTCTCGGACAGGATGGCGGGGGTCGGGAACAACAGATCCGCGGTCGAAAGCTCGGACGAGCCGCGACCGGGGCGGGTCGAAGCGGTCAGCAGCGCCCCGATGTCAAAGGTGAAATCGGCGAATCGCGTCACCGACAGATTCTGCGTCGCATGGTCCAGCACCTGTGCCATGCCGTCGAACATGATCAGCTTCGGCCCCGCATCGCCGCGCACGAAAAGCGCCTTGCGCGCGGTGTAGGTCGTGGCCTCCAGCGGGTTGCGGTCATCGGCGAGGAACAGGTCCATCAGCTCGCCCTTGGCCGAGATCTCGCGGATATAAAGCGTGGTGTCGGGCGAGGGATGGGTGAAGCTGCCCTCGGTCAGATAGCGCGCCGTGATGTTCTCGGACATGGCGGCGCGGGCCGAGACCAGTGCCGAGCGGCTGGCGGGCACCAGCACATTGTCCATGATCACCATCATCAGGGCGACACAAAGCCCGAAATAGAACACCGGCCGCGCCAGCCGCCAGGCGGAAAAGCCGGTGGCCTGCATCACCACCATCTCGCTTTCGGTCAGCATCCGGTTGGTACCGTAGACCGTGGCGATGAAGGCCGCGACCGGCACCACCAGCTTGATCACCGTGGGCAGGGTCAGGACCGAGAACTTGAGGAAGACCAAAGCCGTCTGACCGTCACCAATCAGCTGATCGAACAGGCCGACGGCCTTGTTGATCCAGTAGACCCCCACCAGAACCAGCGCAAAAAACCCGAAGAGCTGCAGGTATTGCGACAGAAGATAGCGGTCGATCCGTGGCAAATTCCGTCCTCACAGCTGGCCTCGCAGGTGGGCCTTCCGGCGGACCCTAAACCGAAAGCGGGCAAACGGAAAGACGGGCGAAACGGAAAGCGGGGGAAACCGCGAAACCCCTCGCGGGGCGGGCCTTTGTGCCATGGCGCGGGCAACTCCCGTCTGGCCATTTCCGCCCCCCGGGTCTAGCCTGACCCCGTCCTTGCCAGTCCCCGCCACAGCGGCGCGGGACGGTGCCATTGCCGGAGCCCCTGATGACCGACGTTCTTGTCCCCGAACTGCTGCCCTTTGATGCCGAAGCCCTGGCTGCCCAGACTGCGCGGATCGTGCTTCTGGTCGATGGCGAGGCGCCCGCCTCGCTCGGCGCGCGAAGGATCGACCGGCTGACCCGCGGCGCCCTGCGGCGGCTGATGGCCTCGGAGGGCTGGAAGAAGGTCAAGCCGGGCGAGTCGGTGGATCTGGTCTTCCCGCCCGGGCTCGCCTGCGAGGCGGTGCAGGTGCTGCGCCTGCCGCGCAAGACCGATGTCGCGACCGCCCGCAAGGCCGGCGGGGCGATTGCCCGGGCGCGCGGCCCGCAGGGCGCGCTGGTGCTGGCCGAGGGCCACCCGCGCCTGGCCGAGCTGCTTCTGGGCATGACGCTGCGCGCCTATGACTTCGACATCTACAAGACCGGCGAGAAAAAGCCGCTGGGCGGGCTCAGCGTGATGGTGGGCAACCTTGAAGCCGCGACCGCGGCCCTGGCCAATGCCAAGGCCCTGGCCGAGGGCATCTTCTTCACCCGTGACCTCGTGAACGAACCGGCCAATGTGCTGACCACGATCGAATTCGCCGAGCGCCTGACCGGCCTGCGCGAGCTTGGCGTGCATGTCGAGGTCTTTGACGAGGAGGAGCTGGAGCGTCTGGGGATGCGGCTGCTTCTGGGCGTCGGCATCGGATCGGAATGCCCGACCAAGATGGTGGTGATGCGCTGGAATGGCGGGGTCGAGGGCGAGGCGCCCTTCGCGCTGGTCGGCAAGGGCGTCTGCTTTGACACCGGCGGCATCTCGATCAAGCCGGCGGGTGGCATGGAAGAGATGACGATGGACATGGGCGGCGCCGGTGTCGTGGCCGGCGTCATGAAGACCCTGGCGCTGCGCGGGGCCAAGGCCAATGTGGTGGGGCTCGTCGGTCTGGTCGAGAACATGCCCGACGGCCGCGCCCAGCGTCCGGGCGATATCGTGAAGTCGATGAAGGGCGACACGGTGGAGGTGATCAACACCGATGCCGAGGGCCGCCTCGTGCTGGCCGATGTGCTCTGGTACGCGCAGGAGACCTTCAATCCCACAGGCATCATCAACCTCGCCACCCTGACCGGGGCGATCATCGTGGCGCTTGGCGCCGAACATGCCGGGGTCTTCTCCAACGACGACGCGCTGTGCAACGCCTTCCTGAAGGCGGCAGGTGCGGAAGGCGAGGGCGCCTGGCGCATGCCGCTGGCCCAGGGCCATGACGACAAGCTGAAATCGCGGCTGGCCGACATGATGAACGTCGGCGGGCGCGAGGGCGGGGCCACGATCGCGGCGCATTTCCTCAAGCGCTTCATCAAGGAGGGGATGCCCTGGGTTCACCTTGATATCGCGGGCGTGACCCTTGCCAAGTCCGACACCGGCCTGGCCCCCAAGGGCGCCACAGGTTGGGGGGTTCTGGCGCTGAACCGTCTGATCGCTGACGCCTACGAGGCGAAATGAGCGCCACGGCGGTCTTTTACCACCTGATCCACGCGGGTCTGGACGAGACGGTGATGACCACCGTCTCGCGCGCCCGCGGGGCCGGGTGGCGGGTGATGATCCGCGCCCCCGTGCCGCGTCTGCTGACGCATCTGGAAGCCAAGCTCTGGCTTGGGCCGGAGGAAAGCTTTTTGGCCCATGGGCTGGAGGGCGGTCCGCAGGATGCCGACCAGCCGGTGCTTCTGGGCGCGGGCGGCATTGCGAACGGGGCCAAGGGGCTGATGCTGCTGGCGGGCGCCGAAGCGGTGGCCGAGGAAGTGGCGGGACTGGAGCGGATCTGGGTGCTCTTCGACGGCGCCGATCCCGAAGCGGTGGCAACCGCCCGCCAGCGCTGGACCACGTTCACCGGCTGGGGCCTTGCCGCGCAATACTGGAGCGACGCGGAAGGGATGTGGGTGAAGAAGACCGAACGTCCGGCGGCCGTCGCCTAACGGGGCTTTTTGGGGCCTCCGGCCGGGGGGGCCGCGCGCGATAAATCGCGACGCGGGGGGCCTCCGGCCGGGGGAGGCCGCGCGCGATAGATCGCGACGCGGCTTGGCGATGGACGGTCAGGCGCGCAGGGCCTTGGCCTCGGCGGCAAGCGCGGTGACGGTCGCCCAGTCGCCCTTGGCCAGGGCCTCTTTCGGGGCGACCCAGCTGCCGCCGACGCAGATAATGTTGGGCAGGGCCAGGTAATCGCGGGCGTTCTTCAGGCTGATGCCGCCGGTCGGGCAGAACTTGACCTGCGGGATCGGCGAGCCGATCGACTTGAGATACGGCATGCCGCCGGCCTGTTCGGCGGGGAAGAACTTCTGCACGGTGAAGCCCATTTCCAAGAGCGCCATGATCTCGGAAGCGGTGGCGGCGCCGGGCAGCAAGGGCAGGTCATATTCGCTACAGGCGTCGATGATCCGCTGGGTGGCGCCCGGCGAGACGCCGAATTTCGCGCCCGCCGCTTTGGCGGCCTTCACATCGGCGGGCGTCAAGAGCGTGCCGGCCCCCACGACACCACCCGGCACTTCAGCCATGGCGCGGATCGCGTCGAGCGCCACCGGGGTGCGCAGCGTCACCTCCAGCGCGGGCAGGCCGCCGGCCACCAGCGCCTCGGCCAGTTTCTTCGCATGGGCAAGGTCATCGACCACGATCACCGGGACCACGGGGGCCAGGCGGCAGATCTCGGCGGCTTTGAGGGATTGTTCGGCGGGGGTCATCTTGAGGCTCCTTCTGCCCCGGCGGGGGCTTGGTTCGGGCAGCAGCCTCCGGCGGGGATATTTGGGCAAGTATGAAAGGGCAGGGCGAGGCGCGCTGACCCCCTGCCTCGGGCCGGTTTCCCGGGGGAGGCAAGGGGCCTTTCACACTTGGCGGTCATCGGCGTCCCCGCCTGTACCGCCTCACCTCTTTAACCCTGATTCCTTTCATACTTGTTAAAATATCCCCGCCGGAGGCGCAGGGTTCAGCTTGGTACAAGGGTTCAGTAAAGGCTCGACGCCCCTTCTGTCGAGGGGCCGACCTGGGCGCGGAAGGCGGCGAAGAGCTCGCGACCGAGGCCCCAGGCGTTGTGGGAGAGGTCTGCTGTGGCCAAGGGGCGGCCCTCGAAGCCTTCGGTCAGGACGGTGAGGGTGCCCTTGTCGGCGTCCAGCCGCACGATATCGCCGTCGCGCAGGCGCGCGATCGGGCCGCCGGCGGCGGCTTCGGGCGAGACGTGGATCGCGGCGGGGACCTTGCCCGAGGCGCCGGACATGCGGCCGTCGGTCACGAGGGCCACCTTCAGGCCGCGTTCCTGCAGGATCGACAGGGTGGGGGTCAGCGAGTGCAGCTCGGGCATGCCATTGGCCTGCGGCCCCTGGAAGCGGACGACGACGATGGTGTCTGAGGTGAACTCGCCATTCTTGAAGGCCAGTTTCACATCGGCCTGGTCGTGGAAGATCCGGACCGGGGCTTCGATCACATGACGCTCGGGCGCCACGGCGGAGACCTTGATCACGCCGCGGCCGAGGTTGCCGGACAGCTGGGTCAGGCCGCCGGTCGCGGCGAAGGGGGTGGCGACCGGACGGACGATCTTGTCGTTCAGCGTCTCTTTCGCGCCATCCTCCCAGACGAGGCGGCCCATGTGGAGCTTGGGTTCCTTGCGGTAGGCGGCCAGACCCTCGCCGAGGATGGTCTTGGCGTCTTCGTGCAGCAGGCCCGCATCCATCAGCTCGCGCATCAGGAACCCAAGGCCGCCTGCGGCGTGGAAGGCGTTCACGTCGGCCATTCCGTTGGGATAGACCTTGGCCATCAGCGGCACGGTCTGGCTGATCTCGGCGAAGTCCTGCAGGTCCAGCAGCACGCCCGAGGCGCGGGCCATGGCGGGCAGGTGCAATACGAGGTTGGTGGAACCACCCGTCGCCATCAGGCCGACGATGCCGTTGACGTAGGCCCGTTCGTCGAGGATTTCACCTGCCGGGCGGTAGTCGTTGCCCAAGGCGGTGATGGCGGCCGCGCGTTCGATGGCGGCGATGGTCAGCGCCTCACGCAGCGGCGTGCCGGGGTTGACGAAGGAGGAGCCGGGCAGGTGCAGGCCCATGAACTCCATCAGCATCTGGTTGGTGTTGGCGGTGCCATAGAAGGTGCAGGTGCCGATGCCGTGGTAGGAGGCCATCTCGGCCGCCATCAGCGCGTCGCGGCCGACCTCGCCGGCGGCAAAGGCGTTGCGGACGCGGGATTTCTCCTCGTTCGGCAGGCCGGTGGACATGGGACCGGCGGGGACGAAGACCGCCGGCAGGTGGCCGAAGGTGGCGGCGGCGATCACGAGGCCGGGCACGATCTTGTCGCAGACGCCAAGGAACATCGCGGAATCGAAGGTGTTGTGGCTGAGGGCGATCCCCGCCGCCATCGCGATCACATCGCGGGAGAAGAGCGACATCTCCATCCCCGGCTGGCCCTGCGTCACGCCATCGCACATGGCGGGCACGCCGCCTGCGACCTGGGCCGTGGCGCCGAGACGGCGGGCGGTGGCGCGGATCAGTTCGGGGTAATGTTCATAGGGCTGGTGGGCCGAGAGCATGTCGTTATAGGCGGTCACGATCCCGATGTTGGGGGCGCGCCCCTCTGCCAGGGCGGCCTTGTCCTGGGTCATCGCCGCATAGGCATGGGCCTGGTTGCCGCAGGAGAGATGCGCCCGCACCGGGCCGGCACTCGCCGCCCCCGCCATCCGCGCCAGATACTGGCCGCGCGTCTGGGCCGAGCGTTCGCGGATCCGGTCGGTGATGCGGGCGATGGTGGGATGGAGGGCCATGGTAACCTCAACTGCTTGCGGCGGGATGGCGCCATGTTATCAAGTTGCGTTAGCGCTAACAACCAAAATGCACCCTTCGGGCCGCATCTGGGCGCCCGGGCGCCGAGGGCTGCAGCGGCAGATTAGCAGAGGTGGGGGGCTTCTCATGGATTTTCTGGGCCCCGGCGGGATTTTTTCACGGCGGCGCGGGGGAAGCGGATCTCGAATCAGCGGCCTGGCGCGGGATTGGGCGGTTGGGCGGGGCAGGGCGAGATGCCGGGCCTTTCCTCAGAGGCCGGAACACCGTAAAGGAGGCCCATGTGCCCCCCTTCGCAAACCTCTGACGAGCCCGAAATCACCCCGACTTCTGAGAACCAAGCTCAGGGTCGCAGCCATAACCGTCCCATCGTGCGCCTGCGCCCGAAGGCCGAAGCCCGCGCCGTGCGGCTGGGCTTTCCTTGGGTCTATGCCGACGAGCTGGTGACCGACCGGCGCACCTCGGCCCTGGCGCCCGGGGCGCTGGCGGTGCTGGAGGATGGTGACAGGCGGCAGATTGGTCTGGTGACGGTCAACACCAAGTCCAAGATCATCGCCCGGATGCTGGACCGCGACGTGACAGCCCAGATCGACGCGGACTGGTTTGCGGCCCGGCTGTCGCTGGCGCTGGAGCTGCGCAGCCGCCTGCATGACGCGCCCTTCTACCGGCTGATCCATGCCGAGGCCGATGGTCTGCCCGGCGTCATCATCGACCGTTTCGGCGATGCCGCCGTGATTCAGCCCAATGCCGCCTGGGCCGAGGCGCATATCGAGGCTTTGGCCGAGGCGCTGCGCCGGGTGACCGGGGTGACCACGGTGATCAAGAACGGCACGGGCCGCGCGCGCGGGCTGGAGGGGCTGAAGGAAGAGACGCAAGTTCTGTCCGGCGCTCTGGATGGCCCGATCCCTGTGCCGATGAATGGCGCGGTTTACATGGCGGATCTGGAGGGCGGTCAGAAGACCGGCCTGTTCTTTGACCAGCGCCCGAACCATGCCTTTGCCGCACGCCTCGCCAAGGGCGCCAGGGTGCTGGATGTGTTCAGCCATGTCGGCGGCTTTGGCCTTGCGGCCTTGGCGGGTGGAGCGGACAGCGCTTTGGCGGTCGATGCCTCGGCTGCGGCTTTGGCCTTGGCCAGCAAGGGGGCGGAGGCTTCAGGCTTTGCGGGCAAGTTTGCCACGCGGCAGGGCGATGCCTTTGACGTGCTGGAGGCTTTGGCCGCCGAGGGCGCGAAGTTCGACATGGTGGTCTGCGATCCGCCGGCCTTTGCTCCCAACAAGAACGCTTTGGAGGCGGGATTGCGCGCCTATGAGCGGGTGGCGAAATATGCCGCCGGTTTGGTGGCGCCGGGGGGCTATCTGGTTTTGTGCTCCTGCAGCCATGCGGCCGATCTGACCGCCTTCCGCAACGCCTGTGCCCGCGGCATCGGGCGCGGCGGGCGCAAGGGGCAGTTGATCTATACCGGTTTCGCCGGCCCCGATCACCCGATGCTGCCGGTTCTGGCGGAGAGCGCGTACCTGAAATCGCTGTTCTTCCGCCTGGTCGATTGATGCGGGCGGTTCTGGACGCCTGCGTGCTTTATCCCACCGTCTTGCGGGAGATCCTGCTCGGGGTGGCGGCGCGCGGGCTTTATGAACCGCAATGGTCGGACCGGATCCTGCGCGAGTGGGTTCTGGCCACCGCCAAGCTGGGGCCGGTGGCCCAGGCCATGGCCGAGGGCGATGCGGCGCTGGCGCGGGCGGCCTTTCCGCGGGCCGCGGTGCGCGAGCAGCCCAATATCGAGGCGCGGCTGTCGCTGCCCGACGCCAATGACGTGCATGTGCTGGCGGTGGCCATCGCCGGCCACGCCGATGCGATCGTGACCTTCAACGCGATGGACTTCCCGCGCCCGGTGCTGGCCGAGGAAGGGATCGAGCGGCGCGATCCGGACGGGTTTCTCTGGGAGCTTTGGTCACGCAGCCCGGCGGAGGTCGGGGCGGTGGTGGCGGCGGTGCATGCAAGGGCGCAGGAGATGGCGGGCAAGCCGATTGCCCTGCGCGCGTTTCTGAAAAAAGCGCAGCTGTGGCGGCTGGGCAAGGCGATTGACGCGGCCGAGGGTGGTTCGTCCCGATCCTGATGAGCGCCTGCGGCGCGTGTCTTATCCTCGCCTCTGGCCTGCGGCCAACCGGCTCAGGCGCGCCTCCGGCGGGAGTATTTGGGCAATGGGCAAGGGGAGATTCGGGGGCATTCAGCGCAGGGTGCGGATGCCTTCGGTGAGGCCGGCGAGGGTGAGGGGGACCATCTTGCCGTCGAAAATGCTGCGGATCAGGGCGGTGGAGCGGGTGTGGGTCCAGCCTGGTTCCGGCGCGGGGTTGATCCAGAGGTGGCGTGGCCAGTGCTGGCAGGCGCGGGTGAGCCAGGTGCGGCCGGGCTCCTCGTTCCAGTGTTCGACCGAGCCGCCGGGGGCCTCGATCTCATACGGGCTCATCGCGGCGTCGCCGACGAAGATCGCGCGGTAGTCAGGGCCGTAGCGGCGCAACACGTCCCAGGTCGGGATCTTGTGGGCGATGCGGCGGGCGTTGTCCTGCCAGACGGTCTCGTAGAGGCAGTTGTGGAAGTAGAAGGAGGTCAGCTGGCGGAACTCGGCCTTGGCGGCGGAGAACAGGGCCTGGGCCTGCAGGACGTGATCGTCCATCGAGCCGCCGATGTCGAGGAACAGGAGGACCTTGACCGCGTTGCGCCGCTCGGGGCGTTCCTGCACGTCGAGCCAGCCCTGCCTTGCGGTGGCCTGGATCGTGGCGTCGAGGTCGAAACGGCTTTGGCCCTCGCGCGCCCAGCGGCGGAGCGCGCGCAGGGCGAGTTTCAGCGAGCGCGGGCCGAGGTCGGCGTCTTCGTCGAGGTTGCGAAATTCGCGCTTCTCCCAGACCTTGACCGCGCGGCGATGGGTGCTCGTGCCGCCGATCCGCATGCCTTCCGGGTTGTAGCCGCTGTTGCCGAAGGGCGAGGTGCCGCCGGTGCCGACCCATTTGCTGCCGCCCTGATGGCGGCCCTGCTGTTCGGCGAGGCGCTGGCGCAAAGCCTCCATCATCTTGTCGAGCCCGCCAAGCGCCTGGACGGCGGCGCGCTCCTCGGCACTCAGATGCCGGGTGAGCTGGGCGTCGAGCCAGTCGGTCGGGAGGTTCAGGGCCTGAAGCACCTCCTCGGGGGTCAGGGCATCAAGTCCCTGGAAAGCCTCGGCAAAGGCGCGGTCGAAGCGGTCGTAGAACCTTTCGTCCTTGACGAGTGACAGGCGCGCGAGGTGGTAAAATCCCTCCGGGTCATGGGTGACGAGGCCGGTTTCAAGCGCCGCCAGAAAGGCCAGATATTCGCTCAGCGACACCGGCACCCCCGTCTTCCGCAAGGTGAGGAAGAAGGGCTGGAACATCTCAATGCGTCAGTTTGCCGACGACGATATAGGCCAGCACGCCGACCAGTCCGAGGCCGATGGCATAGACCGCGCCATATTGCAGCGCATCGAGCCGGCGCCCCCCGCGTTTCAGCGCGGTCCTCGACCCCCAGAAGGCGCCGATCAGCATTGCCGGCAGCACGAAAACGCTCATGACGATAACCCCTTGCACGCGACCCGAAGGGTCAGCCCTTGTGATCCAGCCGCGCGAGGACGGCGATCTCTGCCGCATGGGCCCGCACCTCTGGCTCTGGGCCGAAGCCATAGCGCGCGGCGGGCAGGCTGTCGAGACGCAGCGCCTCGGCCTCGGCGGCATGGCCCTCGGTGGCGAGGGCCTCGGCCTTGATCAGCTGCAGCGTGGCGAGCAGGGCCGCGTTCTGCCCGGTCAGCGCCGCAGGCAGGGCGTGGTCGGCCAGGGCGATCGCCGCGGCATCCTGATCATTGGCCAGAGCAAGGGCTGCAAGCTGCATCAGGGCATGGGCGAGGTGGACTCCCTGATCGGGAAGTTGCGCATAGACCCGGGCGGCGGCGATATAGGCCACGGCGGCGCCGTCGGCATCGCGTGGGGCAAGCAGGCGGCCGAGGAGGAAATAGGCAAAGCCGAGGCGGTTGTCCTGCCAGCCCTCCTGCAGGGCGATGGCGAGGCTGCGGTTGGCGGCGGCCAGCCGGGCGGGCGCCGGGGCGCCGGGGTTGGCGGCCAGGGTCACGGCATCCTGCCAGACGCGGGGCGTTTCGGGCGCGGCCCAGCTGCCGCGCTTCTGCCCGCGCGGGTTGAGCCGGGCCAGAAGCGCCGGCAACCGCGCCGCAACCTCGGCCGGCCCCATGCCCGAAGCCAGTTCCGGCGCGTAGTGGAGCCGCAGCATCAGCATGTCGAACCCGGTCAGCACCGACTGGAAATTGTCGTCGTTGAAGACGGAATCGGGCAGCCGGTAGAGGTCATTGACCGGGCCGAGCGCCTGGGCTGTCTCCTCATGCAGGCAGTCACGCAGCTCTTGCGGGCTGGCATCGGCGGGCAGGAACAGGGTGGCGCGCGTCCGCACCCGCATCTGCGCCCAGTCGAGATCGGCCGAGCCGCGCTTGGCGCGGTATTCCTCCAGCGAGGAGACATTGGGCACCACGAAACAGGCGGCGGAAGGGTCGATCCGGCGCAGCCTGGCCGTAGGCTCGAAGGCGAGGGTCAGGGAGGCCTGGCTGCCGTCGGGCAGAAGCGTCAGGTGCAGGCCCGCCTCGGCGCGGAGCCGGGCGAGCAGGTCGGCGAGGTCGGCCCGCGCCGTCGGCGGCACCGGGCCGGTCATCGCCAGGGTGATCGGCCCCTCGAACCGGGTCAGGGCGGGCAGGGGCAGGCCGCTTTCCAGATGAAACTCCAGATCCAGAAAATCCTGCGCCAGTTCAGCGTTCGGGCGCTGCACCGGCAAGCCCTTGGCCGGGCGAAAGTGCAGGATCGGTCGGGCGGCCCCCGAAGTTCCCGCGTCACGGCTGGCCGAGGTGAGGCCGGCGGGCGGCACTGGCGCGCAGGCGGCCAGTCCGATCAGGGCTGCGGCGCACAGGGTCCTGCCGGTTCGGGAGAGTGCAGCGAAAACTGTGGTGCGGCGCATGGCAAACCCCCGGTCTGGGGCAATCCTGTCCAAGCGGCCCCGGTCAAGGGGGATCATCCGACATTGCCGCCCGCTTGTACATGTCGGCTGATGATGCCACCCGTCCGTCCAGACCACCCCCACGAGCAGGAAGAGGCCGACCTCAAGCCGCGTCGGGCCGGACGGGTCGCAACCACAGGGAACATGGGCCAGATGGCAGGACGGAGGCAAGCCTGCGGCACAGAAAAGACTTTGCGAAAGGGGCTTGCCAACCATTGATGGCCCCCGCGCCCGTGCCCCGCGCCAGATATGGCGGGGCGGCATCACGCAATGTTGCAGTGGCTGACACGAATGTGTGCGCCGCGTGATGTCAAACTTTAAGAATCGCGCGCAAGCTGTTGTCAAAGCGTCCGAATCTGATTCGGGCACTCTTCACGGCCTAACGGTCGCGCCGCGCCATGAAGGCCAGCTTTTCAAACAGCTGCACATCCTGTTCATTCTTGAGCAAAGCCCCGTACAGCTTCGGCAGGTTGCTTTTCGCGTCGCGTTTGAGGTCTTCGGGCGCCAGATCCTCGGCCAGCAGCAGCTTCAGCCAATCCAGCACCTCCGAGGTCGAGGGCTTTTTCTTCAACCCCGGCGCCTCGCGAATCTCGAAGAACTGGGTCAGGGCGGCGGCAAGCAGGCTCTCCTTCAGGCCGGGAAAATGCAGGCGCACGATGGCGGCCAGACCCTCGGGCGAGGGAAAGCGGATGAAGTGAAAGAAGCAGCGGCGCAGGAAGGCGTCCGGCAGCTCCTTTTCGTTGTTGGAGGTGATGATGACCACCGGGCGATGCCGGGCGCGGATCGTCTCGCCGGTCTCGTAGACGTGGAACTCCATCCGGTCGAGCTCCTGCAGCAGGTCGTTCGGAAACTCGATATCGGCCTTGTCGATCTCGTCGATCAGCAGAACCACCCGCTCGGGCGCGGCAAAGGCCTGCCAAAGCTTGCCGGGGCGGATGTAATTGGCGACGTCATGCACCCGCGCCTCGCCCAGCTGGCCATCGCGCAAGCGCGCCACGGCGTCATATTCATACAGGCCCTGCTGCGCCTTGGTGGTCGATTTCACATGCCATTCGATCAGCACCATATCCAGCGCCGCCGCCACCTGCCGCGCCAGTTCGGTCTTGCCGGTGCCCGGTTCGCCCTTGACCAGCAGGGGCCGCCCCAGCGTCACCGCGGCATTGACCGCCAGCGCCAGATCCTCCGGCACGACATAACCTGCGGTTGTGGCGAATTTCACTGTCATCTCAAGCCCCTGCGCTCAGCGTTAACGAAACCCTAAAGCCGCCTCGAAAAAGTCGCAACGGCTAGTGACAATCTCCGGCAGTTCCGCTAGACGGGCGCCGAAGAGGATTGCCCATTTGAATTTGCGGGCCAAGCCCCTGGGGCCCGCCCGCTGCGGCCAGCCCATCGGCGCCGCCTGCAAGAGGAAAGTGCTAAGATGAAAGCCGAAACCTTCCTGCCCGAAGATTACCGCCCGGCCGAAGACGAGCCTTTCATGAACGATCGGCAGCTGGAGTATTTCCGCCGCAAGCTGATCGTCTGGAAGCAGGAACTGCTCGACCAAAGCGCCGAAACGATCGACAACCTGCAGGATTCCGCCCGCGCCGTGCCCGACCTCGCCGACCGCGCCTCCGAAGAGACCGACCGGGCGCTGGAACTGCGCACCCGCGACCGTCAGCGCAAGCTGGTCTCCAAGATCGACGCGGCGCTGCGCCGGATCGAGAATGGCGAATATGGCTATTGCGAAGTCTCCGGCGAGCCGATCAGCCTGAAGCGGCTGGATGCGCGCCCGATCGCGACCATGACGCTGGAAGCCCAGGAAAAGCACGAACGCCGCGAGAAAGTCCACCGCGACGAGTAAGGCCTTGCGGGTCGGTCACCGCCAGATCAGAACAATGCCGGGCGGCAGTGGCCCGGCATTTGCGTTTTGGCCGCGGCCCGTCGGGCGGGTCGTCCCTGAAGGAAAGATCGCAAGATGTCTCTGATTGGTCAGCAGGTCACGATCCTCGGCGCCGGGGTGGCGGGTCTTGCCACGGCGCTGGCCCTGTCGCTGCGCGGCGCGCAGGTCACCGTGCTGGAGCAGGCCGATGCGATCCGCGAGGTCGGCGCGGGCCTGCAGGTCTCGCCCAACGGGGCGGCGGTGCTGAAGGCGCTCGGCCTCGGCCCGGCGCTGGAGGCGGTCGCGACCCGGGCCCAGGCGGTCGAGCTGCGCGACGGGGTTTCGGGTGATGTCGTCCTGCGGCTCGATGTCGGGCGGCTGCGGCCTGAACAGGGCTACCACTTCATCCACCGCGCCGATCTGATCACCCTGTTGCGCGAGGGGGCCGAAGCCGCGGGTGTCACGCTGCGGCTGCTGACCCGGGCGGTTTCGATCAACCTCGACGGCGAACGCCCGGTGATGATGCTGGACAGCGGGCCCGAGGAATCCGAGCTTCTGATCGGGGCCGATGGCCTGCATTCGCCGACCCGCGCCGCGCTGAACCGGCCCAGTGCGCCCTTCTTCACCCATCAGGTGGCCTGGCGCGCCCTGATTCCCGGCGATGGCGGCGCCAATGTGGCCGAAGTCCATATGGGCCCGGGCCGCCATCTGGTCAGCTACCCCTTGCGCGGCGGCGCCTTGCGCAACATCGTCGCGGTCGAGGAGCGTCAGCGCTGGGTCGAAGAGGGCTGGTCCCTGCGCGACGACCCGATGGACCTGCGCCTTGCCTTCCAGCGCTTCTCGCCCCGGGTGCGCGGCTGGCTGGAGCAGGTCGAGGATGTCTGGCTCTGGGGCCTGTTCCGCCACGAGGTGGCAGAGGTCTGGCAGAGGAACCTCGGCTCCGGCGGCGTGGCGATTCTCGGCGATGCCGCCCATCCGACGCTGCCCTTCCTGGCCCAGGGCGCCTGCATGGCGCTGGAGGATGCCTGGGTGCTGGCGGCCAGCCTGTCGCAGACCGACAGTATCGCCGCCGGCCTGGCTGCCTATGAGGCCGCCCGCAAGCCGCGCTGCACGCGGATCGTCGCGGCGGCCAATTCCAATGCGAATCTCTACCATCTGCGCGGCGCCCGGCGCAGTGTGGCGCACCTCGGTCTGCGGCTGGCTTCGACCCTGGCCCCCAAACTCGCCCCCTCCGTCGCCCTGTCGCGTTTCGATTGGCTCTACGGCATGGATGTCACCCGCCCCGCGGCGCCCTGACTGGCCGGCAAATCGGCTCCCCCTCTTCATCCAGATGGAAATATCCCACGGGGGTGCGGGGGTGTGAAACCCCCGCTCTTGCGACGGGTGCGGCGATGCTGTCGTCAGAACATCCGCAGCAACAGAACCAGAGCGCCGAACAACAGCACATCCAGCACGGCGATGCTGGGGGCGGGTCGGGCGCGGGCCATCGCGGTGGTGCGGATCTTTTCTTGCGGTGCAAGCGGGGGGAAACGGTCAGCCATCTTTATCCTCCTGATATGGGGTCAGCATGGCAGGAAGAGGTAAATGGGAACTTAAGGGGAACAAGAATTGGCCGCGGGACGCGACTTTCCACGCAAGCCACTGTCCGGAATAGAAAAAACGCGCGCCGGTTATGGCGCGCGTTTTGCTGTCAAAGCGGGTGGGTTCAGGCCTTGGCCAGATCGCGCAGCACATAGTGCAGCACGCCGCCGTGTTCGACATATTCGATCTCGATCTCGGTATCGATCCGGCACTTGATGTCGATCGTCACGACCTTGCCATCGGCATAGGTGATGGTGCAGGGCACGGTCGACAAGGGCTTCAGATCCCCGTCAAGCCCGGCGATCGAGACGATCTCGTTGCCTTCCAGCTCCAGGCTCTTGCGGGTCACACCGCCCGTGAACTCGAAGGGAATGACGCCCATGCCGACGAGGTTTGACCGGTGGATCCGCTCGAACGACTCGGCAATCACCGCCTTGACGCCCAGCAGGGCCGTGCCCTTGGCCGCCCAGTCGCGCGAGGAGCCGGCGCCGTATTCGATGCCGCCGAAGATCACCAGCGGCGTGCCGGCCGCCTGATAGGCCATCGACGCGTCGAAGATCGAGGTCTGCACGCCGTCCGGCCCCTTGGAATAGCCGCCCTCGACGCCATCCAGCATCTCGTTCTTGATGCGGATATTGGCGAAGGTGCCGCGCATCATCACCTCGTGGTTGCCGCGCCGCGAGCCGTAGGAGTTGAACTCGGAGACCGGAACCTGACGCTCGGCCAGATACTTGCCGGCCGGCGTTGAAGCTTTGAACGAACCGGCCGGAGAGATGTGGTCGGTGGTGATCATGTCGCCCAGAATAGCCAGGATCCGCGCGTTCTCGATGTTCTTGATCACGCCCGGGGTCTTGGACATGCCGCGGAAATAGGGCGGGTTCTGGATATAGGTCGAGGAGGCCGGCCAGTCATAGACCTCCGAGTCGGTGATCTTGACCGCCTGCCACTTGGTGTCGCCCTTGAAGACATCGGCGTATTTCTTCTGGAAGGCGGCGCGGGTCACGGTGGATTCGACCAGATCCGAAACTTCCTTGGTCGTGGGCCAGACGTCTTTCAGGTAGACCGGGCCATCGGTGCCCATGCCCAGAGGCTCGGTGGTGAGGTCGATGTTCATGTCACCGGCCAGCGCATAGGCCACGACCAGGGGCGGCGAGGCGAGGTAGTTGGCCCGCACGTCCGGCGAGATCCGGCCTTCGAAGTTGCGGTTGCCCGACAGGACCGCGGTGGCCACCAGATCGCCCTCGCCAATCGCGGCAGAGATCGCCGGGTCCAAGGGGCCGGAGTTGCCGATGCAGGTGGTGCAGCCGTAGCCCACCAGGTTGAAGCCCACGGCGTCGAGGTCTTCCTGCAGGCCGGCGGCCTCCAGATATTCCGACACGACCTGCGATCCGGGCGCGAGCGAGGTCTTCACCCAGGGCTTGGATTTCAGACCCAAAGCGCGGGCCTTGCGCGCCACAAGCCCGGCGCCGATCATCACATAGGGGTTCGAGGTGTTGGTGCAGGAGGTGATCGAGGCGATCACGACCGAGCCATCGCGCAGGGCATAGTCCTTGCCCGCGACGGCTGCGCTTTTGCGCACGTCGGTCGGCGGCGGCAGCGGCGCGCCTTCCGAGGCCATTTCCTTGGCCGCAGAGGAAGCATCGACGCCGCGGTAATCGGACACGGTCTTGTAGAAGCCGGTCGCGGCCTTGGTCAGCGGGGTATAGTCCTGCGGACGCTTCGGACCCGAGATGGCGGGGACGATCTCGCCCATGTCCAGTTCGAGCGTGGAGGTGTAGATCGGCGCGTAATCGGCACCGCGCCACATGCCATTGGCCTTGGCATAGGCCTCGACCAGGGCGATGCGGCCCTCGTCGCGGCCGGTGTTGCGCAGGTAGCGCAGGGTTTCATTGTCGATCGGGAAGAAGCCGCAGGTGGCACCGTACTCCGGCGCCATGTTGGCGATGGTGGCACGGTCGGCGAGCGGCAGATGGTCAAGACCTTCGCCGTAGAATTCGACGAATTTGTTCACGACGCCATGCTTGCGCAGCATCTGCACGACTTTGAGGACGAGGTCGGTCGCCGTGGTGCCTTCCATCATCTGGCCGGTCAGCTTGAAGCCCACGACTTCCGGGATCAGCATCGATACGGGCTGGCCCAGCATCGCGGCCTCGGCCTCGATGCCGCCGACGCCCCAGCCCAGAACGGCGAGGCCGTTGACCATGGTGGTGTGGCTGTCGGTGCCGACCAGCGTATCGGGATAGGCGACCTCGACCCCGTTCTGGTCCTTGTCGGTCCAGACGGTCTGGGCGAGGTACTCCAGGTTGACCTGGTGGCAGATCCCGGTGCCCGGCGGCACGACGCGGAAGTTGTTGAAGGCCTTCTGGCCCCATTTCAGGAAGACATAGCGCTCCATGTTGCGCTCGTATTCGCGGTCGACGTTGGCCTGGAAGGCGCGCGGGGTGCCGAATTCGTCGATCATGACCGAGTGGTCGATGACCAGATCGACCGGAACCAGCGGGTTGATCTTGGCGGCGGAGCCTTTCAACCCCAGGATACCGTCGCGCATCGCGGCGAGGTCGACGACCGCCGGAACCCCGGTGAAGTCCTGCATCAGCACGCGGGCCGGGCGATAGGCGATCTCGCGCGGGTTCTTGCCGCCAAGGGTCGCCCATTCGGCGAAGGCCTTGATGTCCTCGACCGTGACGGTCTTGCCATCCTCAAAGCGCAGCATGTTCTCCAGCACCACCTTCAAGGAGGCGGGGAGCTTGGAGAAATCGCCGAGCCCGGCGGCTTGCGCGGCCGGGATCGAGTAATAGTCCATCGTGGTGCCGCCAGCCGTCAGGCTGGTACGGGTTTTTGCGCTGTCGTGTCCGACGGTGACGGTCATAGCTGGCCTCCTGGGGGTCGTTTGATGCTTTTTGCCGCAATGCGGCACGTCCGGCAAGGAATCATTCTGGCTTCCGCTGCATTGTATGCAATGGTATGCCGAAAATCCAGCGCTAATCCGACCCGATCACGGTGTTGCGGTGACGACATAGGCGAAATTCCTCGCAAAACCTTGATTGGCCATCCCGGGGGCTTTTCACTAGATGTTGCCGGGCAAAGGGGATGTTTGCCATGAACAAATCGGTCATCGGCGCTTTGGCGGGCCTCTGGGTCGCGGGCGGCACAACGGCATATGCTGAAGATCAGGGCAGTGCCGTGGGAACGGTGGTCGAGCTTTACACCTCGCAGGGCTGCTCCTCCTGCCCGCCGGCCGATGAATATTTGCGCAGACTGGCGGAGGAACCGGGCGTCATCGCCCTGGCCCTGCATGTCGATTACTGGGATTACATCGGCTGGACCGACAAATTCGGCAACCAGAAGTTCACCCAGCGCCAGAAGGCCTATGCCCATGCCGAAGGGGCCAATGCGATCTACACGCCGCAGATGATCGTCAGCGGTGTGGACCGGGTCGAGGGCACCGATCCGGCGCGGGTCGAGGATGCGATCCGCCGCCATCAGGCCGCGGCCAAGGGTGTCGCCCTGCGTCTGGTGCGCCACGGCGGGCAGGTCGCGATCCTGGCCGAGGCCGATCCGGGCCTTGAGGCGCCGCTCCATGTGCAGCTGGTGCGCTATCACCCGAGCGCGACGGTCGAGATCGAATATGGCGAGAATGCCGGGCGCGTGCAGGACTATGCCAATGTGGTGACGGCCTGGTCCTCGCTGGGCCAGTGGGACGGCAAGGAGGCGCTGAACCTCTCGGCGCCGATCCCGGGTGAGGATCCGGTCGTGGTGATCCTGCAGGCCGATGGGCCGGGCAAGATCTTTGCCGCTGCCGTTCTGAAATAGGCGGTCGCGGTCGCTATTTCCAGCGCCTGTGGACCCAGAACCACTGCTCCGGCCGCGCGCGCACCTGTGCCGCCAGGCTGTCGTTCAGCGCCTGGGTCATGGTGACGGCATCGGTATGCGGGATCGGCGCCTCGACCAGCAGGTCGAAGTGCAGCCCGTCCTCCAGCCGGATGCCATAGACCGGCACCAGAAGGCAGTTGTATTTCAGCGCCATCTCCGCCGCCGACAGCGAGGTCCGCGCCGGGTGGCCGAGAAAGTCCAAAGGCGTGCCCTTGTTGAAATGCTGGTCGATCAGCATCCCCACCATGCCGCCCTTGCGCAGATGGGTCACAAGCTCGGCCAGACCGCGGCGGCCGCGGGCAAACAGCGGCTCGGCCACGGCGCGGATCGCGGCAGCGAAATGGCGGTCGAAATAGGGGTTGGTCTGCGGCCGGTACAGCGCCGCCACCGGCAGGCCGCGCGCCGCAAGCACGGCCCGGGCGATGTCATGGTTGCCGAAATGGCCCGAAATCAGCAGGACACCGCGCCCCTGGGCCTGCGCCTCGAAGATCGGCTCCAGCCCGTTGCCCAGCACCTTCGCATCGGCGACCAGCGCCTTGAACTCGCGTGCCGAGTAAAGCTCGGCCAGGGTGCGCCCCATGTTGTCGCAGACGCCGCGTACGATCTCGGCCACCCGCGCTTTCGGCAGGTCGGGCCAGATCAGCGCCAGATTGACCCTGACCCTTTGACCATAGCCTCCCAGCGGCGCAATCACCGCCCGCATCAGCCAGCCGCCAAAGGGAATGCGCCAGCGATAGGGCAGGGCCAGCATCAGGCCGATCAGGCCCTGAAGGGCCAGATTCTGCGTCCAGGCAATGATCTTGAACAGCCTTGAGGTGGGGTCCACGTCTTTTGCCCTGGCCCCCGGCCTCACGCCCGGGACTCGGTCCTTTCCTGGCCCCAGACATAGAGACCCGCCGCCGCGATCACAAGCGCACCCAGCAGGGTCGCAAGGTCGGGCAGGCTGCCAAAGGCCACCACCGACCAGAACAGCGCGAAGACCATGTCCAGATAGCCGAAAGGCGCCAGAACCGAGGCCTCTGCCGCCGAATAGGCCTTGATGGTGAAAAGCTGCGCCACGGCGCCGAGGCCGCCCAGAAGGGCGAAGGCCATATAGTCCTCGGTCAGGATCGGCTTCCAGTCGAAGGGCAGCGCCGCCGAGGTGACGAGCGCGCCGAAGAAGGCGGCATAGAACATCGCGGCCCAGGGGCTTTCCTGCGCGCCGACATAGCGGGTCAAAAGCATGCTGGCGGCATAGCCAAAGGCGCAGAGCAGGGCCAGAAGCGCGTAGGGGGTAAAGACCCCCAGACCGGGCCGCGTGATGATCAGCGCGCCGATCATCGCGATGGCGACACCGATCAGCCGCGCCCGCCCCAGCCTTTCGCCAAGGAACAAGGCGGCGCCAAGGGTGATCAGCACCGGGTTGATGTCGGCCAGCGCCGTGGCCTCGGCCAGGCCGATATGGCCCAGGGCCACGAAAAAGGCCGCGGTGGAGACCAGCTGTGCCAGCGCCCGCAACAGATGCCAGAACGGCAGCCTGGTCCGGATCGCAGGCCCCAGTCTTGGGCCAAGGTAGAGTACCACAAACAGAAGCTGCCCGATGTTGCGCGCCCAGACCACCTCGACCGCCGGGTAGGTGCTGACCAGATGCTTGGCCACCGCATCCATCGCGGTGAAGCAGAAGATGCCCATGGCCAGAAAGAGAATGCCCCGGCTGGCGGGGGCTGCGGCGGTCTGGATCACTTGGGGCACCGATCGGGGCTGGGGCAGTTGGGGCAAGCCCTGCTACGGGGCCAATCCGGGCCGGAGTTCGGCCCGGGCGCAACCTAGGCAGGACCTGGCGCAGGGGCAAGGGGGAAAGGCTTGCGCTGCGCGTCGACCCGGTCGCCCCGCCTGTCCTTGCGGATAGCGCTGGCCCGGCGCTACTCCTCGGGTTGGACCAGCACGACCTCGCCGCTGCCCTCCAGTTGGCGGATTGCCATGACGATGGTGCCCATCGCCTCGTCGGCGTCTTTCTCCTTGATCTTGCCGCGCCCGGCGATTTCTTCGCGCAGGCCCTGGGTCATGCGCTGCGACAGGTTGGCGAGGATATGTTCGGCGGAAGGCTCCAGATCCGGGACCGACAGCGCATAGGTCAGCGCGGTGACCAGCGCCGCCTGATCGACGATGCGGATCACCTTGGGCACGTCGCGCGGCGCGAGCTTGGCCTTGATATGTTCGAAGGTGAAGATGTTCTTCTTCACCAGCTGGGCGAACTCGGCGTCCGCCTCCAGAAGCCCGCGCAGCACATCGTCGCGGGTCGAGGCGGCGGCGATGTTCAGGATGGCGCCGACCCGCTCGCCCGGGCCCGCCTCGAAGGCCTTGAGCGGCTGGCTGTCAAGCTGCACCGCCAAGGCCATCCCGATCCGGTGCACGGTGTCGGGATCGACATTGCCGGTGAGCGAGACGGCATAGGCCACCTGGCGCGCCCGGTCGCCCGGCAGTTTCGACAACAGCTCCGCCGCGCGCGGCACCGGGAGTTTCGACAGGACCACGGCGCAGACCTCGATGCTTTCCTCGGCCAGGACCGGCAGGATGCGGTCGAGCGCCAGGGCATTGATCCGCTCCCAGGGGTCGATCGAGGAGTTGCCCCCCGACATCCGCCGCAACCGGCTGGCGGCATTGGCCGAAAGGTGCCCGTCCATGATCGTGAGCGCCCCTTCGAGCCCGCCGGGGAAGGACAGCCCGACCTGTTCCAGTTCAAAGAGGAATTCGTCGATCACCAGTCGCAAGGTCTCTCGGCTGACGCGGCGCATCTGGCCCATCTGCTGGGCCAGCGCGGTCTGCATCTCCTCCGGCAGGGCGGTCAGCTTGATCGGCGCGCCTTCGGCCAACAGAAGGCGCACGATGATGGCCGCCTTCTCGCGCGAGGTGATCGCCGGCGGTGGCGGCTGTTCGGACAGCATCGGCGGATTGAATGCGTCCGGATTGGTCAGACTGGCCAACATTGCAGGATTGAACGCCATCATGCCCCCGATTCTTCAGATGAGGCCAGACTGCCGCCATCGGGGTTAAATCCGGGTGAAGAGGGGTTCCGTCCCGGCCCGGCGGGGGGCCAGCCCCCCGCACCCCCCGGGATATTTGGATCTGGATGAAGAGGCTGGGGGCGCGCTTCTCCTTCATCCAGACGGAAATATCCCACGGGGGTGCGGGGGTGTGAAACCCCCGCGCCTGTCAGCCCGCGTGGCGGTCAGGCGCCAAAGACGCGGGCGAAGATCGTGTCGACGTGTTTGGTGTGGTAGCCGAGGTCGAATTTCTCTTCGATCTCGGCGGGCGAGAGGGCGGCGGTCACTTCGGGGTCGGCCAGAAGCTCGGTCTTGAAATCGGCGCCCTTCTCCCAGACCTTCATCGCGTTGCGCTGCACGAGGCGGTAGCTGTCTTCGCGCGACACACCGGCCTGGGTCAGCGCCAGAAGCACGCGCTGCGACATGACCAGGCCCTTGAACTTGTTCATGTTCTTGAGCATGTTCTCCGGATAGACCACCAGCTTTTCGACGACACCGGCCAGACGGTGCAGCGCGAAGTCGAGGGTGATCGTGGTGTCCGGGCCGATGGCGCGCTCCACCGAGGAATGCGAGATGTCGCGTTCGTGCCAGAGCGCCACATTCTCCAGCGCCGGCACCACCGCCATGCGGACCAGCCGGGCGAGGCCGGTCAGGTTCTCGGTCAGGACCGGGTTCCTTTTGTGCGGCATCGCCGAGGAGCCCTTCTGGCCGGGCGAGAAGAACTCTTCCGCCTCCAGCACCTCGGTGCGCTGCATGTGGCGGATCTCGATCGCGAGGTTCTCGATGCCGGAGGCGATCACGCCGAGGGTGGCAAAGAACATCGCATGGCGGTCGCGCGGGATCACCTGGGTCGAAATCGGCTCGGGCGTCAGACCCAGCATCTGGCAGACATGTTCCTCGACCGCGGGGTCGATATTGGCGAAGGTGCCGACAGCGCCGGAGATGGCGCCGGTCGAAACCTCGGCCCGGGCGTTCAGCAGGCGGGCGCGGTTGCGCGCCATCTCGGCGTAGAAGCGGGCGAAGGTCAGGCCCATGGTGGTGGGCTCGGCATGGATGCCGTGGCTGCGGCCGATGCGGACCGTGTCCTTGTGCTCGTAGGCGCGGGCCTTGAGGGCTGCCAGCACACGGTCGAGACCGATCAGCAGGAGGTCCGAAGCGCGGCAGAGCTGGATGTTGAAGGTGGTGTCCAGCACGTCCGAGGAGGTCATGCCCTGATGGACGAAGCGGGCTTCGTCGGCGCCCACGATCTCGGCCAGATGGGTCAGGAAGGCGATGACGTCATGCTTGGTCACGGCCTCGATCTCGTCGATGCGGGCGACGTTGAACTCGGCGTCCTTGGCTTTCCAGACGCCCTCGGCATGGGATTTCGGGATCACGCCAAGCGCGGCCTGCGCGTCCATCGCATGGGCCTCGATCTCGAACCAGATCTTGAAGCGGGCTTCGGGCGACCAGAGGGCCACCATCTCGGGGCGGGAATAGCGCGGGATCATCGGGACGGCCTTTCAGCGGAAGTTGCGGCGAAGGTTGCGGTGCGGGGTTGCGCCCCCTTAAGCCGCAAGGGGCACCAGTGCAAGATCGGCAGGCGGGTTTGGCGTTGATCGGCAGGGGCAGGGGTGTAGTCTGGGGCGGATGCAGGGTGGAGGATGCGATGCGGTGGGTTCTGGTATTTGCGCTTTTGGGCACGCCGGCCTGGGCAGATACAAGGCTGGACGGCGCGGCGATCACGGCGGCCCTGACCGGCAAGGTCCTGACCTTTGACGACGGCGCTTCGCAGAGTTTCAATGCGGATGGCGAGACGATCTACACCAAAGGTCCGGCGAGTATCGGCCATTGGCAGGTGCGGGGCGACCTATATTGCTCGGTCTGGCCGCCCTCGGACCATTGGGCCTGCTATGATGTCAGCCAGTCAGGCGACAGCATCAGCTTTACCGCCGAGGATGGCAGTGCCAGTGTGGGCCATGTCGCCCAGCCCTGAGCGGGGCGCGACGGGATCTTGATGGAAGCGACAAGGAGTGCTGCGATGGAAGTGGTCAGGGGCAAAGAGGTGACGATCACCTTTGACGGGTCGCGCTGTGTGCATTCGCGCAACTGCGTCCTGAGCCATCCGGAGGTTTTCGTGCCCAATGTGAAGGGCGAGTGGATCTATCCCGATGCCGCGCGGGCCGATGTGGTGCTGGCGCTTGGCGTCAACTGCCCCTCCGGTGCGATCCGGGTGGCGCGCAACGACGGCAGCGAAAGCTCGGATGCGGCGCCGGTGGTCAACCTGCTGCGGATCCGCGAGAACGGGCCTCTGGCCTTCGAGGCGCCTTTGATCCTGCGCGGCGTGCTGGAGCCCGGACCGCGCGCCACGCTCTGCCGCTGCGGCGCCTCGGCCAACAAGCCCTATTGCGACGGCAGCCACAACGCCGCGGGCTTCACCGCCACGGGCGAACCTGCGGTCAAGGAGGCCGCGGCCCTGGAGGCGCGCAACGGCACGGTCGCGGTGAACCCGCAGCCCAACGGCCCGCTGAAGGTCGTGGGCAATCTCGAGATCGTCTCGGGCACCGGCCACACGATCAACAAGGTGACGCAGACCTTCCTCTGCCGCTGCGGCCACAGCCAGAACAAGCCCTATTGCGACGGCAGCCACAAGGCGGCGGGCTTCGTGGCAGAATAACTTGGGGAGATGCCATGCGCGGCCATCCGTTCATGGCACCTCCCCAAGGGGCAATGCGGCGATCGTGACCTAGGTCGGATGGCCGCAATGGCCTTCTTCAAACTCCCAAATGCCTTCCGCTTCGCCTTCTTCAAAAAGGCGGTAGACCGCGTGAATATCGGCATCGGGAGGGACATCGACGGCAAACAGGTGTGTTTTTCCGTGGGAATGGCCCTCGTAGGTGCAGCCGAACGAGGTCAGCCGTGCCCAGGCCGCCTCGAACTTTGAAGAGGGCCATGGCACCCGCAGTCGATAGGTGGAGTGCCCTGCGGACGAGGCCACGCTGACGAAAAACAGGCGGCCGTCTTCTTCCTCGGCGCGGACCACATCCAGAAAGCTGACTCCAAAGGCGTAAAAGGGCGAGTTGTCGAGCTCAAACACAGAGGCGCCGGTGTCGGACGAAATGCGCTTCGCCCAGAGCGATTCCACGGAAGCGCCATGCCAGGACTCCGGGTCCAGATGGAAATGTAGCTTGACCATTGGGTTGGTCACGGCCCCCTTCACCCCAGAAGCCGCGGGTCGAAGGGGTATTTGGTCAGCGTCTCGTATCCCGTCTCGGTGATCAGCACCTGATCCTCCAGCTTGATCGAGAATTCGCCGCCCTCGGGCGAGACGAGGGCTTCGACACAGATCGTCATGCCAGCCTCCAGCGCGTGGTCGAAGGAGCCTTCGACCCAGGCATCGGGATAGGGCACATAGGGCCATTCGTCGCAAAGCCCGACGCCGTGCATCTTGCAGGAATATTTCTGCTTCCAGTACTGGTCCTCCAGCTGGTGGCCGGAATGGACGATGTCGCGGATCCGGGCGCCGGGTTTCAGCAGCTCGCGGTTGACGTTGATATGGTCGAGCGCGTGCTGCATGGCCGAGATCATCGCGTTGGTGGGCCGCGCATCGCCCACCCACCAGGTGCGCGAGATGTCGATGCAGATGCCATAGGCGCCGATCAGGTCGGTATCAAAGGCCACGATCTCGTTGTTCTGCACAATCCTTGGCCCGCATTCCTGAAACCAGGGATTGGTGCGCTTGCCCGAGGCGAGGAGCCGCGTTTCGATCCATTCGCCGCCGCGCTTGATGTTGCCTTTGTGAAGCTCGGCCCAGATCGCATCCTCGGACATGTCGCCTTGCGGCACGCCGAGGCGGGTCGCCTCCTCCATCTCGGCAATCGAGGCTTCGCAGGCGTGGTGCGCGCAGCGCATCGCCAGGATCTCGTCCGGGCCCTTGATGGCGCGGGTGCGTTCGGTGACCTCTTCGCCTTCCATCACCTCGAAGCCGGCACGCTCCAAAGCGCGCAGGCCGTGGATCATGATCTTGTCGACCGCCAGCCTGCGGTTCGAACCGGCATGTTCGCGCATCACCTCGTCGACCTGGGCGGCGAAGTTCTTCGCATCATTGGCCGAGGTATCGCCGGTCACCGAATAGAAGAAGGACGCGCCCGAGCGGAGTTCCTTGACCAGCGGATTGAAGGTCACGAGGAAAGGCGAGTTCTTGTATTCCCACATCACCATATGGCCATCGGCACAGAGCAGGCAGGCGCGGAACGGGTTGTGGCTGTTCCAGAGCTGCATGTTGGTGGTGTCGGTCGCATAGCGGATGTTCATCGGGTCAAACATCAAAAGTCCGCCATAGTCGCGCGCGACGAGCGCCGCCGTCAGCCGCTTCCAGCGGAATTCGCGCATCTGCGCCAGGTTGGGCAGGGTCAGCCCCGCCGCTTCCCATTCGCGAAAGGCAAGCTGGGTCGGGCCGATCTCGATCCGGTCATTGTCGTTGGGGGTGCCGTCGCCCAAGGTGGCGCCGCGCGAGGGGTCGATCTTGCGGCGGTCGGAATAGGGCTCGGCCATCGGGCACTCCTGCTGAGACTTGGGCGCCAGAAGACCTGGGTCCGGGCGTCAGTCTGCGTCAGGCAGGGCGCAAGGCTTTGCCCCCGCCGACGCCCTATGTCGGAAACAGGCGGGGGCGGAAGGCGGGCAGATACCGGCTCAGTTCCAGCCCTGAACAGAGGCCATGGCCTTGACCGTATGGCCGATCGGCGTCTGGGCCAGGCCTACGACGGTGCCGACCACCGCCATCATCCGGGCCGAAAAGCGGATGTCCTCGCCCTTCAACAGGGCATAGGTCATCACGGCAGCCCCGAGGGGCGCATAGACCAGGATCAGCGTCGCGTTCAGGCAATGGGCGGCGAGGCGGATCTGGGTGCTGGGGCGCGCATCGGCGGTCTCTTCGCCCTCGGGATAGAGCGCCGCGCGCAGATGCTGGAGCGAGCGGGTCTGCGGCAGGGGCAGGTCGGGCACATCATTGGCGGCGGGGGATTTGCCGTGGGCATCGGCGCTGTCCCTGAACAGCCGCAGTGCGGGGTGCTTCGCCTTCGATGCGGTCTGGAGGGGCTGCACCTGCGGCACCGCAAGCGGCGCAGGCATGGCCCGTGCGGCAGTCCTGCGGTCGATCCCGCGGTCGAAGGCGGGCGCCAGTAACTTGTCCGCCAGAGCGTTGTCGATCCGCGGTTGGCCAGCAGCGGATTGGCCTGCGGGAACTTCTCCCATCAGCGCAGCGGCGCTGTGCGGACGATCCTGCCGATGAGCGCCTGCCGTCGCCGGGCGTTGGGGGGGTGAAATCCGCGAATGAAGCCCGCGCATGTGCGGCAGATCGCCGGTCAGGGCATCGACCATATCGACGTCCACCAGGCCCTCGACCTCCTGCCAAAGCACCGCAGCCGGCACGAAGCGGCCCTGCACCCGCTCGACCAGACGCGAACACAGCGTCGCATGGTCCAGACCGCCCAGACCGCTGAACCGCCGCTCGTCGCCCGGAAGTGCCACCTGATCCGTGTCTTCGGCGCTGGCCGAGGGGCCGACCGATACCGTCAGGCACGAACCCTCCGAAGCGCGACCGAGTTCTGCCGTTGCCAGAAGGACCCGCGCCTCGGGCAGATCGAAGGTCACAAAGTCTTCGTCATCCCAATGCAGTTGCGCGTCACAGCCGCCCAAGCGCGTCAGGACCGTCTCCAGTTCCGAGACGATTCGTGCGAAGTCGAGTTCAAGGTCACTGGGGTACAAAACCTGGGCAATCGTACTGGGAACGCGGTTGGGCATGGCGTTTCTCCACATGGCGTGAGCACCGGATACGCCGCAATTGTGATCAGACCGCGCAACAACTGAGGTAATTGAAAGAAATTCGAACAACCTGCGGACGTGTTTTCGACACAAAGACAATCCTGTCTTCCCCGCAGGATTGTTCCTTGTCCCGCGCTGATGCGCGTTTTGGCCGGCAGCCCGGTGCCTGATGCAAGGGGCTTTGCAAGCTTGTGGCCGGGCGGTTAGGATGCGGCATGGAGCTTCGCCTCAAGTCCTTGTTGCCGCGCAGCCTTTACGGGCGGGCCGCCCTGATCCTCGTCCTGCCGGTCGTGGCGATCCAGCTTGTGGTCTCGGTCATCTTCATCCAGCGCCATTTCGACGGGGTGACCCGCCAGATGTCGCGGGATGTGGCATTGGAGGCGCAATATCTGCTGGCCGAGGTCGAGGCCGCCCCCGACCTTGTCGCGGCACAGGCGGCGGCGCAGGCGGTGGGGACGGGGCTCGTCATGTCGGTGGATCTGCCCGCCATGGGGGTGCCGCCCGAAAGCGACCAGCGCGACGGGCTGGACCTGTCGGGGCGCGAGGTCGGCTCGATCCTGCATGAGGCGTTGCCGGGGCTGGCCGCGGTCGATCTGCGCGCCAATCCGCGCGAGGTGGCCCTCTGGCTCGACACCCGCTTTGGCCTGATGCAGGTCCGGGTGCCGCGGGCGCGGGTCTCGGCCAGCAACCCGCACCAGCTGCTGGTGGTGATGCTGCTGGCCTCGGTCCTGATGACGGCGGTGGCTTTTGCCTTTCTGCGCAACCAGTTGGTGCCGATCACCCGTCTGGCCCAGGCCGCCGAGGCCTTTGGCCGTGGCCAGACCCTGCGCTACAAGCCGCGCGGGGCGATCGAGGTGCGGGCGGCGGGCATGGCCTTTCTCGACATGCGCGCCCGCATCGAACGCCAGATCGAACAGCGCACGCTGATGCTGTCGGGGGTCAGCCACGATCTGCGCGGGCCCCTGACCCGGCTGAAGCTCGGGCTGGCGCTGCTGCCGGAAGATGAGGAGACCGAGGCGCTGCTCGGCGATGTCGAGGATATGGAGCGGCTGGTCGAGGAGTTCCTCGCCTTTGCCCGGGGCGATGCGATGGAGGCCTCGGTGCTGGTCGATCCGGCGGCCCTTGTGGCGGAGGTGGTCGAGAAGGCCCGGCGCGGCGGGCTGGCGGTGACCTTGGGGGCGGCGCCACCGCTGCCGCGCGAGGGGGCCACGATGGTCCTGATGCGGCCAAAGGCGGTGACGCGGGCGCTGGACAACCTTCTGGGCAACGCCACGCGGTACGGCACGCGCGGGGTGCTCAGCTACGTCCTGACCGAGCGCAGCCTGAAGCTGGTGGTCGAGGATGACGGCCCCGGTATCCCCGAAGCCCGGCGCGAGGAGGCGATGCTGCCCTTCACCCGGCTTGATGCCGCCCGCGACCCGAACCGGGGCGGCGGCGTGGGGCTTGGCCTGTCGATCGCCGCCGACATCGCCCGCACCCACGGCGGCACCCTGCTTCTGGGCCGCAGCGAGGCGCTTGGCGGGCTGAAGGCCGAACTTATCCTCGCACGGTGAAGCGGCCCACCCGCCCGGTGCCGCCGCCTTGCAGGGTCGGGCCGGGGCTGCTAGGGCTTTGCCGATCAAAACCCTAGGGAATTGTCCGTGACCCAATCGCCGCATGCCACATCCTCCGCGCGCCTCGTGGTGCAATCGCTCAGCCGGGCCTTTGGCGGGCGCAAGGTGGTGGCCGATCTGTCGCTGGTGGTCGAGGCGGGGCAGGTGACCTGCCTGCTCGGGCCCTCCGGCTGCGGCAAATCCACCACGCTGCGGATGATCGCCGGGGTCGAAACCCCCGACAGCGGCCGCATCATCATCGACGGGACCGAGGTCTTCGGCCCCGGTCGCAACACCCCGCCCGAGGGGCGTGGGGTCGGGCTGATGTTCCAGGATTTCGCGCTGTTTCCGCATCTTACGGTGGCGGGCAATGTGGCGTTCGGCCTGGCCCGCGATGCCGCCCACCGGCAGCGCCGGGTCGACGAGCTGCTGGAGAAGGTCAATCTCGCGGGCTTCGGCACCAAGCATCCGCATGAGCTGTCGGGCGGCGAGCAGCAGCGCGTGGCCCTCGCCCGGGCGTTGGCGCCGCGGCCGCGGGTCATGCTGATGGACGAGCCGTTTTCCGGCCTCGACAACCGCCTGCGCGACGGGATCCGCGATGCGACGCTGGACATCCTGAAAGAGGAGGGCGCCGCCGTCCTCCTGGTGACGCATGAGCCGGAAGAGGCGATGCGGATGGCTGACGAGATCGCCCTGATGCGCGCCGGCCTGATCATGCAACGCGGCGCGCCCTATAACATCTACAACGCGCCGGTGGACCGGGCGGCGGCGGCCTTCTTCAGCGATATCAACGTGATCCGCGGCGTGTCGCGCGGGGCTTTGACCGAGACGCCCTTTGGCGCCTTCCTCACGCCGGGACAGGTCGATGGCGCGGCGGTGGATATCGTGATCCGCCCGCAGCATCTGAAGATCGACTTCGACCGCGCCGGACGCGGCCCGAACCCGACGCCGACCGAAGGCACGGCGGCGCGCGGCACCGTCACCCGCGCGCGCTTTCTGGGGCATGAAAGCCTGGTCGAGTTCCGGATGGAGTTTGACGGATCGATCCTGACCGCGGCGGTGCCGGGGGTCTTCCTGCCCAAACCCGGCCTCGCCCTCTGGCTGATGATCCGGCGCGACCGGTGTTTTGTCTTCCCGGCCTAGGGCTGGGTGAGCTTTGGCCGCCAAGCCCCCGAGCTGGCAGGGTTTTGCGAAAATCGGCGGTCTTGCTTCCGTCTTTCTTCGGTCTTCCTTGCGTCTCTACGCGGCAGGAAACTTTGCGGGCGGCCACGAATTTTCTGCGAAAATTCAAGGGGGCGCCCCGGAATTTTCGCAGAAAATTCGTGCTGTCAGGGTGGTGTCAATTCTGTGCCATCTGCCATTTGCGATAGTCCGCCAGACGCCTGCCGGGCTCGCGCGGGAACGTCTCGCCGCGCGGCACGATGTCGAGCAGGCGGTCCAGACCGAAATCCTCAAAGCCGGCCCGGGTCTCGGACCAGGCGCCCAGGGTCCAGGCGGTCTCCGACAGGGACAGCACCAGCGGGCGGATGTCGCGCTGGGTCAGCTTGCCCTCGCTGTCCAGCACCGCGACGGTCAGCCTTTCGCTCTGGCGGATCGCCTTGCGCAGCAGGGGCAGCTGCGGGCTCGCGCGCAGGGGGGCGGCGCTGCGTGCGGCGAAGAGGTCTTCACCCTCGCTCTCCTCGCGCGGGCCGGGAGCCACGGTGGCGATCTTGGTGGCCAGGCTGCGCGCGGCGGCGGCCAGGCCGGGATCGGCCCCGCCGGCCACCAGCGCCACCCCCTGGCGCAGCGCCAGCATCTCGGCCGGGGTCAGCATCATCGGCGGCAGGGTCAGGGGCGCGCGAAGGATGTAACCCACGCCGCGCTCGCCCTCCACCGGCATGCCCGAGGCCGCCAGCACCGCCATGTCGCGCCAGATCGAGCGGACCGAGACCCCGAGCGCCGCGGCCAGGTCCGCCGCCCGGTGCAGACGCCCGTCGCGCAGGATCTGGATCAGGTCAAACAGGCGGTCGGAGCGGGGCATGGCGGCCTTTGACAAGGGATCAGACGTCTAACTGACAGAAATATGTCAGTTAGGCCCGCAATCCGCAAGCCCGGACCGGATTTTGCGCGTTGAAGAGCTTGCTCTCATGCCGGCCAGGCGCAGAGTGGGCGCCAGCAAGGCCGCATGCCGCGGTCACAGGAGGTTTCCCATGCACATGTCTTCGCCGCTCGGCATTCTCGTCATCGCCATTGTCGTCCTTGTCCTCTTCGGCAAGGGCAAGGTTTCGTCCCTGATGGGCGAAGTGGGCAAGGGCATCAACGCTTTCAAGAAGGGCATCGATGAAGGCAAGGCCGATATCGCCGCCGAAGAGACCACGACCACCACGACCACCGTGGTCGCCAAGGACGTGACCCCCGTTGAACACAAAGACCAGGCCTGAAGGCCGGATTGACACATCATGTTCGGATTCGATTGGCCTGAGCTTATCATCATCGGCATCGTTGCGCTGATCTTCATTGGCCCGGAAGACCTGCCCGATATGTTCCGTCAGCTCGGGCGTTTCACCGCCAAGCTGCGCCAGATGAGCCGCGAGTTCTCGCGGGCGATGGAGCAGGCCGCCAAGGATACCGGCGTGAGCGATGTGGCGCGCGACCTCAAGACCTCGACCTCGACCAAGTCGCTGGGCCTCGACAAGGTGCGCGAGGCGGCTGACAAGTTCGAGAAGTGGGATCCGATGAAGAACACGGCCAATCCCACGCCCACCATGCCGGCGCGCAGCCTGACGCCACCGCCGATGCCCGCGACGCCGCCGACCGTGGTGGCGGCCGCGGTGGAATCGGCCCCGGTCGTGCCCGAGGTCACCATCACCGAAGCGGCGATCGCCGAGGAGATGGACGACGATCTGGCCGTGATTGCCGAACATGAAGAATTCGAGGCCGCCCGGGCCGCGGCGCCCGCCGCAGGGCTGGTGGAACCGGCACGCGGCCCTGTCCCCGACCCGGCCAAGGAAGCCTTCTACGACAAGCTGGCCCTGCGCAGCCAGGTCCTGAAGGAACAGACCGAAAAGCTGAAGGCGATCGAGGCGGGCACCTACATGCCCGAACCGGCGGCCATCTCTGAACCGGCGGCCCCGGTCCAGGCGGAAGACGAGGCGAAACCGGCGCCCAAACGCACCGCCAAAGCCAAGGTTGCGGCGCAGAAATCCGATGCCGCAGCCGCGGACGCGGCCGAGGCGGCGCCCAGGAAAAGCCCGCGCAAGAAGAAGGCGGATAACGCATGACCCAGACCGAAGATCTCGACACCAGCGCAGCCCCGCTGATCGAGCACCTGAAGGAGTTGCGTAACCGGATCATGATCTCGATCGGCGGTTACGTCGTGGGCTTCATGATCTGCTATGTGGCCTGGAGCTATGTCTTCGCCTTTCTGTCGCGCCCGATGTGCCAGGCTCTGGCCGCGCGCGGGCAGGAATGCGAATTCGTGCTGATCAAGGTGCAGGAAGGCTTCTTCGTCACGCTGAAGATCGCGATGTGGGGCGGATTCGTTCTGGCCTTCCCGGTCATCGCCCTGCAACTCTGGCGCTTTGTAGCACCCGGGCTTTACAAGAACGAGCGCCATGCCTTCCTGCCCTTCCTCATCGCTTCGCCGGTGATGTTCGCGCTGGGGGCAGGCTTTGCTTATCTGGTCGTGCTGCCCTTCGCCTTCGACTTCTTCCTTAGCTACCAGGACAGTTTCAAGGCGGCGATGCAAAGCACCAATCCCCTGGCGCAAGTGCCCAAGGGTGTGGTGTTCCAGGGCTCGGTCGAAGCCTTCTTCGCGCTGACCATGCAGTTCCTGATGGCCTTCGGTCTGTGCTTCCAGCTGCCGGTTCTGCTCACGCTGATGGGCAAGGCCGGGCTGATCGGCTCCAAGGGGCTGAAATCGACGCGGAAATATGCGGTGGTGGGGATTCTCATCGTCTCCTCGATGATCGCGCCGCCCGATGTCACCTCGATGCTGATCCTGTTTGCGGTGATCTACCCGCTCTACGAAGTGTCGATCTGGATCATCGTCTACTTTGAAAAGCAGGCCGAAAAGCAGGCAAAGCTCGACGGGACCTGGGAAGAGCCGGACGAAGACGAATGACCGAGCTTGAACGGATTGCGGCGGCGCTGGAGCGTCTGGCGCCGCAACCCTTGCCCGCCCCGGATTTCGCCGCGGCCGAGGCTTTTGTCTGGCAMACCGGCCCCGACCGGCTGGAGCCGGTGTCGCGGGTGTCGCGGGTCGATGTTGGGCTTCTGGTCGGCATCGACCGCTCGCGCGACACGCTGTGGGAAAACACCCGTCACTTTGCCCGCGGCTTGCCCGCCAACAACGCGCTTCTCTGGGGGGCGCGGGGGATGGGGAAATCCTCGCTCGTGAAGGCGATCCACGCTTCGGTGCGGGGCGAGGGCTATGACCTCAAGATCGTTGAACTGAGCCGCGAGGATCTGCCCTCGGTCCAGCGCCTGCTCAGCCACCTGCGCGCGGCGCCGCACCGCTTCATCCTGTTCTGCGACGATCTGTCGTTTTCCAGCGATGACCAGCATTACAAATCGCTGAAAGCCGTGCTGGATGGCGGGATCGAGGGGCGGCCGGAGAATGTGCTGTTCTACGCCACATCGAACCGCCGCCACCTGATGCCGCGCGAGATGATCGACAACGAGCGTTCCTCGGCGATCAACCCCGGCGAGGCGGTGGAGGAGAAGGTCTCGCTCTCCGACCGTTTCGGGCTGTGGCTCGGCTTCCACCCCTGCACGCAGGACGATTACCTGGCGATGATCCGCGGCTACTGCGCGGCGCATGGGCTGGTGATCTCCGAAGAGCGGCTCTGGGCTGAGGCGATCGAATGGCAGGCGACACGCGGCTCGCGCTCGGGTCGGGTCGCCTGGCAGTTCTTCTGCGATCTGGCGGCGCGCGAGGGCGTGGCGCTCTGACCCTGTCAGCGCGCCGCTCTGCGGACCCGGCTGGGAGGGCTTACCACCCTCCCAGACCCTCCCCGTGGATATTTATGGACCAATGAAAAGGGTTAAGAAGACCTTAATTTCATTGGTCCATAAATATCCCACGGAGGGGTCCGGGGAGGTGTGAAACCTCCCCGGCKCCTGCCACGGACGCGCGATGTCCTATTGCAGATAGGTCAGCGGGTTGACCGATTTCTGGCCCTGACGGACCTCGAAATGCAGTTGGGCCGGGTTGCCGCCACGCACGGTGCCGAGGGTCTGGCCGCGTTTGACCGTGGCGTCCTTGGCGACGCTGGCGGAATCGAGGCCGGCGTAGACGGTCAGCAATCCGTCGGCATGGCGCAGAATGACGATCAGCGCGCCCGAGGACGGGTCATGGGTGATCACCGCCACGCTGCCCTCGCGCGCGGCATGGACCGCGCTGCCGGCGGAGGCGGCGATGTCGATGCCCTGGTTGGTCTTGCCGTCATAGCTGCGGATGATCTTGCCATCGACTGGCATCGCCATCGCCGCGGCCGAGGCCTTGGTGCGCTGGCCGCCGAGATCGGGAGCCGGGGGCGCCGTGCGGGCGGCCTCGGCGGCGGTCACGGTCTTTTCGGTCGGCAGGGGCAGGCTGGCCGAGGGCGGCGCCGGTGTGGGGGAGCCTTCGCCGGGCAGGGTTGTCGTTGTCGTGTCCACACTGGCCGAGGCGCCCGGCAGGCGCGAGATGTCGGTGGCGGTCGGGATGATCAGGTATTGACCCTCGCGCACCGAGAGGTCCGGTCCGAGCCCGTTCCAGTCGGCGAGCGCCTTGGCCGAGATGTTGAACTGGCGCGCGATGGTGAAGGCGGTCTCGCCGCGCTTGACCTGGTAGCGCACCGGCACCGGGCCGGAGCCGGTGGTGGAGAAGGGCGCGCCCGGGGCCTTGGAGGTGCCGGTCGCACCCGTAGTGCCCGAGGCCGGGCCGACCCGGTCCAGCGCGGTGGTGGCGATCGCCGCGACGTCGATGCCACCGGAGGTGCCGCTCTGGTCAGGCAGGGCGCCGCCGGGCAGGGCCGCCGGATTGGCCGCGATGCGCACCGGCAGGGCCAGGATCTCGCCCGCGCGCAAGGTGTCGCCGACCTGCAGGGCGTTGTAGGTGGCAAGCTGCCCCGCCGGGATGTTCAGCCGCGCCGCGACCGAGGCCACGGTATCGCCGCGCCGCGCCGCCACGACCTGATAGCCGGGATAGGAGATCACCCCGTTGCTGTCCGCCGCCGGCCGTGCCGCCGTGCTGTTCTCGGCCGCCGAGGATGTGCCGCCGCCATTGTTGCGCAGATCCCAGTCGAGATTGCCGCTGTTGGCACAGGCCGACAGCAGAAGGACCGCCATCAGGGGCAGTGCCTTGCCACGACCGATCACCGCAAAAAACCCGTCATACCTCATCGCCGTCCCAACCCTCTGGCCTCGTCGAACGCCCGTTCATCCCGGGCTTTGCTTTATTCGGTTCCCAGACCCTCGACCAGCGGCACAAAGCGCACCGGGCGAAGCTCCTCGTAATCGTAGCCGCTTTGCAGCCGCGTCACCTTGATCAGGCTTTGCACTGTATCGGACTGTCCCACCGGCAATACCATGATACCGCCGATCTTCAACTGCGCCAAGAGCGGGCCCGGCGGGTCTTCCGCTGCGGCGGTCACCAGAATCCGGTCGAACGGCGCCTGATCGGGCAAGCCAAAGCTGCCATCGGCGGCAAATGCCGTGATATTGACCAGACCAAGGTTGCGAAACACCTCCTGCGCCTCGCGCACCAGGCGGCGGTGGCGGTCGACGGTATAGACCCTGCGGCAGAGGAGGCTGAGGATGGCGGCCTGGTAGCCCGAGCCGGTCCCAACCTCCAGCACCTTGTCGCGCGGCTGCACATCCAGCGCCTGGGTCATCAGCCCGACGACCGAGGGCTGCGAGATGGTCTGGCCGCAGGAGATCGGCAACGGCATGTCCTCATAGGCGCGGGTCGCGAAAAGGCCGCGCACAAAGGCGCCGCGGTCGATCCGCTCCATCGCGGCCATGACGCGGGCATCGGTGACGCCATGGCTGCGCAGCGCGTACATGAAGCGCATCTGGCGTTCGGCCACTTCGGCCCCCCGCGCAGGATCGTCCGATGGCGCGCCCGGGTCGGTCATGCCAGGGCTGCCGCAAGATCCGGCAGGATGTCATGCGCGGTGAGGTCGGCGCGCAAGGGCGTGACCGAGATATAGCCCTCCACATTGGCGGTGATGTCCGAGCCGGGCAGGGTGGCGCGGCCCTGTTCGCCGCCCTTGATCCAGAGGAACTGCCGCCCGGTGGGCGAGACATGCGGCTCCAGCGAGAAGGAGGAATAGCGCCGGAAGCCCTGATCGGCGACGCGGAGGCCCTTGACCTCGGCGGCGGGCAGGGCGGGGAAGTTCACGTTGTAGAACACCCGGTAATCGGCCTCGTCCCAATGGCCCTTGTCCAGAAGCCGGCGCAGAAGCGCTGCGCCATGCTGGACGGCGGCCTCGAACGGCTCGGCCAGGGTGGCGTTCTTCGGGCCGAAGAACTGCGACATCGCGACGGATTTGATCCCTTGCAGGGCGGCTTCCATCGCCCCGCCGATCGTGCCGGAATAGAGCACGTTCTCGCCCGAATTGTTGCCGCGGTTGACGCCCGAGAGCACGAGGTCGGGGGGCGCGTCCTTCATCACATAATAGATCCCGGCCAGCACGCAATCGGCGGGCGAGCCTTCGGCGGCATAGCGGCGCGGCGCAAGCTCGGCGATCATCGTGGGATGGGTGTAGCTGATGCAATGGCCGACGCCGGATTGTTCGAAGGCCGGGGCCACGACCCAGACCTCGCCCGAAGGCCCGGCGATTTCGGCGGCGATCCGTTCCAGGACGGCCAGGCCGGGTGCATTGATTCCGTCGTCGTTGGTGATGAGAATGCGCATGAAATCCCCTTTTCTCCCTGATAGACGAGGGGGGGCGAGGGGGCAAGCGCGGGCCTCGCCTCAATCCGCGAAGGCGGTGGATAGCCGGAAATTGGCGACTTTTGCGGTACAGGGTCGCCCGGTATTGCACCGCCCGTGGCGCCGGATCAGGGGGCGCCGGCGGGGCTGGTGGCCAAGGCCGCGAGATAGCCGTTCTGGATCATCGCCATGCCTTCGGACAGGGTATGCGCCATCTGGTCGATGGCGGCCAGGCTGCGGGCGATGATCATGTTGCGGTCGTGCAGCTGGTTGATCGTGGCGTTGATCCGCATCCCCTCGGCCCCGATGCGGGCGCTTTCGACGCGGCCCATGACGGTGATGGTTTCCAGGCTGAGCATCGCGCGGCGCAGGTCGGTGCTGGCGATGTGGATCTTGCCGGCGAGCGCCACCGCCTCGGCCAGGGCTGCGGTCGCGGTCTGGCGCAGCCGGGCGTCGAGGGCGGCCAGATGCCGCGCCTCTTCGGCTACCGCGATGCCCGATCCGGCCATATCCTCGCCCGCGACGGCGGCGATCATCTCGGCCATCAGCTGCGAGCAGGTCATCGCGAACATCGCGCCCTCGAAGCGGTCCGCCATCCGCCGGCAGAGCGAGGCCTCGCCCAGAAGGAAGGCGCCGACCTTGGCGAAGATATCGGCCGACATCATCAGGTAGATGTCGGAGATCGCCCCCACCGGCCCGCCGGTCGGTTCCAGCCGCGAGGCGAGGATGCGCATGTTGGTGGGCAGGATGCGCAGGCCGTCGAATTCCTTCACCAGCACCTCTTGCGCCGCGATGATCGTTGCGATGTTGCGGCGCAGCTGGCCGACCTCGGCCATCGCGGTGCGCGGGTTGGTCTTGGCGG
The DNA here is from genome assembly GCF_056403335.1 of Rhodobacter sp. P2_H5. NCBI lineage: Bacteria > Pseudomonadati > Pseudomonadota > Alphaproteobacteria > Rhodobacterales > Rhodobacter > Rhodobacter sp. P2_H5. The sequence goes on along the minus strand of NZ_JBFUFS010000015.1, from coordinate 49,924 downwards.
CGCGGGCGGCATGTTCCTCGGCCAGGGCCTGGCGCATGAAATCCGCGTAGCTGGCAAAGCCCGTCTGGGCCAGGGCGGCCTTCAGCCGCGCGACCGAAGCCTCGACCCCAAGTCCGCCGCGTTCGGCCAGGGTGAGATCGGCGTAGATCGCCTGCGCCTTGGCAAAGAGGGGCGAGCTGGGCTTGATGCGGACCGAAAGATAGCCCGTGCCATGGGGCAGGACGGTGGCCAGCACCCAATAGGGCTGGCCGGCCTTGGTCCTGTTGCAGACATAGGCCACGGCGGGTTCGCCCTTCTGGATCGTGGCCCAGAGCACCGCAAAGACCGCGCGCGGCGTTGCAGGGTGGCGCACGATCCGGTGCGGCGCGCCGACAAGCTCGCCCCAGTCAAAGCCCGCAACCCGTTGAAACACTGCGTTCCCCGCCAGAATGACCCCGCGAGCATCGGTGCGGGAATAGAACATCTCCGCGATGCCATAGGTGGCCTCCGGTCCGAGGATCAGGGCGGAGACCGGCGTGGTGACGGGTTCGGCTGTCGCGGGGGATGGGCTCATGCGGGCAAGGGCCTTCTGCGGGGCATTCGCCTTGGTTTTAGGCCACAGACGCTAAGAAAGTGTCACCGGAGCCGCACCATGGCCCGCTTCAAGGTCAGGCCACGCTGTCGGGGTCGGCGGCGCGGTAGCCGATGCCGGGCTCGGTCAGGATCAGGCTGGGCTGGGCGGGGTCGGCCTCGATCTTCTGGCGCAGCTGGCCGATGAAGACGCGCAGATAGGGCACATCCTCGACATGGGCGGGGCCCCAGATCCGGCCCAGAAGCTGGCGGTGGGTCAGCACCCGTCCGGGGGTTTCCACAAGGGCCACCAGCAGGTCGAACTCCTTGGGCGTCAGGCGCAGCGGCGCATCGCCGCGAAAGGCCTGATGCGCGTCCAGGTCGATGTCCAGCGGCCCGAGCCGCAGCCGCGTCGTCGGCGCGCTGCGCGCCGGGCGCAGGCAGACGCGGAGCCGGGCCAGAAGCTCGCCGATGGCGAAGGGTTTGCCGACGAAATCATCGGCACCAAGGTCCAGCGCCATGATCTTCTCCATTTCCTGATCGCGGGCCGACAGCACGATGATCGGCAGGGCAGATTTCTGGCGCACCGCCTCGATCACCTCCTTGCCGTCGCGGTCGGGCAGGCCAAGGTCAAGGATCATCAGGTCCGGCTTGCGCGCGGCGAGCACGGTCAGCGCCTCGGCGGCGGAGCCGGCCAGGCAGATGTCATAGCCGCTGGCGCCCAGGGCATGGGCCAGAAAGCGCTGAATCTGCGGTTCGTCGTCAACGATCAGGATAAGGGCACGCGGGTCGGGCATCACAGGCTTTCGGCTGGGGTTGGCGGCAGCTGGGTTTCGGGCGGCAGCGGCAGGGCGAGGCGGGCGAGGCTGGGCGCCCCGGTCATGGTCAGATGGCCGCCCAGGACGCGGGCGATGCCCTTGGCCACGGCGAGGCCGAGGCCGTTCATGCCGAGCGGCGGGCGCGGGTCGGAGCTGGCCAGCCAGTCGCGCACCAGGGCGGGCGCGCCGGGGCCGTGATCGGCGACCGAGAGGGTCAGCGCGGTCTGGCCCGGCCCTCCGGTCACGCAGGCGCTGACGGTGATTGGCGCCTTGCCGTGGCGCAGGGCGTTTTCGATCAGGTTGAAGACGGCCTGTTCCAGCAGTCCGGCCTCGGCGCGCAGCATCGGCAGGTCCTGCATCGGCTGCGCCTCGATCTCGGCCTGGGGCCAGGCGCGGCGGGCGCGGGCGGCGGCGGCGCGGGCTACATCGCCGGCATCGACCCAGGCGAGCGCGGGCCGCAGCCCCGATTGCAGGCGGGTCATCTGCAACAGGTTGGTGACATGGCGGTTGAGGCGTGAGGCCTCCTCCTCGATCGCGGTCAGAAGGTCGGCCTGGGCCGCGGCCGAGAGGTCGGGGCCGAGGTCCTTGAGCGCCGTCGCCGCCCCGAGGATGGTGGCGAGCGGCGTGCGCAGATCGTGGCTGAGCGAGGCGAGGAGGGCCGAACGCGTGGCCTCGGCCTCGGCGCGCTGGCGTTCGCTTTGGGCGCGGGCGGCGAAGTCGAGCCGTTGCAGGGCGGCACGGGTCTGGCGGCACAGAACGTCGATGGCGGCGGTGCGCAACGCGGCCTCGGGGCCATAAAGCGGCGTGTGGCCGAGGGCGAGGGCGCCGGGGCTGGCCTCGGCCCGGATCAGATCGGGGGTGGGGTCTGGGGTCAGGTCGGCAGTCAGGTCGGCGGTCAGGTCGGATGTGGCAACATCAAGGGGCAGGATGGTCAGCCGCGCGCCCGGCCCGCCGTCGGCGGGGGCGGGCTGGCTGCGGTTCTGGCGCAGGGCACGTTCGGCGGCTTGAAGGTCTGCATCGGTCGGCAAGGATGGGACGGGGCTGGTGGCCACCACCGCAGGTCCGGCGGGATCGGCGCGGAAGGCCGCCGCCCGCCCGCCCGACAGCGCGGCCAGATGGCCGGTGGCGCGGCTCAGAACCGCCGCCGCATCCCCGGCGCTGCCCAGATCGGCCGACAGGGCTGAAAGCACGCCCAGCACCTCGGCCCGGCTGGAGGCCGCCGCCGCCTGATCGTGCAGCCGCCCGGCCAGAAGCCCGGCGAGCCCCGCCACGAAGAGAAAGACCAGAAGCGTGATCAGGTCCTGCGCATGGGTGATGTGGAGCGTGAACAGCGGCTCGGTGAAAAGGAAGTTCAGCACGAAGAAGCCCAGTGCCGCCGCGACCAGCCCCGACCAGAAGCCATAGGCCACCGCAGCAATCAGCACCGCCGTCAGGAAGATCAGCGGCATCACCGGGACGGGCAGGCTGTCCCCGGCCAAGGAGACAAGGCCCGCAGCCGTGGCCACCAGCGCCATCGTCGCGGCCAGCGCCGGCAGATCCGGCGGGTCGGGCAGCGAGGGCCGGTCGGGCAGCGCCGCAGAAAGGGGCGCAGATTGGGGAACAGATTGGGGCGCGGCGCGGGTCGCCTCCGATGGCATCAGGCGCGCCGGCTCGGGCGGCATGATCCGCACCTCCGGCCCGGACGAAGGGGCGGCGGAGGGGGGGGCGAAGGGTGTCATGGCGTCGGGGTGGGGCTCGCTCATGCCCTGTCATCGCGCCCTTCGGGGGTTTGTGTCCACAGGCTTTCGCGGCTCTGGCGCCGGTCTTTATGCAATCCTTATGCGCCACCCCGCCTTTCCCATCGTTTCCTTATGCCGATCGGCAGAAAAGAGCCGGGCCGCCCCGTTGCGGTGCCACGTCCGGAGTTTTCATGTCCTCGCCTGCCGCGAACCCGTCTTCTGTCCCGCTTGCCACAGCCCATCCGCCCGCAGCAAACCAGCCGGCCGCCCCGGCTACGGGGGGCCCCAAGGCCTCCGGCCCCTCCTCTGCCTCGCATGGCAAGCAGGGGCTCTTGTCGCTGTCGCTGGCGGCGATCGGCGTGGTCTATGGCGATATCGGCACCTCGCCGCTTTACGCCTTCCGCGAGGCGATGCGGGCGGCAGGCGCGAGCCATGGCGGGGTCGAGCCTTCCGACGTGCTGGGGGTCCTGTCGCTGATCACCTGGTCGCTGATGCTGATCGTGACCTTCAAATACGTCCTGATCCTGATGCGGGCCGACAATCAGGGCGAGGGCGGCACCTTGTCCCTGCTCGCCTTGGCGCAACGCTCGCTGGGTGGGAAGCTGCCTTGGGTTCTGGCGCTGGGGCTGATCGGCGCCGCGCTGTTTTACGGCGATGCGGCGATCACGCCGGCGATCTCGGTCCTGTCGGCGGTCGAGGGCTTGAGCCTCGTCACCACGGCTTTCGACCCCTATATCCTGCCGATCTCGATCGTCGTCATCGTCCTGTTGTTTGCGGTGCAATACCGCGGCACCGCGACGATGGCGCGGTTCTTCGGCCCGGTGACGCTGGTCTGGTTCGTGGCGCTGGCGGTTGGTGGGCTTTTGCACATCAGCCAGCGGCCCGAGGTGCTGCTGGCGCTGAGCCCGACCTATGCGGTGACCTTTCTGGCCGAAAACGGCATCCTCGGTCTGGTCGTTCTGGGGGCGGTCTTTCTGGCGGTGACCGGGGCCGAAGCGCTTTATGCCGACATGGGCCATTTCGGGCGGCTGCCGATCCAGCTCGCCTGGTTGATCGTGGCCTTGCCGGCGCTGCTGCTCAACTACTTCGGCCAGGGCGCGCTGATCCTCGGCGATGCCACGGCGATGGAGAATCCCTTCTTCCGGCTTTACCCCGATGCGGTGCTTTTGCCCATCGTGGCGCTGGCCACGGCGGCCACGATCATCGCGAGCCAAGCCGTGATCTCGGGTGCCTATTCCCTGACCCGCCAGGCGATCCAGCTGAAGCTGCTGCCCAGGATGCGCATTCGCCACACCTCGGACGCGCAGGAGGGGCAGATCTACATGTCGGCGGTCAATGGCGTGCTGTTGGTCGCGGTTCTGGTGCTGGTGCTGGTGTTCCGCGGCTCTTCGGCGCTGGCCTCGGCCTATGGCATCGCGGTGACGGGCACGATGGTGGTCACGGCCACGCTGGCGATGATCGTGGCGCACAAGCACTGGGGCCTGCCGAAATGGGCTGCCGTGGGGATGATGGCGCCGTTCCTCGCACTGGATCTGACCTTCTTCGGCGCCAACCTTCTGAAACTGTTCGAGGGCGGCTGGCTGCCTCTGGGGCTTGCCACGCTGATGGTGATCCTGATGTCGAGCTGGATGCGCGGCAGTGCCGTGGTGCTGGCCAAGGAGGCCAATGGCGATCTGGCGCTCTCGACCCTGCTGCGCCAGATCAACGCCAAGCATATCGCCAATGTGCCGGGCACGGCGGTCTTTCTGACCTCGGCCCCGGATTATGCCCCGGCGGCGCTGCTCCACAGCCTCAAGCACTTCAAGGTGCTGCACGAGAACAACGTGATCCTGACCATCGTCACCGCCGCCGTGCCGCGCGTCGCCCCCGAGGAGCGGGTGGTGATGTCCGACCTCGCGCCGCATTTCCGCAAGGTGACGCTGACCTGGGGCTATGCCGAGGAACCGGACGTGCCCGAGGGCCTGGCGCTCTGCCGCAAGCTCGGGTGGAAGTTCGACATCATGTCGACCTCCTTCATCCTGTCGCGGCGCAGCCTGCGCCTGTCGTCGCGGCGCCAGATGCCGGGCTGGATGGCGCGGCTGTTCATCCTGATGGCACGGAACTCGGCCCCGGCTTCGGATTATTTCCACATCCCGGCGGGCCGCGTGGTGGAACTGGGCACGCAAGTGAACGTCTGACCTTCAGGCAAGACAGGAACAGCCGCCCCGGGGTTCCGGGGCGGCTGTTTCATGGCAAGAACGCGGTTCGGCGCGAAGGATCAGAACAGCAGTTTATAAGTGTTGCCCAGGGTGTCAGTCACCCGGCCCGTACCGCTTTCGGTGCCCGAGCCGCTGATGAAATGGCCCTGAACCCGGGTGCCGTCGGTGCAGACGGCATAGACCTCGCCCGAGTTGATCCCGGCCACGTCCTTGGAGGAATTGCTGTAGCTGCCGCCGGTGTCGCGCAGGCCGAGCTTCAGGCCGCGCTCGTGGCTTGCCACCTTGGGCGCCACCGAGGTCCAGGTGCCCTTGCAATAGACCTTGCTCGGCGGAGGCATCCTGAAGCCGATATCGCCCGAGGTCGCGGTCCGGTAGGTGGTGGCGATCGAGATGACCTGCGAGGGATGGGCCAAAGCGATCGGGCCCTCGACCGGGTAAAGCCGCATGTCGACGCTCTTGTCGCCGCAGGCGGCGAGCAGGGCCAGAACACAGATCTTGCTCAGAAAACGCATAGTCACGGACGCACCACCCCGGGCCTTGGGGAGAGCAGGACCGCGCCTCCCCCTCATTCGGGCCCGGTTTACGGTATCAGGGGCCGGAAGGCCAGAGGAGCCACCGCGGCGCCACCGCCCCGGCCAGGGCAAGGATCGGCGGGTTCCCGCCGCGCGGACAGAAGGGGGGCAGGCGCTGCCCTTTGCGCCGCGCCGGATCCGGCGCGGCGGAGCGCCCCGGATCAGTGCGGCTATGGCGTTTCGGGGCCCGATGCGGCGCGCATTGCCGCCTCTTCGGCGCGGAAGCGTTCCTCCCAGGCGGCGTTCAGCGGCGTGGTCTGCGGCGTGAGCGGGGGGTCGTCGAATTCATGGACAAGCTCGCGCCCGACCGGCGCCAGTCCGCAATAACTGGCGACGCGCGCCGCCGCCGCTGCCGGATCGGCGGTGATCTCCTTGTACTCGATCCGCAGCGGATCGATGCCATGGAGCGCGAAAAACCTCTCCCATGACTCCTTGGACAGGCCGATGCTACGCATCGCTTGCGCGATGGCGGCATGGGAATAATCGGCATCCGTGACCTCGCGCTTGGTCACGTCCCATGAAGACCACGATTCGCGGATCTCGGCGATCACCTGGGAAATCGCCTGCCGCACGGCGTTCTCGCGCCAGAGGTAGACGAACCGCCATTCCTTCAGATGGGCCGGAAACTCTCCGGCGCGAAACAGCGGCACCATCGACTGGACATGCGCCTTCACCCCCCAGGCGCCGTTCAGGGCATAACGCGTGACCAGATCCGCGCACAGCGCCCGGCTGTCCGGGGCGCCGGGCGTGTGGGTGGCCATGTCGAGATGCAGTGGATTGAAGAACTCGGCGACGAAGACCCCGTACGTGAACAGGTTCTGGCAAAGCAGCGTGCTGGCGACCCGGGGCGTGAAGGCGACGACGAATTTCCGTTCGACTTTCCCGAAGGGCGTCTCGTCTGATGGGGCACCGGAGTCGCCGGGCAGGAGCCGGGCGTATTCGTCAAGGAACCAGCGATCCGCCGAGCGGTCGAAGAGAAAGGGATATTCTTGCATCGAGGTCTTTCTGCCAGATGTCGAGGCGCTGCCGCTGGTCAAAGCAGCTGCCGTCCTCTTTCCGTCCTACGAAGGAAGACCGCAGTCCACAAGAGAGAGCTTGGTCCTGGCGCGTCACGGCCAGCCCCTGTTGCCGCGGGGACATCGGGAATTTCTCCCCGTCCCGCGCGGTCATCAGAAAATTTCCGCCCCGGATCACCACCCCGCGATGCGCGGCGAGGACCGGTCAAACCGGTCTCGACTTGCGCGCTTTCAGGGGTAGTTGGCTGGGGCGCTAGGATTCGAACCTAGGTATGGCGGTACCAAAAACCGCTGCCTTACCGCTTGGCGACGCCCCAACTGCGGCGGTGTTTAGCGGGGTCTTTCGGGGGCTGCAAGAGGGTTTGGCCGGAAAATGATGCAAAAAAATCCGGTCGTTGAACGCGGGGCTTTGGCAGTCTAACAGAGGCTATGGAACAATATGATGTCGTGATCCTCGGGGCCGGTGCGGCCGGAATGATGGCTGCCATTGAAGCGGGGCGGCGCGGGCGGCGGGTGCTGGTGGTCGATCATGCGACCGCGGCGGGGGAGAAGATCAGGATTTCCGGGGGCGGGCGCTGCAACTTCACCAACCTTGGGACGGGGGTTGGGCAGTTCCTTTCGAAGAATCCGCGCTTCGCGCTTTCGGCGCTCAAGCGTTTCACGGCGCTCGATTTCGTGGCGCGGGTCGATGCGGCGGGAATCGCCTGGCATGAGAAGACCCTCGGGCAACTCTTCTGCGACGGCTCGGCCAAGGAGATCGTCGCCATGCTGCTGGCCGACATGGGGCGGGCACGGGTGGCCTTGTGGCTGAAATGCTCGCTGGGCGAGGTGCGACGCGAGGCGGCGGGATTCGTCGTCGAGACCGAGCGCGGGCCGGTGCGGGCGGGCAAGGTTGTGGTCGCGACCGGCGGCAAGTCGATTCCGAAGATGGGAGCCACGGGCTATGGCTACCGGCTGGCCGAGAGTTTCGGCCTGCCGCTGGTCGAGACGCGGCCGGCGCTGGTGCCCCTGACCTTTGCCGAGCAGGAGCTGGCCTGGATGGCGCCTTTGACCGGGGTAGCACTGCCGGTGCGGGCCAGGGCGGCGCAGGGGCCGGGGTTTGACGAGGCGGCGCTTTTCACCCACCGGGGGATGTCGGGGCCGGCGATCCTGCAGATCTCGAGCTATTGGCGCGAGGGGCAGGGGATAAGGCTCGCGCTGTGTCCGGGGGTTGATGTGGCGGCGACCTTGCGGGCGGCCAAGGTGGCCAACGGGCGGCAGGTTTTGCGGACGGCTTTGGCGGGTTTGATGCCCGAGCGGCTGGCGCGGGTGGTGGCGGGGCAGCTGGGGCTGGGGGAGGCGATGCTGGCCACCCTCTCGGGAGCGGAGCTGGAGCGGATCGCGAAGGTCCTGCAGGACTGGAGCCTGATGCCGGTTGGGTCGGAAGGCTACCGGACGGCGGAGGTGACTTTGGGCGGGGTGGATACCGATGCGCTCGACGGGCGGACCATGGAGGCCAAGGCGGTGCCGGGCCTGTATTTCGTGGGCGAAGTCGTCGATGTGACCGGGTGGCTTGGCGGGTATAATTTCCAGTGGGCCTGGGCCTCGGGCTGGGCGGCGGGGCAGGCTTTGTGAAGGACCTCGGGCTTGCACGCGTGCAAGGTTTGGTAAGATATTGTGATATATATGTATTTATTAATTCTTTAAGGTTTTGTTAGGACGTTGTCGGAGTCCAAAGGCGCGCCTGCGGCGCAAGACTTTGTCTCGCCTCTGGCCTGCGGCCAACCGGCTCGGGTTCTTGGCTCCGCCGGGAGTATTTGGGCAGAAGGCAAATCTGGGGGGGTGGGCCGGGTTTTTGGCCCGGCCTTGGGGTTTCAGAGCCGGAGGGGAGCGGCCTTGGCGAGGCGGTCGAAGTCCATCAGGCTGGCGATCAGGCCTTTCATGTCTTTCAGGTAGACCATGTTCGGGCCGTCGGACGGGGAATTGTCGGGGTCCTGATGCGTCTCGATGAAGACGCCGGCGATGCCGAGCGAGACGGCGGCGCGCGCCATGACCGGGGCGAAGCGGCGGTCGCCGCCCGAGGAACTGCCCTGGCCGCCGGGTTGCTGTACCGAATGGGTGGCGTCCATGATCACCGGATAGCCGGTTTGCGCCATGGTGGGCAGGCCGCGCATGTCGGTGACCAGCGTGTTGTAGCCGAAGGAGACGCCGCGTTCGGTCAGCAGGATCTTTTCGTTGCCGGTCGAGGCCACCTTGTCGGCGACATTGGCCATGTCCCAGGGGGCGAGGAACTGGCCCTTCTTGATGTTGACCACGGCGCCGGTTTCGCCCGCGGCGAGCAGGAGGTCGGTCTGGCGGCAGAGGAAGGCCGGGATCTGGATCACATCCACCACCTTGGCCGCCATCCGCGCCTGTTCGGCGTCATGGATGTCGGTCAGGACCGGCATGCCCATGGCGCGCACCGCCTCCAGCACCTTCAGGCCCGCGTCGATGCCGAGGCCGCGGCGGCCCTTCAGGCTGGTGCGGTTGGCCTTGTCATAGCTTGCCTTGAAGACATATTGCGCGCCGGCGGCGGCGCAGACCTCGGCCATGTGGCCGGCGATCATCTGGGCATGGTCGAGGCTTTCGAGCTGGCAGGGGCCGGCGATCACCAGAAGCGGGCGGTCGTTGGAGGCCGTGAGGCCGCCGATCTTGACGTCTTTCATCACAATGTTCCTAAAGGGGCCACAAAGTTTGGGCCTTAGCCCGAAACCTGCTCGCGCAGGATGGCGATGGTCATCGAGATCATCAGGTAGATGCCGCCAAAGATCAACATCACCACCAGCGTATTCTCGAAAGCGCGCGGATAGCTGGGCGTGTCGGGCGGCAGGGGTTCGACGGCGAGTTCGAGATAGCGGGTCTGGCGCTGCGCCTCGATCCTCGAGGTTTCCATCGCGTTGGTGGCCTGGGCCAGCATCATCTGCCGGGTCGCCACATCGGCGGTGGCCATGACCATCTGGCTTTGCACCGAGGCCAGCGAGGGGCCGGCGCTGTTGTCTTGCGTGAGACCGGCGCGCAGCTGGGCGATCTGATCCTCCAGCGTCTTGATGCGGGTGATCACCGGGTCCATCCGGGCCTGGTTCGGGCTGGGGTTGGCCTGCATCTGGGCCAGCGAGAGTTTTTCGGTCATCACCTGGGCGTTCAGCGCACCGATCTGGCTGGTCACGAGGCCGGCCTCGACATCGGCGCTGAGGGTCTTGTACTTTTCCTGCAGTTCCACAAGGTGGGTCTGGGCGACCTGCAGCTTGGCCTGGGCATCGTCGAAATTCGACTTGGCGCTGTTTTCCTGGTCGCCGCGCAGGCGGGCGGTCATCTGGTCGACCTGGCCTTCGGCATAGCCGACGAGGGCCTTGGAAAACTCCACCGCCTTGGCCGGGGTGGCGGCCGAGACCTCCATGTTGATCAGGCCCTCGGTCGGGTCATAGCTGACCTTCACGTAGCGCTGATAGAGGTTGTAGGTCTGGGTCGTGCTGGCCTTTTCCGGCAAGCGCTGGATCGGGTCGATGTCGGGGGCCGAGAAATGGGCGCGAAAGCCGTTGTCGTCGTCAAGCCGCTCCATCGCGGCGATGGATTGCAGGTAGTTTTGCACCGTGACCGAATCCTGCGAGGTGGCAAAGGCGGTCCCGGTGAAGAGCGAGGAGAATTGCGAGGCGGCGGTGGCCTGCTGGATCACGAATTTGGTCGTCACCGAATACATCGGGGTGGCGACCATGAAGTAATACCAGCCGGCGAGCAGCGTCGGCAGGAAGACGAAGACCGCGAGCTTCGACCACATCAGCGCCAGACGGCGGCGGCGGCGGGCGATGATGTCGGTCTGGATCCGCCGCACCTCGGCGATATGGGCCTCTTCGACGCGCAGTTCGGTCGAGGGCAGCGGCACCGGCTTCACCGTCTGCGGCAGCCGGTCCTGGCCGCCCTTCGAGACGGTCAGCGCGCGCGAGGGTTCGAGGTCATCGGCGGGCAGTTCGTCGCCCTCGGCATCGCCCTGCACCAGTTCCAGCACGGCCGAGCGGCCGAAGGGGTCGATGCCGGCCTTGCGCAACAGGCGCACGGCGTCGAAATCGGAGGTGGCGGGCAGGGCGTGTTTCTGCGCCATGCGGCGGGCGACGCGCAGTTGGCGGCCGGTCAGCCCCTCACGCCGGATGGCGTCGATCTCTTCGGGCGGGGAGCCGGTGTCGGCCCCGAGGCTGGCGGCGGGGCTGGCGGCGGGGCTGGCTGCGGAGGGTTCGGGGCGTAGGAAGCTTTGGTCGCCAAAGCCGTCGTCGGTCTCGTCCGGCATGAAGGCGTCATTGCCGAGACGCTGAAGGTCAGGGCGCTGCACGTCAGGGCGTCGCGGGGGCAGCGGTTGGCTGTCCAGGGCGGCATTGCCCTGCACCGCCGTGGCCATGTCGGCCGCGCGCGGCGCCGGGGCGGCGGCGGGGTCGGCCTTGCGGGTGCGGAAACGGCTAATTGTGAGCTTCGTAGTCATACAACTGTTTCGCTTCCTGCAAAGTTTCGAACATGTAAAGCTGGCCGTTCTTCAACACCGCGGCCGAGCGGCAGAATTTCTCCAGCGTCTTGGGCTGGTGGCTGACGATGATCACGGTGGCATTCTGCAGGCGCTGGCGCAGGATGGCGCCGGCCTTGCGGTTGAATTCGACATCGGTGGTCGAGGGCATGCCTTCGTCGATCAGGTAGATGTCAAACTCCAAAGCCAGCATCAGCGCGAAGTTGAAGCGTGACCGCATGCCCGAGGAATAGGTGCCGACCGGGCGGTCGAAATATTCGTCGATGGCGCAGAGCCAGCGGCAGAAGCTTTCGACGTAATCGGGGTCGAGGCTGTAGAGCCTTGCGATGTAACGGGCGTTCTCGGTCGCGGAGTGTTTCGAGATCAGGCCGCCCATGAAGCCCAAGGGAAACGAAATGCGCGCGGTGCGGCGGATGACGCCCTCGTCCGGCTTTTCCAGCCCGGCCATCATGTTGATGATCGTGGTCTTTCCGGTGCCGTTCTTGGCGAGGATCCCCAGCGAATGGCCCAGCGTGACCTTGAACGAGGCCCGGTCGAGAATCACCTTGCGGCTTTTCCCGGTCCAGAAACTTTTGCTGACATTCTCGAATTCGATCATGTCGTTTCGCGTTCCGCTCCCATCCTGGGGCATGGCCCGACCGGCCCCGAAGCTGGCCGGTGCGGCCGGCCTGCGCACCGGCCTAAGGGATTACCATTAACAGCAGGTGCACGCCTGCCTGTCCGCGGCAATTTAAGACTGCGGTCCGGGCGAGACAATAGCGCGCAATCGGGCAGCAATATGTTCGGTCTGCGGAGAAGCTGCGATGCGGCAGGGGCGCCGCAAGGGCTTGGGCGGTCAGGGTTTCCGGGGACGTCTGTTTGGGGGGCTTTCAGGGGGTCTCCTTGACCGCCGGCTTGCGGCGCGGGGCGGGGCGCAGGTCAGTCCGTGTGCCTGGACGCAGGCGCGCCAGAACCATGGCCAGCGGGCCGAAGCACAGGCTGAGGGCGACGCCGGCCCGGGCCTGATCCTCGGGCACGCCGCCGGGCAGGGTGTAGTCGAGACCCAGCAAAGGCACGGTCACGCCGATGCCCGACAGGAGCGCGATCAGGACCAGATCCGAAATCCTGAGGCCCGAGGGCAGCGAGCCGCGGCCCATCAGCACGACGATCCCGGCGCCGATCAGCAGCCCCAGGGGCTTGCCGAGCCAGAGGGCGGCCAGAACCCGCACGGTCATCGGGCCGAGGGCCGAAAGCTCGATCCCGCCACGCGTCAGACCGAAGAGGAACAGGACCAGCGGCAGCGGATAGACCAGGTAATGCGCCAGCCGGTTGAGGGGGTCGTGCAACAGCTCCTCGGCCTCGGCGAACAGGCCGAAGCTGCGCCCGGCATGGGGCACCAGCGGGATCAGCGGCAGAAGGCCCAGGGCACCGGGCAGACCGGCCAGCACCACCCCGGCCCAGCACAGAGCGCCGGCCAGAACCCAGGGCCAGAGGGCTGCGGCGCGGCGGTGCTGCACCTCGCTCGCCTGCGGGCGGGTGTCGCGCGCGCTGAGCGGCCAGACGGCGGCCAGCGCCAGCAGTGGCAGCACCAGCCAGACCGGATGCAGCGCGCCGAAGGGAAAGGCCAGCGCCAGGGACAGAAGCCCCAGGATGTCGAAGGCAATGGCGATCAAAAGCAAAAGATGCAGCGCGGGATGATCGCGCCCGAAGACCCTTGCGCCAAAGACATAGCAGAGCACGACATCCGAGCCGACCGGCAGAGGCCAGCCGGTGCTGACGCCGAGCCCGGCATCCGCCACCGACCCGTCGCCCAGCTGCGAGGTGAGGCCAATTTCCAGCCCCGCCGTCGCCAGCCAGACCAGAACCGCGCCGATCACCCCGCCCAGAACCGCACCAAGGGGCATCGCCCGCCGCCCGGGGCCCGAGAGACTGCCCCGCTCCAGCACCAGCGCCTCCCATAACTCCTTGGCGATGAAGGCGATGAACAGCGCCATCAGCCCTTCGGAGGTGATCAGCTGCAGGGTCAGCACCGGGTCGGGCAGGCCCATCCAGGCGGGCAGGCCCGGCGTCCAGAGCCGGTATTCCATCGCGTCGAAATAGCTGTCGGGGGCGATATTCACCCAGAGCGTGGCCGCAAGGGCGCCCGCCAGAAGGGCGCCGGCAAAACGGGGAAGGTGAGAGGAGACGCGGTACATCGGGCGAATCGAGCCTTTCGGAAGCGGTGTCGCGGGGCCTTCTGATCGGCATAGGCCGGGCCGCAAGCGCTGGCAACGACGGGCATCACTGCGACCGCGCAGCAGGGCCGGAGTGATGCGGCAACGCCCACATGGCGCCCTTCGCGGCGGAGGGGGCGGCCTCCCGGCGCTGCGGAATTGGGCAGGGATCGGACGCCCTCGCCTGCCCCGGACGGGCCCCGCCGCGGGCAGGCTGGCGCTTTTTCCTTGAAGCAGCGCGCCGCCCGCAGTAGCGGCAGGCGCAAACCCCGCTGACCTTTCTTGTGCCGGGGGAACGGAGGCAAGATGACCATCCTTGATCAGACCCATGCGGCGATGGAGGCCGGCGGCGAGGCCGAGGCGCTGGCCTTCTGGCGCAGCCTTGCCGATGCCGAATTGTTCCTCGTGCTGGAGGAAGAGGCCACGGGCGAGGTGATGACGCCGCGGGTCTATGACCTGGCCGAGGGGCCCCTGTTGCTCGCCTTTGACAGCGAGGAGCGTCTGGCCACGATCAGCGACGATCCGATGCCCTATGCGGTGCTGCCGGGGCGGGTGCTGGCGGCGCAACTGGCGGGACAGGGGCTGGGCCTCGGGCTGAACCTCGGGACCGCCTGTCCCAGCGAGACGATCCTGCCGCCCGAGGCGATCGACTGGCTGGCCGAGATGCTTTCGCAGACCGATCCGGAGGAGGCCGAGGCGCGGATTGCCGCCCTTGCCGCCCCGCATCTGCCGCAGGGCCTGCTGACGGCTTTGGGCGGGCTTCTGCCCTCGGGTGCGGCGGCGGCGCTGGCGCAGGTGACCTATCAGGGCGGCGGACAGGGCCACATGCTGGTCCTGTCGGGCATCCGTCCCGAGGCCGAGGCGCGGATGGCACGCGCCGTGGCCGAGGCGCTGGTGTTTTCGGGGCTGGAGGCCGCGGCGCTCGACCTCGCCTTCGCCGGGGCGGAGACGGCGCTTTTCCTGCGGATCAGCGGCGCGGGCCTGACGGTCAGCGCGGCCGAGGTGGTCCCGCCCCCGATGCCTGAGCCGCCGCAAGCCCCCGGCTCGGACCCCGACAAGCCGCCGCGCCTGCGCTGAGGCGCGCCATGATTGGGGTAAAATAATACCTCACATCATAAGGTATTGATTTTACACGTTTTAAACTTTCACACGGCACTTGACCCGCTGCGGGGCATCAGCGATAAGCCGCCATCCAAGATCACGGCGGCTAGTTCGCCCTCCAACTTAGGTTCCGATATGAAAACCTTTACCGCAACGCCCGCGGATATCGACAAGAAGTGGGTCCTGATCGACGCTGAAGGCGTTGTTCTGGGCCGCCTTGCGACTCTCGCGGCCTCGATCCTGCGCGGCAAGACCAAGCCGACCTTCACGCCCCACATGGACATGGGGGATAATGTCATCATCATCAATGCTGACAAGATCCAGATGACCGGGACCAAGCGCAAGGACAAGAAATACTACTGGCACACCGGCCACCCGGGCGGCATCAAGATGCGCACCGCCGAACAGATCCTCGACGGCGCGCACCCCGAGCGCATCGTGGAAAAGGCTGTCGAGCGCATGATCTCGCGCAACCGTCTTGGCCGCGTGCAGATGACCAACCTGCGTGTCTACGCCGGTGCGGCCCATCCGCATGAAGCCCAGCAACCCACGGTCATCGACATCAAGGCGATGAACCCGAAGAACACCCGGAGCGCATGATCATGACCGATATCAAATCTCTCGACGATCTGAAATCGGCCGTTGGCGCAGCTGCTCCGGCAGCCTCGCTGGCCCCGGTCCGCGTCGCTGTGCGCGACAAGCTGGGCCGCGCCTATGCCACCGGCAAGCGCAAGAACGCGGTCGCCCGCGTCTGGATCAAGCCGGGCTCCGGCAAGGTCATCGTCAACGGCAAGACCATGGCGGAATACTTCGCCCGTCCGGTGCTGCAGATGATCCTCGCCCAGCCCTTCACGGTGGCCAATGTCGAAGGCCAATTCGACGTGATGGCCACGGTGGCTGGCGGCGGTCTCTCGGGTCAGGCCGGTGCTGTGAAGCACGGCGTGTCCAAGGCGCTGCAGCTGTATGAACCCGCTCTGCGTGGCGCCCTGAAAGCCGCTGGCTTCCTGACCCGCGACAGCCGCGTGGTGGAACGCAAGAAGTACGGCAAGCGCAAAGCCCGCCGGTCCTTCCAGTTCTCCAAGCGCTAATACGCGCGACATTCCCGAAAGGCCCGTGCCCCTGGCGCGGGCCTTTTGCTTTGTACCGATGGCTTTGACAGGGTCCGGGCCAGGACGGGAACGAAAAAAAGGGCCGCAATTGCGGCCCTAGTCGGGGAAAACTCGGGGGGAGGGCGGCGCCTTCGGGGCCTCAGGCCTTCCAGAAGGGCTTGGCCGCCTCTTGCGCGGCGGACATCGGGTCAAGGCCGATATCCTGCAGCATATAGTCGGTCAGACCGCGCAAGTCCTTGCGGGTCCGGCGTCGCAAGTCCCATTGCACGACGACCAATGTGGCACGCAGCAGGGCGCGCGACAGGGGCGGCAGGGGCAGGCGCAGGACATTCACGTCAAGGGCGGTCATTTTCCATCTCGATTGTGTTGATACAAGTTTGCGTTTATCGTAGATAATAGATACAATGCAGGGCGAAGAATCGCCAGAGGACAATTGTCATGGATACAATTTGGCAGCCAGAACTTGCCGATGACGGCCCGAAGTATCTGGCGCTGGCGCAAGCCCTGCGCGGGGCGATCCGCTCCGGCGCCTTGGCCGAGGGCGCGCGGCTGCCGCCGGTGCGCGATCTGGCCTGGCAGATCAAGGTGACGCCGGGCACCGTGGCCCGCGCCTACCAGATCGTCACGCAAGAGGGGCTTTTGCAGGCCACGGTCGGGCGCGGCACTTTCGTTGCGGCGCAGCGCCAGCCCCTGGGGCCGCCGGCTCCCACCCCGGCGGAGCGCGACAACAGGCCGGTGGATGGCCGGCTCGATCTCCGCTCACCCAACCTGCCCGAGGTCGGCCAGGTCGCGGCGCTGGGTGAGGCGTTGCGCCGGATGGCCGGCAAGATTGATGACCAATGGCTGGACTATACCAGCCAAGCCGCTGAATTGCCTTTGCGTTCCGCCGTCTGCGCCTGGCTTTCGGCCCGCACCATGGGCCCGGTCGGCCCGCAGGATGTGGTGCTGAGCCACGGCGGGCAAAATGGCGTTTCGCTGATCCTGAACTGCTGCCTGCGCGGCGACAAGCCGGTGGTTCTGGTCGAGGACCTGTGCTACCCCGGCTTCCGCTATGCCGCCCGTCTGGCCCGGGCCGAGGTTTACGGCGTCGAGCTGGATGACGAGGGGATGCGCCCCGATGCGCTGGAACTGGCCTGCCGGCGCTATGGGCCGCAGGTGCTCTGCCTGACGCCCGAGGCGCAGAACCCGACCACGGCCCGGATGTCTGAAACGCGGCGGGCCGAGATTGTATCCATCGCCCGCAAGTACAATCTGCAGATCATCGAGGATGAATGCTATTCGGCCCGATTGTCCGACCGGCCCACGCTGCGCGCACTGGCGCCGGAGCGGGTCTGGTACATCGGCAGCCTGTCGAAATCGGTCTCGGCGGCCTTGCGCTTTGGCTTCGTGATCTGCCCGACCGGCATGGGCGAGGCCGGGCGCCTGGCCGCCCAGCAAAGCTATTTCGCGCTGTCGCAGGCGGTCTCGGCGCTGTGCCTTGAGCTCTTCCAGTCCGGCGCCGCGGAGGAGATCCGCACCAAGGTCATGGCGGAATTCGCCGCCCGCAGCCGGATGGCCGCCAATATCCTCGGCGGCTTCGACATCCGCTGGCAGCCCGGCCTGCCCTTCGTCTGGCTGAACCTGCCGCAGGGCTGGCGCGCCTCGACCTTCGCGCGGCGGGCCGAGGAGGCCGGCGTGCTTTTGCGCTCGGCCGATCAATACGCCATGGTGACGGGCCGCGCGCCCAATGCCGTGCGGATGGCGCTGGGGGGCGATTCCGCGCGGATCCGGCTGGAACAGGGGCTGGAAAGCCTGTGCAGCCTGCTGGCCTTTCCGCCCAACGACATGGCGGTGTGACGCCTTACACCGTCAGGCACTGTGTCCCGCGGGACTCATGCTGCGCTGCGTCATCCGCAAGGGATTGACGTAAAGGGAAAGCTTTGGGCACTCTGAGCCATCGGGCATAAGCGAGCAGTCAAAAAAGCGCCCGGCGAAGAGGTAACATGGGACTTCAATCCACTTTCCACGCGCCGCAGGGCGCGGATTTTCTGGGTTGGCGCGTCAGCCGTGCCGGCCGCACCGAGATTGTCTACGAGGACGGCGCCGCCCACCGCCAGATCTGGCGCCTGACCGAAGCCGGCCCCGACGAGGCCCTGGTCGAGGCGATGCAGCTGGCGGTCGCCAGCCCGCATGTCGTGCCGCGCCTGATGGAAGAGTTGAAGAAGCGGGCGATCGCCGTGGAATCTGGCACGCTTTAGCCCGGTTTTCCAGCATCCGTCTTGTCAGGCCCGAGGCTCAGGCGCAATCTCGCCATCAAATCGCTTGCGCGACGCAGCGCAAGCTGCTTAATTTGATCAAACGTTAGAAGAGGCGGCATCTGCAAGCCGCCGCATGTCAAGTTACCAAGAACCGAGCCAACAGGGTGATTGATGTCTGAACCGCAACAGCGGAGCCGCTTCTGGGGATCGGAGGCTGCGAGTGGGCTTGCCCTGATCAGCCCTCCGGCGATCTACGCAATACTGCTCCTCGCCGCGCCTCTGGCCACGACGCTGCTTTATTCCTTCCTTACCGACGGTTATCTGTCGATCATCCCACATTTCCAGCTTTGCAACTATGTGGGCGAATGCCATTCCCAGTTGCCCGATGG
The DNA here is from genome assembly GCF_056403335.1 of Rhodobacter sp. P2_H5. Taxonomy (NCBI): domain Bacteria; kingdom Pseudomonadati; phylum Pseudomonadota; class Alphaproteobacteria; order Rhodobacterales; genus Rhodobacter; species Rhodobacter sp. P2_H5. The sequence goes on along the minus strand of NZ_JBFUFS010000015.1, from coordinate 31,500 downwards.
CACGGTTTCGACCGAGACCTATCTGGGCGCCTGGACCGATCCGGTGGTGCAGACCCTGCTGATGCGCTCGATGATCGTATCGATCCTGGTGACGGCAACCACGGTGTTCCTGGCCTATCCGGTGGCCTATTTCCTGAGTTTCGAGGTCTCGCCGGCGAAAAAGTCGCTCTGGCTGTTCCTGATCACCATCCCGTTCTGGACCTCTTACGTGATCCGCGTCTTCATGTGGAACGTGATGATCGGGCGCACCGGGGTGATCAACTCGGCCCTGATGGAGGTGGGGATCATCTCGGAGCCCTTGCAGATGGCCTATACGATCCAGGCCATGGTGGTGACGCTGGCGCATTCCTACGCGCCCTTTGCGATCCTGCCGATCTATGTGGCGCTGGAGAAGATCGACCGTTCGTTGCTTGAGGCCGGGCAGGATCTGGGCGAGACGCGGTTCACCACTTTCCTGCGGGTGACGCTGCCTTTGTCGATGACCGGCGTGGTCGCGGCGGTGCTGATCGTCTTCATCCCGACGATCGGCGATTATGTGACGCCGAACCTGATTGGCGGTGGCAAGATCCCGATGATCGCCAACATGATCGAAAAGCAGATGCTGAAGGCGGACAACCGGCCCTTGGGCTCGGCGGCGGCGGTGTCGTCGATGGTCGCGGTGGTGCTGGTCCTGTTCTACGCCTTCGTACAAAGTAAGCTTTGCGCCGTACTGATGAAATGGGTCGCCGAACGGGTGACGGTGCGCGGCGCCGGCATGCCATGGATCCTTGGCGGCGCGGCCTGCGTCCTGGCGGTCGTGGCGCAGTTCCTGGTGTTCAGCGCGCTGGGTGAGGCGATGGGCAGCCCGGTGATGGCGATCATGCTCGCCGTGGTCTGGCATGCGGCGCTGTACCTCGTGCTGGTCGGCGGCAAGATCAGGAGTGTGAAATGAAATTCCCGACGCTGCGGATTTACACCCTGGCCTATCTGGCCTTCCTTTACACGCCCATCGTGATCCTGCCGATCTTCGCCTTCAACGATGCGACCGCGGTGGCCTTCCCGCTGCACGGCTTCACGACGCAATGGTTCCAGAACGTCTTTCACGACGCACAACTGGGCATCGCCCTGAAGAACAGCCTGATCGTGGCGGTCTGCACCTCGGTCCTCGCCACCACCTTGGGGATCTTCGCGGCCCGCGCCAGCACGCGCTACACCTTCAAAGGGTCGGGGCCGCTGATGGGGCTGATCCTCTTGCCGATGGTGCTGCCCGACATGATCATGGCCATGGCGATCCTCGTCGTGCTTCTGTCGCTTGGGGTGCAACTGTCGCTCTTCACCATCATCCTCGGCGATGTGCTGATCTGCACGCCTTTCGCCGTGGCGATCCTGACCTCGGCCTTCCAGTCCCTGGACAAATCGCTGGAGGAGGCGGCGCAGGATCTGGGCGAGGGCCCGATCTCGACCTTTTACCTGATCATCCTGCCGCTCGTCATGCCGGGGATCATCTCGGCCCTCCTGATCTGCTTCACCATCTCGATTGACGAGTTCATCCTGGCCAACTTCCTCGGCTCGGGCGAACCGCTCTTGTCGACCTATATCTACGGGCAGCTGCGTTTTCCGAAAAACGTGCCCAATATCATGGCCTTGGGGACCATTCTTGTGGGGGTCTCGATCCTCCTTCTCGCCCTGGCCGAGTTTTTCCGCCGTCGTGGCCTAGCCAAGACCGGCGCCAAGGATACCGGAGGCTTCCTGTGACGTCTGACAAACCTGACATGATCGAATTCAAGGACGTCCATAAATATTATGGCGACTACCACGCGCTGCGCGGCATCAATGCCACGATCAAGGCGGGGGAGTTCTTCTCGCTGCTCGGGCCTTCGGGCTGCGGCAAGACCACTTTGCTGCGCACGATTGCCGGGTTCGAGGGGATTTCCTCGGGCGTGGTGCTGATCGATGGCAAGGATATGGCGAATGTCGCGGCCAACCAGCGCCCGACCAACATGGTCTTCCAAAGCTACGCGATCTTCCCGCATCTCTCGGTGGAACAGAATGTCGGCTTCGGGCTGCGCAAGGACCCACGCTCGAAGGAAGACAAGGCCAAGGCGGTGGACGAGGCTCTGGCCATGGTCGGCCTTGCCGGTTATGGCAAGCGGGCGGCCAATGCGCTCTCGGGCGGCCAACGTCAACGCGTGGCCCTGGCCCGCGCCCTGATCCTGAAGCCCAAGGTGCTGCTGCTGGACGAACCCCTTTCGGCGCTTGATAAAAAATTGCGCGAGAATATGCAGGTCGAGCTGATCAAGCTGCAGCGCCAGGTCGGCATCACCTTCATTCTGGTCACCCATGACCAGGAAGAGGCGCTGGTGATGTCCGACCGCATCGCCGTGATGTTCGAAGGCCAGATCGCCCAGCTCGACAGCCCCGAAACCCTGTACCGGCTGCCCAAGACCCGGGCGGTCGCCAATTTCATCGGCACGATGAACTTCCTGCCTGCCAAGCTGATCTCGGAATCCGGCGGCAAGGTCGAGGTCGAGGCCCAGGGCTTCGGCCGCATCACGCTGGACGCTGAAAAACAGGTGACCGGCCAACCCTCGCCCGGCGGCTGCACCGTGGGCTTCCGCCCCGAAACCGCAACCCTGCTCTTCGAGGGCCAAACCGCCACCGACCGCGAGACGATGGCGACGATCCAGGAGGTCGTCTATTACGGCGACATGACCTATTACGACGTGGTCCTCGATGGCACGAGTGAGCCGATGCGCCTGTCGATGCGCAACGTCTTCGGTCGTCCGGTGCTCGACATCGGCACCCGCGCCCGCCTCGGCTGGAGCCCCGGCGCCCTGGTGATGTTCCGCTGACCTTCGCCTGTAAGTCTGTCCCTACGCCGTAAGTCCCCCGGGCTTACGGCGTAAGCCTTGCGCCATACAGCGTAAGTTCAGGCATCCGGCTTCAAAAGCCCGAGGCCGCGCAGATAGATCCCGATCCCGCTCTCCAGGAGATCCTCGGGCGAGAAGGGCGATTTCGCCCCCGGATTGCCGCGCATGTACAGTTCCACCACACCATGGCTCATCGCCAGGATATGCGCCGAAAACATCGACGCCGGCGGCCGCCGCCCCATGGGCATATGCTGGCTCAAACTCTCCGCCGCCTTCTCCAGCACCGACCGCGCCTTCTGCGCCATCAACGCAAGGTCAGGATGGGCGTTGAAACTGAGGCCGCTCTCAAACATCGCCATGTAATGCCCGGGGTATTTGCGTGCAAAGGCCAGATAGGCCCGCCCGGTCGCCTCAAACGCCGCGAGCGCCGAGGGTTTGCCGTCGTTATAGGCGAACTCCATCAGGGCGGCAAAAATGTCATAGCCCTGGCGCGCCACTTCGGCGATCAGCTCGTCGCGCCCGGCGAAATGCCGGTAGACCGCCGCCGGCGTCACCGCCACCGCCTTGGCCGCCTCCGAAAGGGTGAACCCGGTCGGCCCCTTCTCCGCAATCAGCTCCAGCGCCGCTTCCACCAAAGCCTGCCGCAGATTGCCATGATGATAGCCTTGCTTCACGTCGCGTCTTTCATCCAGACAGAAATATCCGCGGGGGGTCTGGGGGGCGGCAAGCCCCCCAGCCGGAGCCGCCGCGCGCCCCCCGTCCGACCCGCGCCCAACCTGCGCTTCACATCCCCATCACGTCAGGCCCGCCACAGACCTTGGGATCGATCGCCCCGATCAGCCCGGGGTCCTTGCCGTCAAAGTCCATCGCGTTCAGCACGGTCTGGATCGCCGCGATCCTGGCGCGCAGCTTGTCGTCCGACAGGATCACCGTCCAGGGCGCATAGCTGAAATTCGACCGCTTCATCGTATCGGCAATCGCTTCGGAATAGTCTTTCCACTTGCCGAGGCCGTCGATGTCGATCTGGCTCAGCTTCCACTGTTTCAGCGGGTCCTTCTCGCGGTCCAGAAAGCGTTGCAGCTGTTCGGCGCGGTTCACTTCCAGCCAGAGCTTGACCAGCACGATCCCCTCGTCGGTGATCATCTGTTCATAATCCGGCAGTTGCCGAAAGAACTTCGCCCGCTGTTCGGGGGTGCAAAAGCCGAAGACCGGTTCGACGATCGCCCGATTGTACCAGCTGCGGTCGTAAAGCGAGATTTCCCCCAAGGCGGGCAGCTGGTCGACATAACGCTGGAAATACCACTGCGCCGCCTCGCGCTCGGTCGGTTTGGGCAAGGCGATGACGCGCGCCACCCGCGGGTTGAGGTTCAGCCTGATCGCCTCGATCGTGCCGCCCTTGCCCGCCGCATCGCGGCCCTCGAAGACCACGATCAGGCGTTTGCCCTTGGCTTTCAGGTCGTAATGCATCCGCACCAGTTGCAGCTGCAAAACCTCCATCCTTGCCTCGTAGTCCTTTTTCTTCATCTCTTCGCGGTAGGGATAGGCCTTGGACAGGATCTCGTCCTTCGAGGCGGTCTCGATCGCCTCGCGCACCTCTTTCGGGGCGTCTTTCCTGAAATAGCGGGTGATGGCACCGTCGAATGGCAGGTCCATGATCTTCCTCCGGTTTTCCCTTGTGTAGGGCAAAGCCTGCGGTCAAGTCCACCCGGCGCGGCGCGCCGCGCGCAGAACCGCCGCCACCACGTCGTCGGGGCGGCTGTGATGCGGCATGTGGCCCGCCGCGGGCAGGACGGTCAGCGCGGCCCCCGGGATCAGGCGGCTGACCGGTTCGGCATGAACCGCTGCCGGCACGATCGGGTCGGCGGCACCGTGGATCACCTCGACCGGGATCAGCAGCTCGCCATAGCGGTGCTGCATCACCGTGACATGGGCAAAGAGCGCGTTCACCTGGCGGGCATTGTCGGCCAGATGGCCATAGGGCAGGGCCAGCGCCGCCCCGGTGCGCGCCGCATAATCGGGCGGCGCCGCCTCGGGGGCGAAAAGCCCCGGCATCATCGCCTGCAGCTTGCGGTCGGTGATCAGCGCCGTGGCCCAGGGCAGGATCAGCACCCGCCCCAGCGCGGTTTCGGTCAGCCGGTAGGTCCAGTCGAGCTTGCCCGGCCAGGGCATCGCCGCGGCCGAGACGAGGACCAGCGCCGCCGCCGCCTGATCGCCGGTCACCTCCAGCCCCCAGGCCAGCGCCACCGCCCCGCCATAGCTTTGCCCCAGCACGATCGGCGCCTTCAGCCCGAGGGCCTGCGCCGCCGCCGCGAGGTGCCGGGCTTGGTCAGCGGGCGCCACACCGCCCGCGCCAAGGCTTTGCGAATGGCCAAGCCCGGGCCGGTCCAGCGCCGTCACCCGGAAATGCGGCGCCAGACGCTCCATCAGCGGCAGCAGGTCGCGCACCTGGCCCGAGGCGCCGTGCAACAGCACGAGGTCGCGCCCGGTGCCCAGTGTCAGCGCGTGAACCCGCCGCCCCGCGACCTGCACCATCCGCCCCAGCGGCGGAAAGCGCCGCCGGATCGCCGCAGCCCGGCTCCGCACCCGCCAGACCAGACCCAGCGCCGCCAGCGCAAGCGCTGCGAGGACAAGTGCCAGCAGGGTCGGGTCAGCTGCCAATCTGGTTCAGGTCGAAATAGGTGGTCTGATACAACTCATTGACCCAATTGCCGTAAAGCAGATGGGCATGGCTGCGCCAGCGGTTGAGCGGCGGGCGGCTCGGGTCGTTGCCCGGATAGTAGTTCATCGGCACGTTGATCGGCGTGCCATTGGCGATATCGCGGTCGTATTCCTGCTTCAGCGTGCCGCTGTCATATTCGAAGTGGTTGAAGATATAAAGCGCGCGGCGGCTGGCATCCTCGACCAGGCAGGGGCCGGTATCGGGCGAGCCGAGCAGCGTGCGCAGGCCGGCGGCGTCGATCTCCTCCTGCTTTTCCTCGGTCCAGCGGCTGACCGGGATCACGCATTCATCGGAAAACCCGCGCAGATAGGGCGAGGTCGGCGCAAGGTTCAGCTGCGGGAAGCAGCCGAAGGCCTTGGCCGGAAGCATGTGTTTCTGGACGCCGTGGTGATGGTAGAGCATCGCCATGCCGCCCCAGCAGACGCCGAAGGTGGAATGCACGTTGGTCTGGGTCCAGTCCATCACGCGTTTCAGTTCGTCCCAATAGGTCACCTCCTCAAACGGCAGGTGTTCGATGGGCGCGCCGGTGATGATCAGGCCGTCGAACTTTTCACCGGAGGCTTCCACCTCGGCGAAGGGACGGTAGAAGGTCGCCATATGTTCGGCGGCGGTGTTCTTGGTCTGATGTTCGGTCATCCGGATCAGCTGGAAGTCGATCTGCAAAGGCGTGGCGCCGATCAGCCGGGCAAACTGGTTCTCGGTCTGGATCTTCTTCGGCATCAGGTTCAACAACCCGATCCGCAAGGGCCGGATGTCCTGATGCGCGGCCCGGTCGGGCGACATGACCATGACGCCCTCGGACCGCAGAACGTCATAGGCGGGCAGGGTTTCGGGCAGGGTGATGGGCATGGAATCCTCGGGGGTTCAGGCTTGGTCTGGCACGTCAGGCGAAGGAGCCTAGGGCAGGGTGGTTAAGTAAGAGTTCCGGTCGGGCGATCAAGCCCCTTTGCGGTCGATGGCGCGGGCGATCAGGGCGTCGAAGGCCTCGGGCGTCCTGGCCTCGGCGGCCTCTTCGGCGGTGATGGTGACACCCCATTCCGCCATCGCCTGATAGCGCGGCTGGCGGCTTTCCAGAAGCCGGGCATAGCCAAAGCGCAGGAAGGCGTCGGGGTCGACCTCCTCCGGGCCCTTGCCCTGTTCGCGGAGGAACTCCTCCCAGACCTGCATCAGGAAGGCGGGGCGGTAGTACATCGGCTTCGGCGCGCGGTCAAAGCGGCGGCACAGTTCGGCGCTGTGGGCCGGGGTGCCCTTGATCCAGACCAGAAGCAGATGGTCGGAAATTTCGCGCAGCACCGGGTCGGCGGGATTGTCAGCCTCGACCACCTCGCAGACCGAACCGGAGGTGTCGCAGATGAAATGCGGATAGCCGTAGATGTCCTTGGACCGCGCGATGAAGCGGGTGGTGTCGAGCATGGCGGCCACTTCGGCGCTGGCATGCTGGGCCTGGCGGCGCTGGTATTCTTCCAGGGGCAGGCCGCCGTGTTCGGCGGCGCCGGGCTTGCCAAGGTAGGTCGACAGCGGGGCCAGGTTGTCGAAGGTGATGTTGGACGCGATATAGACCGAATCCGACATCAGCAGTTCGCGCAGCAGCGGGACCTTCATCGCCTCGCGCTTGAAGTTGTCGGCGATGTATTCGCCCATGTAGCGGGTGCCGATCCGGTAATCGACCGAGTAATGGAACCAGCCGCCCGCGCCCTTGGTGTCGCGCAGCATGTTGGACAGCGTGGTCTTGCCCAGACCCGACATGCCGAACAACAGCACCTGCTTGCGCGGGGCGGAGAGGTAGTCTTGCGCGGTCTGGTAGATCATCGGCTTTCGGTTCCTCGTGCCCGGCGAAAAGGATGTCCGGGGTTTAGCCGCTCGGGCGCGGAGATTCACGCGGAAAATCGCCGGATGATCCAGGCGAGCGGCCGCCCGTCGATCACCACGAGGCCGAGGGTCAGGAGGGCGAGGCCGGCAAAGGCGGTGGGCGGCAGCGCCTCGCCAAAGGCCAGCGCGCCGAAGACCACGGCGACCGGCGCGATGAGCAGGGTAACAAGGCCAAGGTTGCCGGCGCCGGCCGCCTGCAGGATCGTGTAGAACAGCCGGTAGGCAAGGGCCGAGGCGATGAGGGCGAGGTAGAGGACGGCGAGCAGGGTCTTGCCCTGCGGCGTCTCGGGCACCCCGTTCAGGATCAGGGCGGTCGGCACCATGATCAGCGCGGCGGCGGTCAGCATCGCCGCCGCCCCGACCTCGGGCCGGATGCCCTTGAGCGCGCGGCGGCCATAGGCGGCGGCCCCGGCATAGGAGAGGCCCGCCCCGAGCATCGCCAGTTGCCCCAGCGAGGTCAGGTCGAGATGGGTCAGCGCCGCGGGGCCGATCACCACGACCACGCCCGCCAGCCCCAGCACCACGCCGATGAGGCGGCGCGGGCCCAGCCGCTCATCCGGGAAGACCGCCGCCGCGACCAGCACCGAAAACACCGCCGTCGAAGCGTTGAGGATCCCGGCCAGACCCGAGGCGATCTGGGTCTGGCCCCAGACGATCAGGCTGAAGGGGACGACATTGTTGAAGATGCCAAGCACCAGCGCATCGCGGGCAAACCTCCAGCCGCGCGGCACCGGCAGGCCAGTTGCGGCGATATAGGCCCACAGAGCCAAGGCCGCGATGCTCGTCCGCCCGGCCACCACCAGCGTCACCGGCAGTTCGGCCAGGGCCGCATGGTTGGCAGTGAACGACCCGCCCCAGATCAGGGCGAGGAGGAGGAGAAGCCCCCAGCTTTTCACGCTCAGGCGGGTTTGGGCGATGGGCATGGTCATAAGGCTCCTTTGCTCCGTTCCGGGCGGCCAAGGCCACCCGGAACCTGCGCCTTCCGGCTCAGCCTTTGCGAAACTGGGCGCGGATGTTCAACAGGATGCCGGCAAAGATCACCGCACCCCCGGCCAGCACGAAGGGGTCGAAAGGCTCGGCAAAGAACAGGGCACCGATGACGGCGATGAAGGGCAGGCGCAGAAAGTCGATCGGCACGACAAAGCCCGCCGGGGCGAGGGCGAGGGCCGAGGTCAGGCTCAGATGCGCCGTCACCCCGCAGAGGCCGATCAGCGCCAGCCAGGGCAGGGTCTGCGCCGTGGGCCAGGTGATATGGCCGTCATAGCCCGCCGCGATCAGCCCGAAGAAGAACTGCATGAAGGTCAGCCAGAACAAGATGCCGATGACGCTGATCCCGCGCGTCAGCCTTTTGGTCATGATCGAGACGGCGGCAAAGCAGACCGCCGCCCCCGCGCCGGCCAGAACCCCGATGTTCATATTGGCCATGCCTGGCCGCGTGACGATCAGGATGCCGGCAAAGCCCAGGGCCGCAGCCCCAAGCCGTTGCGCCGTCAGCTTCTCGGCCAGGAAGATCGGCGACAGCAGGATCACCCAGATCGGCGAGGTGAACTCCAGCGCGAAGACCTGGGCGAGGGGGATCAGGGTGAGGGCGAGGAACCACAGGTTTTGTCCGGCGAAATGCACGATATTGCGCAGGAAATGCCCCGGCATCCGCTGCAACGTCACCTCGTGCAGGCGGCCGGTCAGCAGGCCCACCAGCACGACCAGCACGAAGCCGAAGGCCGAACGCACCATCAGCACCTCGAACGTGTCATGGACATGGACGACATTGCGCCCCGCCACCGCCATCAGCGAGAAGGAGACGACCGAGCCCATCATCCAGGCCGCGGCCTTCCAGGGATGATAGGTGTCCGAAGGCAGGCTTACAGCGTCAGTCACGGGTTGTTCCATCCAATGTATCGGCCTTGCGCAGGGCGGGGAAGATCGTGGCCCAGATCCCGGTCACGATCAGCGTGCCGATGCCGCCAAAAGCCGCCGCCATCACCGGGCCCATGAAGCGGGACAGGACCCCGCTTTCGAACTCGCCCAGCTCGTTGGAGCCGGAGATGAAGAGGCCGGAGACCGCCGAAACCCGGCCCCGCATATGGTCTGGCGTCACGATCTGGATCAGGGTTTGCCGGACGTTGACCGAGATCATGTCCCCCGCGCCCAGCACCGCCAGCGCCAGCACTGACAGCCACATCGAGCGGGAAAAGGCAAAGACCAGCGTGGCCAGACCAAAGGCCGCGACGCCAAGGAACATCTTGACCCCCGCCGCCCGCTTGATCGGGAAGAAGGTCAGCCAGGCCGAAATCGCCAGCCCGCCGACGGCTGGTCCCATGCGGAGCAGGGCGTTGCCCAGGGGGCCGACCTGCAGGATATCGGTGGCAAAGGCCGGCAGCAGCGCCGTCACCCCGCCCAGAAGCACGGCGAACAGATCCAGCGAGATCGCCCCGAACACCACCTTGTTCTGCCAGACATAGACCAACCCCTCGCGCAGCTGGGTCAGGGGATGACCCTCCTGCCGCTCGGGTGTGGTGGGGGTGCGGATCAGGGCGAGGCAGGCGACACCCATGCCATAGGCGAGTGCGGTGATCCCATAGGCCGCCGCCATGCTCAGCGTGATCAGCAAGCCGCCGATGAAGGGGCCGACGATCACCGCCGTCATCCAGACCGTGGTCGAGATCGAGATCGCCTTGGGCATGTCGGTCCGCGTCACCAGCATCGGCACCAGGGCCGAGGCGGCAGGCGACAGGAAGGCCCGCGCCGCGCCGAAAACGGCGGCAATCACGAAGATCGCCTGCAGCGAAGGCGCGGTCTGCAGCGCAAGGAAGGCCAGCGCGATGACGCCCGCCGCCTCAGCCAGAAGCGCCCAGATCACGATGGCCTTGCGGCTGACCCGGTCGGCCAGGGTGCCGGCGAACAGCGTCAGCACGAACATCGGCACGAACTGGCACAGGCCGACCATGCCGACCATGAAGGCGCTTTCCTCGATGCTCCGGGTGGCGCGGGCGATGTGATAGACCTGCCAGGCGATGGTGATCGCCTCGATCTGGGCACCGAACTGGATTGGCACCATGCCGATGAAATAGCGCAGGTAATCGGGATGACGCGTCAGGAAACGCAAGGGATTTTCGGCCATGATCCACCAATGGAAACGCGGGCGGACATTGGTCCGGCCCCGGCGCGGCTGCAAGGGCGAAAGGTGCTTTTGCGGGCAGATCGGGAAAAGCCCGGGCTCGGCCGCGCCGCAAACCCCGCCAATGAGGGGGCCGAACCCGGAGTTCTGTTCATTCCTGCAGGGGTGCTCTGCGCGCACAGGCCTTTTCCGCCTTGGCACCTGCCCCTAGGTTAGCGGCAACACAAAGAGGATATCGCCATGAATGCTCCTGTCACCCCCGCCCGCATCGCCGACCATCCGGTCGACCCGATCTTCCTGGAACGCTCCTCGCCGCGCGCCTTCACCGCGGCCGAGATGACGGTGGCCGAGGTCAACACGATCCTCGAGGCCGCCCGCTGGGCCCCGTCGGCCGCCAATTTCCAACCCGCCCGCTTCGTCTGGGCCCTGCGCGGTGAGCCGGGCTTTGCCGCCATCGCCGAAACGCTGGCCCCCGGCAACAAGGTCTGGGCCGAGAAAGCCGCAGCCCTCGTCGTGATCGGCGCCAAGACGGTGGTCGAACGTGACGGCGTGAAAACCGCGCTTTCGACCCATGCCTTCGATGCCGGCGCCGCCTGGATGAGCCTGGCGCTGCAGGCCCATATCAACGGCTGGATCGCCCATGCGATGGGCGGCTTTGACAAGGACAAGGCCGCGGCCGCCGTCAAACTGCCGGAAGATCACGAGCTTTATGCCGTCGTGGCCCTCGGCCGCCAAGGCACGCCCGACCTGCTGCCCGAGGCCTATCGCCCGCGCGAAGTCCCGAACGGCCGCCTCGCCCTGCAAGAGGTCGCCCGCCACGGCAGTTTCTGAAGATTTGTTCCGGAATGCGGGCCTGACAGTTCGGGTTCCGGACCATCTGTTCGCTTATCAGGATCCGCCCCCGGCCCGGGGCGGATTTTTCTTTGCCCGCGGGCCTCAGTCGCCGATTTCTTCCATCCGGAAGTCGCGCAGGATGCCGCGGGTCGCGGCAAACCAGGCGCTCTCGCGCGTCCGCGCCTGATGCGCGTCAAAGGAGGCGCGGTCGCGGAAGGCCTCCATCACCTCATAGATCATCGGATCATCGGTCGGGCTGACCTCGAAGGTCAGACAGCCCGGCTCGGCCCTTGTCAGCGCCAGATGCGCCGCGAGATGGCTTTGCACCGCGGCCAGTTCTTCTTGGGTCATGCAGATCATCTGACCACGCAAACGGATCATCTTCAGGCCTTTGCACCAGGGGGCCGCCGGATCCTGGCGCCGCCCGGCATGGCGCGGCGCCAGGATCCGGCGGTGTCGGGGCCAGACTAGCGCCAAGGCGCGAAGGACCACAAGTCCTTGACCAAAGCCGCGCCCGGCGCGCATTCTGGGTCAAAGCACAGGGAGGATGCGATGGCCAAGCCGACACTCTGCCTCTGGTACGACGATGCCGCCGAAGAGGCCGCCACCTTCTACGCCGCGACCTTTCCCGACAGCCGGGTGCTTGCCGTTCACCGCGCGCCCGGCGACTTTCCCGGTGGCAGGAAGGGCCAGGTCCTGACGGTGGATTTCATCGTGCTGGGCCTCGCCTGCATGGGCCTGAACGGCGGGCCGGTGTTCAAACATTCCGAAGCCTTCTCGATCCAGGTCGCGACCGAGGATCAGGCCGAGACCGACCGCTACTGGAACGCGATCCTCGACAACGGCGGCCAGGCCAGCGATTGCGGCTGGTGCAAGGACAAATGGGGCCTGTCCTGGCAGATCACCCCGCGTGTTCTGACCGAGGCGATGGCGGCCGGCGGGGTCAAGGCTGAACGCGCCTTCGCCGCGATGATGACGATGCAAAAGATCGACGTGGCCGCGATCGAAGCCGCGGTCCGCGGCGCCTGATTTTTCGCAGAAAAATCGAAAGACTGAGGGCAGAACGATTTTTCGTCGAAAAATCGAATGACGGGGCGTGGCACGATTTTTCTGCGAAAAATCGGAAGTGGTGCGCGCCGAACCAGATATTGGTCCGGCGCAGGTCCCGTTTCAGCTCCGCGTGATCGAGGCGCCGCCATCGACGAGCGAGGCCGTGCCCGTCACAAAACTCGCATCATCCGAGGCCAGGTACAGCACCGAGCGGGCCAGCTCTTCCGGTGTCGCCACCCGCTTCAGGGCATGCAGATTGGTGATGTAGCTCTGCTTTTCGGCGGTGTCGTTCATCTCGCGGTACATTTCGGTATCGACCGCGCCCGGCAGGATCGCATTGACGCGCACCTTGGCGGGGCCAAATTCGGCGGCCAGCGCTTGTGTCAGGCCGATCAGCCCGGATTTGCTCGCGGCATAGGCGGCCACGCCGGGGAAGGCGAAGCTGTAACCCACGAAGGTCGAGGTGAAGATCACCGAGCCGCCGCTGTTCTTCTCCATCTCGGCGATCTGGTGCTTGGCCGCGAGGAACGAGGCGGTCAGGTTGATTGCGACCGTATCGGCAAAACCGGCTTCGGAGACCCCGGTGCTCGGGCCTGCCTCGCCCAGGGTGCCGGCATTGTTGAAGGCGATGTCGAGCTTGCCGAAGTGGCGGACGGCGGCGGCCACCAGGTCCTTGTGGAAGTCTTCCGACCGCACATCGCCGGCCACGGCGACAGCTTCGCCGCCGGCCGCGGTGATCTCGGCCACCAGCGCGTCAAGTTCGGCCTGGCGGCGGGCGCCGACCACGACCCTGGCGCCTTCGGCGGCGAACAAGAGGGCCGTGGCCCGGCCGATGCCGGAGCTGGCGCCGGTCACGATGGCGACTTTGTTGGACAAACGGGGCATGATCTTTTCCACTTTCATCTGGATGCGGCCTCGGCCGCGGTTGCGATGACAGGAAGATGGCGCCTCCTTGGCGTTCGCAATAGACTGCCAATCGTGGAACTCGAATTCGGAAAGGCCGAACGATGATCAGGATCGAGGGCATCGCGGCCTTTGTGACCACCGTCGAAAGCGGCTCGCTCAGCGAGGCGGCGCGGCGGCTCCGCCTGTCGAAATCGGTGGTCAGCGAAAGGCTGGCCGAGCTGGAGCGCACGCTTGGCGGCGCCTTGTTGCGTCGCACGACGCGCAAGCTGACGCTGACCGAGGACGGGGTGGATTTCCTCGACCACGCCCGCCGCATCATGGCCGAGATCGGCGAGGCCACCGTCGCCATGGCCGAGCGGCGCGGCACCCTGTCGGGTCCTTTGCGCATCGCGGCCCCGGTGACCTTTGGCCGGATGCATCTGGGGCCCGCGCTTTACCCTTTCCTCGCCGCCCATCCGGGGATCGAGCTGACGCTGGATATCGACGACCGCCGGGTCGATATCTCTGCCGGGGGCTATGACGCGGTGATCCGCAACGGGCCGATCGCCGACAGCCGCCTGATCGCCTGGAAACTGGCGCCGAGCCGCCGGCTGCTCACCGCGTCGCGCGCCTATCTTGCGGCGCATGGCACGCCGCAGAGCCTTCACGATCTGCAGGCGCACCGTGGTCTGTTCTACACCAACCGCGGCGTCGCGGATTGGCGCTTTCAGACCGATGCCGGCACGATCACGGTGCGGGCGAGGCTCGCCATGGGGATGAACAACGGCGACATGCTGCGCGATGCGGCGATTGCCGGCCTCGGCATCGCCCTTCTGCCGGCCTTCATCGCTTCCCCTGCCGTCAAGAGCGGCGATCTGGTCGAGATCGACGTCGGGGTAACGCCCGAGCCCGAGTTCATCCACATGGCCCATCCCGAGGGCCGCAACCCCTCGGCCAAGCTGCGCGCCCTGGCCGAGCATCTGAAGCAGGCCTTCGGCGACCCGCCCTATTGGGAGCGGTGAAACCGCCGCTAACACCTTGGTATGATGGTGCGGGGCAGGGGCCGACCCTAACCATGACCGCAGAAACCGAGGCGCCGGCCCCCCCCGCGGCACCCCCCGGCCCCCCTGTGCAGGAGACTCAGGATGACCCAATCGCTGCTTGACCCCAAGGACTGCGCCCTGCTTCTGGTCGACACCCAGGCCGGTCTGGCCTTTGGCGTCGGCTCGCAAGACCGCCAGACCCTGCGCGACAATCTGGTGGCGCTGGCCCGCACGGCGCAGGTCTTCGGCCTGCCGATCATCGCCTCCACCTCGGCGAGCCGGGTCTACAGCGGCCCGGTGATGCCGATGATCCAGCGCGCCATCCCCGATGTCGTGGCCATCGAACGCCGCAACATGAACGTCTGGGAGGATGAAACCGTTCGCACCGCCATCAAGGCCACCGGCGCCAAACGCCTGCTGATCGCGGGCCTCTTGACCGAGGCTTGCGTGACCTTCCCGACCCTCGATGCGCTGGCCGAGGGCTATGAGGTCTTCGTCGTCGGCGACGCCTGCGGCGGTCTGACCGCGACCAGCCACGACCTCGCGCTGCGCCGGATGGCGGATGCGGGCGCAAGGATGACCAGCTGGATTCAGGTCCTGCTGGAGCTGCAGCGCGACTGGACCCGGCACGACACCTATGACGGCGCCCGCGCGATCGTCGAGGATCACGCCGGCGGCTATGGCATCGGCCTCGCCTATGCCCGCGACATGATCAAGCCGTGACGGAAAGCCCCGTCCCCATCGGTTTCAGCCACGGCGTCTCGGTCGAGGTCGCGGTCCGGGATGCGGTGACGGCGGAGGTGGACCTGTCCTGCGCCTGCATGTTCTCGCATGAAGTGGGGGAGGGCCCGACCGGCGGCCTTGCCCATCTGGATGCCACCCTCGGCCATGCCGCCACGCTTTTGCGCCGCGAGGGTCATTTTGCGGCTGCTGAGGGCGAGACGCTGCTGATCCCCCGCCCGCCGTCAGGGATTGCCGCGCGGCAGGTGCTGCTGATCGGTCTCGGCGCGCCAGAGGTCTGGACGCCGCAGGTCATGGCGCGGGCGGTGGCGACCGCCGTGGGCTTTGCCGGGGCGCTGAAGGCAAGCTCCGTGGCCTTTGCGCCGGGGATGCTGGATGGCGGCTTGCCCGGCTCCGCCACTTCCGGCGCGCCCGAGGCGATGGTGGCCGGATTGGTCCAGGCACTTGACCTGCAGGCCAGGCTGCACGCGCTGGACTTTTCTGATGCCCCGGTTTTGAAACGCTGGGTCTTTGACGTGGGCGGCCCGCGTTTTGCCGGGGCCATCGCGCGCTTCGGCGCCGCATTGCACAGCCTTCCTCCCACCCAAGCGCGCTGAGCGCCCGTCTCAAAAGGTCTGCCATGCCTGATCCCATCCCATCCGCCGTGACAACGCAGGAACTGCGGATCGTCGATGCCGCCGGTGTCACGCGCATGGTCCTGTCGGCTGCGAACGGCCTGCCGTCGATTACGCTGCGCAACCCTGACCCTTCGGGGCCAAGTGCGGCTTTTGAACTGGATGCCAAGGGCGGGCATCTGAAGCTTGACCGGCCGGGCGGCGCCTCGGCCTATCTGTTTCTCAACAACGCCGGCGCCTCAGGCGTGGTGCTGATCGACGCGGATGGCAAGACCCGCGCGAGCGTGGTCCTGAGTGCGGATGGCAGCCTTTCGCTGCAGCATCCGCCGGGCGATCTTACGCCGTAGGGGCAGCTTCCGGCGCTGGCCAGGCCTTGAGGCCAAGATCGACCAGCTTGCGCAGATCCTCAGCCGAGGCCCCGGCCTGCGGCAGGGTCATGATCGCCTGCAACAGGCCGAGGAAATGCCAGGACAGCGCGGCAAGATCGGCGTCGGGAGCCAGCTCGCCGGCCTTGACGGCCTCTTCCAGGATGGCGCGGAAGATCGCGCGTTGCTGGGTCAGGCCCTCCAGCGCCAGGGCGCGGCCCGCCTCGGGCAGGTCGGCCATCTCAGCGCAGGAGCGGACCAGCATGCAGCCCGGCGGGCGCGGCGGCGTGCCGGGTTTCGGCAGGAAATCCAGCAGCAAAGCCTCCAGCTGCTGCCGCCGCGTCTGCCCCTCCACCGCGTTCATCCGGCGCAACACGCGGGCAGCATAGGCAGAGAGCACCTCTTGGAACAGGCCCTCCTTGTCGGTGAACCTTTTGTACAGGCTCGACCGCGACAGGCCCATCGCCGTGGTCAGCTGGTCGATCGAGGCCGCCGCATAGCCGTGGCGCCAGAACACCTGCATCGCGGCCTGGATCACCGAGGCCTCGTCGAACTGGGGTTTGCCGGACATGATCATCTCGCTTGACATCTTGGACTGATCGTTCCATGTATGGTGGACCGATTGTTCCAAGATAGAAAGGGAAGCGGGAAATGTCGAGTGTCTCTGTGCAGGTAAAGCGGGTGCGGATTGCGGTGGCGGGGGCCACGGGCCGGGTCGGGGCGGCGCTGGTGGCGCGGCTGGCCGAGGATCCGGTGGATCTGGTGGCGCTGACCCGGGATGCCGGCACGACGCGGCTGCCTTCCACGGTGGCGCGGAAGACGGTGGATTTCGGCACCCCGGCCAGCCTGACCGAGGCTTTGCGCGGCGTGGACCGGCTGTTCCTGGCGCATGGCACCTCGGACCGTCAGGTCGCCAACGAGATCGCGCTGATTGATGCCGCGGTCAGCGCGGGCGTGGCGCATATCGTGAAGCTTTCGGTCATGGGGCCGCCGACCCGGCTGCATCCTTTCGACTGGCACATGCAGATCGAGGCGCATCTGGCGCGGCAGGATCTCGGCTATACCGTGCTGCGGCCCAGCACCTTTGTCGATATCCTCACCGCGCGGGCCGGCAAGGCGGTGGCCGGGGGCTGGTGGGGCGGCGCCGCGGGCGAGGGCCGCGTCAACCTGATCGACACGCGCGACATTGCCGATGCGGCGCGGGTTGTGCTGCTGGATGACCAGCATCTGCAGGCGCAACGCGCTTATCACCTGACCGGACCGGCGGCGGTCAGCATGCCCGATATCGCGCAAACCCTGTCGCAGCTTTTGGGCAAGCCGGTGACCTACCACCACCGCACGCCCGAGGAGCATCGCAAGGTCCTGATCGATTCCGGTCAGACCCCGATGGTCGCGGATCTGCAGCTGGGTCTGGACCGGATTTTCCATGACGAGGTGATGACCGAGACGACCACCACGGTCGCGGCTTTGACCGGCCACGCACCGCGCTCGGCCGCGGGCTGGCTGCAGGACAACCTGGCCGCGTTCCGCTAGGGCGTGAGAAGGGGGCGAGGCGCCCCCTTAGCCTTGGTCTACTCCAGCTCGATCGTGCCCGGCGGCTTGGAGGTGCAGTCGTAGAAGACCCGGTTGATGCCCTTGACCTCGTTGATGATCCGCGTGGCGGTCTGGCCGAGGAAATCATGCGTGAAGGGGTAGTAATCCGCCGTCATGCCATCGACTGACGTTACCGCCCGCAAAGCCAGCGCATAGTCATAAGTGCGTCCGTCACCCATCACACCGACGGTTTTCATCGGCAGAATGGCGGCAAAGGCCTGCCAGATCTCATCGTAGAGCCCGTGTTTCCGGATCTGGTCGATATAGACCGCATCGGCGCGGCGCAGGATCTCCAGCTTTTCGGTGGTGATCTCACCCGGGCAGCGGATGGCAAGGCCGGGGCCGGGGAAGGGGTGGCGGCCGATGAAGCTGGCCGGCAGGCCAAGCTCGCGGCCCAAGGCGCGGACCTCGTCCTTGAACAGCTCTCGCAGCGGTTCGACCAGCTTCAGGCCCATCTTCTCCGGCAGCCCGCCGACATTGTGGTGCGACTTGATGGTGACCGAGGGCCCGCCCGAGAAGCTGACGCTTTCGATCACGTCAGGGTAAAGCGTGCCTTGGGCGAGGAACTTCGCCCCGCCGACCTCATGCGCGTGTTTCTGGAACACGTCGATGAAGAGCTTGCCGATCGTCTTGCGCTTGACCTCAGGGTCGGAGACGCCTTCCAGCGCGCCAAGGAAGAGCGCGCTTTCATCGGCATGGATCAGCGGGATGTTGTATTCGTCGCGGAACATCGAGACGACCTGCTCCGCCTCGCCCAAGCGCAGAAGCCCGTGGTCGACGAAGACGCAGGTCAGCTGGTCGCCGATGGCCTCATGGATCAGCACCGCCGCGACGGAAGAATCGACCCCGCCCGACAGACCGCAGATCACCTTGGCATCGCCGACCTGTTCACGGATCTTGCGGATCGCCTCTTCGCGGTAGGCGCCCATGGTCCAGTCGCCCTTGAAGCCCGCGAGTTTCACGAAATTGGCGTAAAGCTCGGCGCCTTTCGGTGTATGGTGCACCTCGGGGTGGAATTGTACGGCGTAGAAATTGCGCTTCACATCGGCAGTGATCGCGAAAGGCGCGTTGGGGGAGGTGCCGTAAACCTCGAACCCCGGGGCGATTTTGGAGACATGGTCGCCGTGGCTCATCCAGACCTGCTCGTCACCCGTGGTGAACCAGCCTTCCAGCAGCGGCAGGTCAGTGGTGGCGGGGGTGACGTAGGCCTTGCCGAACTCCGCCGTGCCGTGGCCGCCTTCGACATGGCCGCCCAGCACATGCATCATCACCTGCTGGCCGTAGCAGATGCCAAGGATCGGCACACCCATCTCGAACACGCCCATCGGCGGCATCGGCGCGCCGTCCCAATAGACCGAGGCCGGGCCGCCTGAGAAGATCACCGCCTTGGGTGCGAAGTCCGCAAGGAAGGCGTCGTCGATCTTGTTGTAAGGGTGGATCTCGCAATAGACGTGCAGCTCCCGCAGACGGCGCGCGATCAGTTGCGTCACCTGGGAACCGAAGTCGATGATCAGCAGGCGATCATGCTGGGGGGCGTGAAGCGGGGCGGGGTGCGATGCAGCTTGGGTCATGCGCCCGATTATCTAGGGCGCGGCAGAATCGCAAGACCCCTGCTGATCCTCGCCGAAAAGCTCGCGGTGGCGGGCCAGAATCCGGGGCCAGAGGCGGGAGATATCGACGTCTTTGATGCCGAAATGCGCGGAAAGCAGGGTTTCCAGCGCCTCCGCCGTGTCGATGCGCTGCTTTTCCACCCCCTCGGGTGTGGTGCGGCGCAACACCCGGCCCAGAAGGGTGAGGGAATCGTCCTTTCCCATCAGAATCACCTCGGCATTCTGGACGAAATGCGAGCCGGGGTCGGATTGCAGATAGGCGTTCTGGCGCAGGAAGATGGCCTCATCCGCCGGGGTTTCGCTGAAATCGAAGGTCTCGGGCGCGCCAAGCGGATGGTTGTGAAAGCGCCAGTAGCCGTCGGGCAGCCGCTCCAGCCGGAAACTGAGCTTGCCGTCGTGGTGCAGCCCCTCGGTCAGGGGGATCGGCCCGCGCAACCCGTCGCCGAGGCCGAGGTCGCAAAGCCAGGGCTGATCCAGGAAAGCGATCAGTGTCAGGTGGTTGCCCAAGGCGGCATCGCCCCGCTCGCGCCGATAGACGCCTGCCACGCAGCGCCGGACTTCAAAGCCCAACTGGCCCAGAGCCCAGCCCAGAAGCCCGTTCGTCTCGTAACACCAGCCGCCGCGGCGCCGGGTCACCAGCTTGTCGAAGATCCGTTCGGGGTCGAGGTCGAGGGGGACGCCCTGCTGAATATCCAGCCCCTCGTAGGGGATGGCATGGGCCTGCGCCCGGTGGACGGCCTGCAGGGTGGCCAGGGTCGGGGTCCGTTCCTGATCTGGCGGACCCGCAAGCCCGATCCGTTCGAGATAGTCGTCCAGCCGCATCACACGCTCCTTTCCGCCAGCCTAAAGCCGCGCGCCGCCGCTGACGCGTCGTTTCCGTCAAAGTTCGATGTCGGTTTTAGGCCGCAAGCGGCGCTTTCGGGGCGCCGCAAAGCCGCCACCTCGGCCATAACAGGCAAAACTTTCGGGAGAAGAACCATGAGCGATACGGGTGCAGCGCGCCGAGTGCGTGGCGGCGGTGGGGCAACACGCCGGGCCGAGCGGACGGCTGTCAGCTTCGAGACCGCGAAGTTCATCGAACGCCAGATCCCGAATTTCGAGATCCTGAACGAAGAAGCCCTGCAGATCATCGAATGGAACGCGGAAACCGTTCTGGAAGAGATCGGCGTGAATTTCGTCGAAAACCCCGCCGCCCTGCAACGCTGGCGCGATGCCGGCGCCGATGTGAAGGGCGAACGCGTCCATATTCCGCGCGGCCTTGCGCGCAAGCTCTGCGCCACCGCGCCGAAAAGCTTCACCCAATATGCCCGCAACCCGGCGCGCAATGTCGATATCGGCGGCAAGAATCTGGTCCTCGCCCCGGTCTATGGCCCGCCCTTCGTCCGCGATGCCGAAGGTGGGCGCCGCTATGCGACGCTGGCGGATTTCCGCAATTTCGTGAAGCTCGGCTATATGTCGAAATGGCTGCACCATTCCGGCGGCACGGTCTGCGAGCCGACCGACATTCCGGTGAACAAGCGCCACCTCGACATGCTCTTGGCCCACATGACTCTGTCGGACAAGCCCTACATGGGTTCGGTGACCGAGCCGTCGCGGGCGGCTGATTCGGTGGCCATGTCGAAGATCCTGTTCGGCGATGCCTTCGTCGACCAGAACACGGTGATGACCTCGCTCATCAACATCAACTCGCCGATGACCTTTGACGGCATCATGATGGGTGCGCTGGAGGTTTATGCGCAGAACAATCAGGCGGCGATCGTCTCGCCCTTCATCGTCGGCGGGGCCATGGCGCCGGTGACGGTGGCGGGCACCTTGACGCAGGTTCTGGCCGAGGTTCTGGCCGGTGTCGCCTATAGCCAGCTGGTGCGGGCGGGCGCGCCGGTGATTGCCGGGGCTTTCGTGACCTCGATCGACATGAACTCCGGTGCGCCGACCTTCGGGACGCCGGAAGCCGCACATATCACCTATGGCGTGGGCCAACTGGTGCGGCGTCTGGGGCTGCCTTACCGTTCGGCGGGGGCTTTCTGCGGCTCCAAGCTTCCCGATGCGCAGGCGGCTTACGAATCGGCCAACTCGCTCAACATGGGGCTTCTGTCGGGCGTGAACTTCATGCTGCATGCCTGCGGCTGGCTGGAGGGCGGGTTGGTGTCGTCTTACGAGAAGTTCGTGATGGATGCCGACCAGCTGGGCACGCTGCACCATCTGGCGCAGGGCGTGCATATGGATATCAACGGCCAGGCGATGGACGCAATCCGCGAAGTCGGTCCGGGCGGCCACTACCTCGGCTGCGAGCACACCCAGGCCAACTTCAAGACCGCCTTCTGGCGCAGCGATCTTTTCGACTACAAGCCCTTCGAGACCTGGGCCGATGAGGGGTCGCGCGACACCCAGGCCCTGGCCTCGGAGCGGGTCAAGAAGATGCTGGGCGATTACGTCCAGCCCGCGCTGGACGAAGGCAAGCAGGAAGAGCTGGAGGCTTTCGTGGCCAACCGCAAAGCCTCGATGCCGGATGCGTTCATCTGATCGTTTCGATAACGGAAACGGGAAGGCCCGCGCCGAAAGGGTTTGGCGCGGGCTTTTTGTTGCGTCCCGGGCGTCAATCGGCGGGGGTTTGCGCGCGGAAATTGACAGGGCAGGGCGGGCGCGGCTAGCCTTTCCTTACCCGTTTCGGACGTCCGGGAGATGATGGCCGGTCCGAAAGGTCTTTCCATGTCTCACCGTTTCACCCCCGCCACCCGGCGCTTCATCGACTGCCCGGCGCTGGAACAGCCGCTTGCCCCGCGCGATCACGTCATATTCGGGGCCGCGCATGGCACGCCTTATCCGGCCACCTCGGACATGGGCTATGATGTGGCCACCGGCAGCAGCACGGCGCCGCAGGCGATCCGCGATGCGGCGACGCAGAACTCCTCGCTGTTGAGCAACTACGATTTCGACCTTGGCGGGCCCCTGCTGAACGAGGGTCAGCATGGTCTTTTCGATGCTGGCGATCTCGCGCTGGACCCGCTGGACAGGCCCGCCAACCGCGCCGCCATCGCCGCCGCCACGCGCGAGATCGTGGCGGCGGGGGCGGTGCCGGTGATGATCGGCGGCGACGATTCCGTGCCGATCCCGTTTCTGGCGGGCTTTGCCGGCACAAGGGTGAACATCCTGCAGATCGACGCGCATATCGACTGGCGCGACACGGTGGGCGGCGAAAAGTTCGGCTATTCCAGCACGATGCGCCGCGCCTCCGAACAGGGGCATGTCGGGTCCATCACGCAGGTGGGCATGCGCGGCGTCGGCAGCGCGGGGCCTGCCGAGGTGCGCGCCGCGCTGGATTGGGGTGCGAAGCTGGTGACGGTGGAGAAGGCGCGCGCCCTTGGTCCGCAAGGTGTGGCCGGGCTGATCCCCTCCGGGGCGCCGCTGATCATCCAGATCGACCTTGATGCCTTTGACCCTTCGGTCTGTGCCGCGGTCAATGCGCCCTCGCCCGGCGGTTTCAGCTTTGCCGAGCTTACGGCGATCCTGAAGGCCGCGATCCAGGCGCATGGGCTGGCTGGCCTCTCGGTCGTCGAACTGGTCCCCGCCCGCGATGCCGACCTGCGCTCGGCCAACGCGGCGGCGCGGGTGATCTGCAATGCGATCGGGTGGTCGGTCCGTCAGGGCTGACCGGCCACCCGCCGCGACAGGGTGTGGTGCGGGCCTAAAGCTTGACCATCACCCGGGGCAACAGCCGCACTTCGGCCATCAGCGCGATCAAAATTTCGATGTGGCGGGTCAGCGAATAGGCGGCATCGCCGGATTTGCGAATTTCTTCAAGGCGTTCCTCCTCGTTCAACAGGCGCGGCACCGCGCGGTCCGGGGCCGGCTGCTGGCCGTCAAGCAATCGCTTCAGGTCGCGGTCGCGCCGGTAATCGCACAGGCCGAAGCGGGCCGCGCGGATCAAAAGCTGCGGGCGGCGCAGGTCAGCGAGCAGGGCGCGAAAGTCGGTCATGGCAGCAACTCCGATGCGTATTGTTTCGATTTGCGCATCATGCCGCAGCACAACCAAGCGTTGCACAACGCCGGATTCCACCGTGCGATGGTTACTGGTTTGTTTAAGATTTCGAAACAATTATACGAAGATGCTCAGAAATTAACGATTGGGTAATGAATGCTGCTCAGTGTCGTAAAACTGCAAGTTGTCTCTACGCGGTCGCTTGCGCCGCAGCCGGAACCCGATATGCAACCCAATCTGAGCGCCCATCTGACCCTGCCTGCCTGGATACCGGACGCGGTGCGACTATACCTTGATCACACCGAAACCGGCCTGTCGCTGCGCGCCATTGCCCGGCGCGACGGGCGGCACGCCTCCACCGTCCTGCGCCAGGTCCGCCGCTACGAGGGCCGCCGCGACGATCCTTTGCTGGACGAAGCGCTGGAGGCCCTGGCCCGGCAGCAGGCAAGCCCCTCTTCGGAACCAGCCAGAAAGGATCCAGCCATGTCCGCCCCCCTCCGCCACCCGAACCTTGCCCTTGATGAAGCAGCCCTCCACCGCGAGGGCCGCCGGATCCTGCGCCGCCTGGCCGAGCCGGGCTCGGTACTGGCGGTGGCGCCTGACATGGAAAAGGCCGTGGTGATGCGCGAGTTTCCCGATGGGCGCAGCGCGCGCACCGGGGTGGTCGACCGCGCCTATGCCCAGGCCTTCGTGCTGAAGGACTGGATCGCGATCCGCAAGGCCGGGCGGGTGACGAGTTACGAGCTGTCCGCCACCGGCAGGCTGGCGCTGAGGCGGATGGTGGAGGAGGAGGAGAGCACCCGCCTCGGCCTCGCCGAGGCGCCGGCGGCCTTCGCAGGCCAGCACCGCGACTGGGCCGAACGCGAGATCGCGACCGACGAGGGCCCGCGCCGGATGCGCTACAACCTCGCCGAAAGCCCGGTGGCGGTGCTGGGGCGGCGGCGCGACAAGGACGGCAAGGTCTTCCTGACGCCCGATCTGATCGACGCGGCCGAACGGCTGCGCGAGGATTTCGAGCTGGCGCAGATGGGCCCGCGCGTCACGCAGAACTGGGAGCGCTTCCTGACCACCGGCGACCGCGGCGGCTTTCGCGCCGACAATGGCCTGGCCGAGGGACCGCGCGCCGCGCGCGAAAGGGTGGCCGCAGCCTTGCGCGACCTTGGCCCGGGTCTCGGCGATGTGGCCTTGCGGGTCTGCTGTTTCCTGGAAGGCATCGAGGCGGCCGAGCGCCGGATGGGCTGGGCCGCGCGCTCGGGCAAGATCGTCCTGCGCATCGCCCTGCAACGCCTGCGCCGGCATTATGACGAGACCTATGGCAGGTCCGGCCCGCTGATCGGGTGAAACCCCTGGGAAGATGGGCACATTGCCCATCCTACCAAATTTCCGCAGCGCAGGTGGCTATTGGTAGGATGGGCAATCTGCCCATCTTCCCGAAGCCTCAGACCCGGGTGATCCCGGCCTTGTAGACCAGTCCCGCCACGGCGCCGCCGGCCAGGGGTGCCAGGATGAAGACCCAAAGCTGGGCCAGCGCCGTGCCGCCAACAAACAGCGCCGGGCCGATCGAGCGCGCCGGGTTGACCGATACCCCGGTCACATCGATCCCCACCAGATGGATCGCGGCCAAAGTCAGCCCGATCGCCAGACCCGCCATGGCCCCGGGCGCGGACTTTTCGGTCGCTCCCAGAATGACGGTGACAAAAAGGAAGGTCATCACCGTCTCGAAGATCAAGGCCGAGGAGAGGGCATATTCGCCCAGATAGCCCGGCCCATAGCCGTTCTGCCCCAGACCATTGACCGCGATCACATAATCCGCCCTGCCGGTCGCGATCAGATAAAGGATTCCCGCGCCAAGCACCGCCCCCACGATCTGCGCCACCGCATAGGCGAGAAAGTCGCTCAGGCTCATCCGCCCGGCCAGCGCCATGCCCAGGCTCACCGCCGGGTTCAGATGCGCCCCCGAGATCGCGCCCAACCCGTAAGCCGCCGCCACGATCGCCAGCCCGAAGGCCAGCGCGATCCCCAGCATCCCGATATGTCCGCCCATCAAGACAGCGGCACCACAACCAAACAGCACCAGGATCAAAGTTCCCAGCGCCTCCGCAATCATCCTTTTCGCCATCCGTTCCCCCCGCAATCCATCTGCGCTATCCGCCTTGTTGAAATTCCGTCTCTTGCCCGTCCCATCCCCCGGCCCAAGGCTTCGGAAGCCTGGGCCTGCCGCGATGTGCTGTCACGGGGAAAAGCCGCCGTCCCGCGTCAGTCCCGCGCCGGGCCGCGTCCTGCGCCGCCCGGTCGAGGCCGCCAAAATCCTTCAGCTTTTGAACAGCTTGTTCAGCCCCAGATAATCTTCCGGGTTCTCCTCGTCGGCGAATTTGTCCTCGATCTTCTTGCGGGTCGCCATGCAGGTCGCCTTCGCGTCATCGGATAGCTTCTTGATCTCGATCCCGGCCTTTTTGACATCGTCATGGTCCTTGGACTCGGCGATCTCTTTCTTGAACTTCGACACCAGCTTGGCAAACTCGCCATAGATCTTGTGCATCGCCTCCAGTTGGAACTGTGCGGTTTCCAGCGATTTCATCGCCTTTTGCGGAGATTTGTCGGCGGCGGCGGCCAGGGCGTCCTTGCAGAGTTTCTCGATCCGCTTGTCAAGCTCGCCCATGTCCTTGATGCGCTTCTTGTTATTGGCCTCCGACAGGGGGCGCGGCATCTCGCCCTCCTCCTTGGCGGGCTTGGCCTTCTTCAGCGCCTCGGCCAGGAAATGGTCGATCAGCTTGTCGAATTGCGCGTTGAAGGTGGTGAGGAATTTCTCGGGCTTGAAGCCCAGGGCATGGGCGCTGAACAGATCCTTGACCTTGGCGGCCAGTTCGAGACGCAGCTTCTCGACCTTGCGCTGCGCCGGAGAGCTGACCTTCGCCGCCTTCAGCGATTTCAGCACCGCCTCGTTCATCTTGTCGCCGATCTTGCCCAGGCTGTCGCATTCGTCGCAATAGGTGTCGAGCGCCTTCAACTCGCCGACCAGCGCCTTGCGGTCCGCCTCGAGCAGTTTCTTGGCATCGACAAAACCCTTGTTCTTGGCAAAATCCGCCACGGTCTTGCCGACGATGCCCGCCTCATGCGCCGCCAGAACCGCCTTTTCAAAGGCCTTCTCATGCGTTTCGATCAGCTTGTCGCGGGTCTGGATCGCGTGCCACAGCTTGTTGGCCCCGTCGAGGGAATAAGACTTGCACTTCGCCTGCAGCTTGCCGATCTCTGCTTCGACCTTTGCCCAATCTTCGGCCATGTCAAAATGCCCCGCTTGCAATGCCGCCATGCAATCTTCATGGACAAAGCGGATGAGAACAACTTTTCATCCCTTGCGTCAAAGGTTATGTCTGAGGCATGGCCGCCCAGCCGCGGCAGGAGAAAGCGATGACCTCACGCGACCTGAAGTTGCCCGAAGAGCGCCACCCCGAAAAGGCGCACAAGGCCGATAATCCGCAGCCGAAAAAGCCCAGCTGGATCCGCGTGAAGGCGCCCACCTCCGAAGGCTACAAGCAGACCCGCGACATCCTGCGCGAGAAAAAGCTGGTCACCGTCTGCGAAGAGGCCGGCTGCCCGAACGTCGGCGAGTGCTGGAGCCAGGGCCACGCCACCATGATGATCATGGGCGAGATCTGCACCCGCGGCTGTTCCTTCTGCAACATCGCGACCGGCAAGCCCAAGGCGCTCGACGCGTTCGAGCCGGGCCGCGTCGCCCATGCCGTCTCGGAGCTTGGCCTGAAACATGTGGTCGTGACCTCCGTCGACCGCGACGATCTCGATGATGGCGGGGCCGAGCATTTCGCCATGACGATCCGCGCCATCCGCCACCGCGCGCCCGGCACCACGATCGAGGTGCTGACCCCCGACTTCCTGAAATGCCCGCCCTCCGCCCTTGAAAAAGTGGTCGAGGCGCGCCCGGATGTCTTCAACCACAACCTTGAAACCGTCCCCGGCCTCTACCCCGAGGTGCGTCCCGGCGCGCGCTATTTCCACTCGCTGCGCCTGCTGCAGAAGGTCAAGGAGCTTGACCCGACGCTTTTCACCAAATCCGGCATCATGGTCGGCCTCGGTGAGGACCGTCAGGCCGTGTTGCAGGTGATGGACGACATGCGCGCCGCGGACGTGGATTTCCTGACCATCGGCCAGTATCTGCAACCCACGCCGAAACACCACCGCGTCGACCGCTTCGTCACCCCTGACGAGTTCAAATCCTACGAGACCGCCGCTTGGGGCAAGGGCTTCTCGATGGTCTCGGCCACGCCCCTGACGCGCTCCTCCTACCACGCCGGCGACGATTTCGCCCGCCTGCGCGCCAACCGGCTGGAAAAACTGGGCCAGGCCTGATCCCGACCGGGCCTGCCCCCTAACGCCCCCCCCGGCCCCCCCCTTCATTGGTCCATAAATATCCCACGGGGGCCCGGGGGTGTGAAACCCCCGGCCTTGATGCAGCAGGCCAGGGCTGACCTATGCCAATCCCGGGCTATGCGGGCGGCACGAAGGCCTGAAAGATCTCCTGAAACACCGGCAGGGCCTCGCAGGCCTGCGCATGGGCGGCCAGGGCGGGAAAAGGGCTGCGGTCGATGTCGGGCAGGGCATCGCTGAGGAAACGCCAGGCGCAGGCCACGGCGATGTCGGCGTGACTCATCTCGGCGCCAAACCACCAGGGGCCGGGGCGGGCGCCCCGGTCCGCCTCCAGCGCCTGCGCCGCACCGGTGATCTGCGCCGCGCAGCGCGTCTGCCAGGTGGGCGAGGGCACCGGATGCAGCACGCGTTCGTAAAACAGGCTCACCGCTTTTTCGGCCATCCCGGTGCCCAGCGCCACGATGCGCAGGACCTGGTGGCGCTCGGGCTCGCTCCGCGGCGCCAGTGGCCGGGCGGCCAGGCTGTCGAGGTAGTCGAGGATCAGGTGGCTGTCGGTCAGCACCGTACCTTCCGCCAGCACCAGCGCGGGCACCCGCATCAGCGGGTTGAGGCGCCCGACCTCGGCTGCATTGCCAAAGACCGACAACGGGCGCTGTTCAAAAGCCATCCCGTAAAGCCGCAGGGCGATGCCGACGCGGCGCACGAAAGGGCTGTCATATTGACCGATCAGGATCATCTCTGCCGCCGCCTCCATCCTATTTGACCGGCTTTACGGCCTGCAGATAGGCCACGATGGCCCGCACATCGCTTTCCGGCAGATGGCCCATGTTGTCGACCACATGCGCCATCTCGCCGCCCACGGCATCGTACTCCGGGGTGAAGCCGGTGGTGAGGTAGGTAAAGATTTCCTCCCCCGTCCAGGTCAGCGCGCCGGGGGTGATGTTGGGCACTTTGCCCTTGCCATCGGGCGTCGCCGCCCCGGCGAGCCAGCGCGATTTGTCCAAGCCGCCCAGCGGGTTGCGCGGTGTGTGGCATTCGCCGCAATGGGCCAGCCCCTCGGCGAGGTAGCGGCCCCGCGTGACCTCGGGCGACAGATCCCCGGTCAGCACATAGCCGGTGCCGCCGAACAGAAGCTTCCAGCCACCCAGCGCGCGGCGGATGCTGAAGGGAAAGCCCACCCCATGCGGCGTGTTCGGCACTGCCGAGGCGGGCAGCGTGTCCATGAAGGCCTTGAGGTCGACGAGATCCTGCGGCGCCATCTTGGCATAGGCGACATAGGGCATCGCGGGATATTCATGCGCGCCATTCGGCAGGATGCCATCCTGCACCGCATGGGCAAAGGTCGCCGTGCTCCAGCCACCGATCCCCTCGGCCGGATCGGTCGAGATATTGGGGGCGTAGAAAGTGCCAAAGGCGGTCTGGAAGGCTTTGCCGCCGGAGAGCACCAGCTGATCCGACCCCTTGGCATCCGGCGCCATATGGCAGGAGGCGCAGCCCGCGGCCCAGAAGATCGTTTCGCCATGGCCCTTGTCGCCGGTCAGACCTGCCAGCGCCTCGGTCGGGCGCTGGACGGGGGCGGTCAGATACCAGCCGAACGCCCCGCCCGCGATGGCGAGGGCGGCCAGACTGCGCAGAATGGCGGCCATGCGATGCTCCTGTCTCGTTTTCACGAAAGGTTGCACAGGCGGTGAGGCCCGGCAAGCCGCCGGGCACGACTTGACCCGATCGTGAAGCGGAAGAGCGTGGTCGCTGCGGGTGAAATTCAGGGTTTCGGCAGGCCGCGCATCGGGCCATTGACCTTCAGCCAGTCCGGCCAGCCCCAAAAATGCTCGATGCCCACCACCGCGAGACAGAGGCCAATGGTCACCGCCACGAGGATCACCCGCGCCAGGCTCGGCGGGTGGCGCAGCCAGCGCACCATGCGGAGGAGCCAGATCGGATTCATCGCTTGCCCTGCGCTTTCTGCCAGCGCCCCAGATCAAGCCAGGGTGCCGCGCTGAAATGCAAATTGGCGCGCGAGGGCGAGGGCAGGGCCCACAGCGCCATGCCCGGCCAGCGCGCATCCTCCGCCAGGCGCCCCGGCGCCAGCCGCTTGTCGCCCAAAGCCGTGCGCGCCGCCTTGAGGCTGGTGAAGGCCAGCGCGCCGGGCCGCCACTGGCTCACCACTTCGGCCAGCCGCTGCGGCAGATAGGCGCTTTCGGGAATGTCCTTGTCCATGCCCGCTACCGCCTTGGCCAGATCGGTCAGGCCAAGCCCGAAGCCCGGCATCAGATGATCCTCGTCCGGGGTCAGCTGGCGTGGCGTCAACCCGGCCTCGGCCAGAAGCCCCCAGAACCGGTTGCCCGGCCCGGCATAGTAATGCCCGCGCCGGGCCGAGACAAAGCCCGGCGCCGTGCCGCAGAACAGCACCGTCAGGCCGGGCGCCAGAAAGTCGGGCAGCACGTCGGGTGTCGCGTCTGGTATCACGGCGGGCGGAACCTCCGGCAAGATCTCGGGCAACGGGGCAGTCATCGTCTATGTCTTCGCCTATTCGGTGAACCGCACCTTGCCGATATAGGGCAGGTTGCGGTTCCGCTGGGCAAAGTCGATGCCGTAGCCCACGACGAATTCATCGGGGATCTCGAAGCCGGTCCAGGTCGCCTTGATATCGACCTCGCGCCGCGATGGCTTGTCCAGGAGGGCGCAGATCGCCAGACGCCGCGGCTCGCGCGCCTCCAGAAGCTTGCGGACATGGGTCAGGGTAAAGCCGGTATCGACGATATCCTCGACCACCAGCACATCCTTGCCGGCAATTTCGCCGCGAAGATCCTTGAGGATGCGCACCTCGCGCGAGGAATGGGTGGCATTGCCGTAGGAGGAGGCTTCGAGGAAATCCACCTCGACCGGCAGGGCAATCTCGCGCACGAGATCGGCGATGAAGACGAAAGAGCCACGCAGCAGGCCCACGACCACCAGCTTGTCGGTGCCGCGGAAATGCTCGGTGATTTCGGTCGCCAGCTCCTCGACCCGCGCCGCGATGGCCTTGGCGCTGATCATCTGGTCGATCACATAAGGTCGTTCCGGCATGGGGCCCTCTTGATTTCTGGCGCAAGCCTACTCAAAAGCAGGGCGGCAGGACTGGCAAGAGGCAAAGCCCCGCAGCCGGATCAGAGAAGGGCAGAAGATGACGCGCCATCACGAAGAAAAACTCCTGCCGCATACGGCAGATGAGATGTTCGCCCTGGTGGCCGATGTCGCGCGCTACCCCGAGTTCCTGCCCTGGACCGCTGCCGCCCGCATCCGCTCGCGCAGCCCGGTGGAGGGCGGCGCCACAGGGGATGAGGTGATGGAGGCGGATCTGGTGATCTCCTTCAAGCTGTTCCGCGAACGCTTTGGCAGTCGGGTGACCCTGTTGCCGGGCGAGGGCAAGATCCTGACCGAATACCTCGACGGCCCGTTCCGCCACCTGAAATCGGTCTGGAGCTTTGCCGATGCGCCGAGCGAAGCCGGTGCGCCGCGCTGCAAGGTGGTCTTCGACGTGGATTTCGAGTTCCGCAACGCGATCCTGGCCGGGGTGATCGGTCTGGTCTTCAACGAGGCGATGACCCGCGTGGTGCGCGCTTTCGAGGCCCGGGCCACCAAGCTTTACGGCACAAGATAGGGCGCGCTTCCGGCTAGATGGGCATATTGCCCATCCTTGTCTCTTGGCGATCTGCGACAATGGAGGTTGCAGACGAGACCCCGTTCCATCCTTGGGTGCATGAGCCCGTCCGGTAGCTTGGGGCTCGTCTGCGTCTTCGCGTTCAAACCTGAACAGTTGCCTGGGGCGCTGCGCCAACAGACGACCCCGCAGATCAAGGACAGGCCGC
>NZ_JBFUFS010000014.1:0-109723 GCF_056403335.1 Rhodobacter sp. P2_H5 | reverse complement strand
GTTGAGGCCGCTGACCTGCGCGATCTGACTGGCCGTGAGATCGGCCGCGACGAGCCTGATGAAGGCCCGAAATTGGGCTTCAGAAAGTTTCGAACTTTTTGCGTAGCGATTCATAAGCCTTTTCATAGCATTGCGCCAGTTTTCTGGCTCTATGCTAGTCAAGACCCTTCGCAGAAAATTCGCGCTGAAGATTTTTCGCCGAAAAATCTTGGCTTACAGCATCCCCGGCACGACCTGATCCGGCGGGCGGTGGCCGTCGGCGAAGGTCTTGATGTTGATGATGACCTTTTCGCCCATCTCGATCCTTCCCTCGATGGTGGCGGAGCCCATGTGGGGCAGCAGGACCACGTTGGGCAGGTCGGTCAGGCGCGGGTTCAGGCGGCCGTTCTCGTAGACGTCGAGGCCGGCGCCGGCAAGCTCGCCGGCCCGCAAGCCGCGGGTCAGGGCGTTTTCGTCGATTACCTCGCCGCGCGAGGTGTTCACGATGACGGCGGTCGGCTTCATCAGCTTCAGGCGCCGGGCGTTCATCAGGTGGAAGGTCGAGGGCGTGTAGGGGCAGTTGACCGATATGATGTCCATCCGCGACACCATCTGGTCGAGGCTCTCCCAATAGGTGGCCTCCAGTTCGGCCTCGATCTCGGGGCGCACGCGGCGGCGGTTGTGGTAATGGACCTGACAGCCGAAGGCCCGGGCGCGGCGCGCCACGGCCTGACCGATCCGGCCCATGCCGAGGATGCCAAGGCGGCGCCCGGCCAGACGGCCGCCAAGGAAAGCCATCGGCGACCAGCCCTGCCATTCGGTGGTGCGCATCGCGGCCAGCCCCTCGGGGATGCGGCGGGTCAGGGCGAGGATCAGAGCGATGGTCATGTCGGCGGTATCCTCGGTCGTCACACCGGGGGTGTTGGTGACGAGGATGCCGCGGCTGCGCGCCGTCTGCACGTCGATGTGATCAACCCCGGCGCCGTAATTGGCGATCAGCTTGAGCCGCGTTCCAGCCTGCCCGATCAGCCCGGCGTCGATCTGGTCGCGGATCGAGGGCACCAGAACGTCGCAGTCGCGCATCGCGGCGGCCAGCTCCTCGCGCGTCATTTGCGTGTCGGGGTCGCGCAGGGTGACGTCGAACAACTCTTTCATCCGCGTCTCGACCACCGGCGGCAGATGCCGTGTCACCACAACCGACAAACGTGCAGATCCCATGATGCGCTCCCTCACTTCCCATCGCAGCCTATTGGTGGCAAAGTGACGCCAAGTGCTGCTGCGCACAAGGCCGTACCGGGCCATACCCCGGGCCAAGGACAACAAGACGCAGCCGCTTCAGGCAGATCGGCGCAGGACAGAGATGAAGGCATTCCTCCTTTCGACAGGGCTTCTGGCTGCGCTTGTGGCCTTGGCGCCGGTCCGGCCCGCTGTGGCGCAGGACGGCGCGGCCACGCTGGAACAGCAGGTCGAAGGCGCGACCGACCCCGGCATCAACGGCGACGGCACGCTGAAAGAGGACCCGAACCAGCCGCATGATCCCGGCAAGGGCACGGTCACCAACCTGCCGATCCCGCGCTTCGTGACGCTGAAGGGCTCGGAGGGCAACGCGCGGCGCGGCCCCGGCCTGACCCACCGGATCGACTGGGTTTTCACCCGCGAGGGGATGCCTTTGAAGATCACCGCCGAATATGAGCATTGGCGCCGGGTCGAGGATGTCGACGGCGCGGGCGGCTGGATCCATTATTCGCTGCTGTCGGGGGTGCGCTCGGTTCTGGTGACGCAGGATATGGCGCAGGCCTACAGCCAGCCCGACGACAAGGCCGATGTGGTCTATCAGTCCGAACTGGGCGTGATCGGCAAGCTGTTGCAATGCCTGCCCGACTGGTGCCGCATCGCGGTGAATGGCGAAAAGGGCTGGGTGCGCAAGAGCGCGATCTGGGGCGTCGACAAGGCCGAGATCTACCCCTGACCCTGGCGCGCCGAGCGCAATACAACCCTGAAGAGAAAGTTCCGGCCCGCATGCGGCCCGTCTTGCGGCGGCCCTGYGCTGGGGATAGGAATTATGCAGTCGAATAACAAGGCTGCATTCCGATGAGCGCGGACCGCAAACCCTATCGCCGCGAAAGCGAGGACAAGCGCCGCGAGGCGCTGGTGCAGGCCACGCTGGCGCTGGTCGCGGAGGGCGGCGCGCGCAATGCCACGGTGCGGGCGATTGCCCAACGTGCCGGGGTGACGGCGGGGCTGATCCGCCATTATTTCCAGACCAAAGAACAGCTTGTCGCCGCCGCCTACCACCATCTGATGGAGCGGATGACCGAGGACAGCACCGCCGTCCTGAAGGCGGCCCCGGTCGACCCGCATGCCCGACTCGCGGCCTTTGTCGCCGCCGCACTGAAGCCGCCGGTCGTAGACCCCGAGGCGCTGGTGCTCTGGGCGACCTTCCTGCAGGAGACCCACCGCGACCCCGCGATGCGCGCGATCCATGCCCAGACCTACCTCAGCTTCCGCGACCGGCTGCAGGCGCTGATCGCCGACCTGCCGGGCAACCGCGACGAGGTTCAGCTGCGCCGGCTCGCCATCGCCTGCAACGCGGTGATCGACGGCTTGTGGATGGAGGGCTGCGCCCTGCCCGAGGCCTTTGCCGCCGGGGAACTCGTGACGCTGGGCGTGCGCTCGGTCGGGGCGATCCTTGGCGTGGATTTGATGCATTACCTGCTGTTGTCCGAACCGATCCAGGCAGACTTTGGATCCCGATATACCGAGGAGACCCGGACATGAGATATGCCAGCATCACCGAACGTCTGGCCGGACTGGGCGGCGCGAAATGGGAGATCCACGCCATGGCGCGGGCCATGGCCGCGACCGGGCAAGAGGTGCTGTCGCTGACCATCGGCGAGCCTGACGTGCCGCCGCCGCCGGAACTGCTGGACCGGATGCGCCAGGCGCTGGAGGCCGGGCGCTTTGCCTATTCCAACGGGCGGGGCGAGCCGGGGCTGCTCGCCGCCCTGTCGACGCGCTATACAAGGCGCAGCGGGCGGCCGATCGGGACCAACCAGATCATGGCCTTCCCCGGCACCCAGACGGCACTTTACGCCGTGCTGACCGGGCTGGTCGGCCCGGGTGACGAGGTCTTGGTCGGCGACCCGATGTATGCGACCTACGAGGCGGTGATCGCGGCCCATGGCGCCAAGGCGGTGGCCGTACCCCTGCGCCCCGAACACGGCTTTCGGATGCAGGCCGAGGATGTCGAGGCCCGCATCACCCCGGCGAGCCGCGTTCTCTTCCTCAACACGCCGCACAACCCGACCGGGGCGGTGCTGACCGCCGAGGATATCCGCGCGCTTGGCCGCGTGGCGCGCCAGCACGACCTCTGGATCCTGTCGGACGAGGTTTATGAGGAGCTGATCTTCGGCGACGGCAGCTTCGCCTCGCCGCTGGATCAGGCCGATCTGGCGGAGCGGACGGTGGTGGTCTCCTCGATCTCGAAATCCCATGCCGCACCGGGCTTCCGCTCTGGCTGGGCGGTGGGCCCGGGGGAGTTCACCGCGCGGCTGTTACCGGTGGCCGAGACCATGCTCTTCGGCAACCAGCCCTTCATCGCCGACATGACGGCGCTGGCGGTCGCCAAACCCTCGACGGTGGCGCGTGGCATGGCGGAACGCTATGCGCACCGCGCCCAGCTGATCCGCGCGGCGCTGCACGGCCAGAACGCGCTGCATGTGCATGAACCGGGCGCCGGCATGTTCACCGTCGTCGATATCCGCGCCACCGGCCTGACTGGCGAGGATTTCGCCCGCAAGCTTCTGCTGGAGGAACGCGTGGCGGTGATGCCCGGCGAAAGCTTCGGCCCGGCGCTGAACGGCTGGCTGAGGCTCAGCCTGACCCGCCCGGACGACGAGATCACCGAAGCCTGCCGCCGCATTGCCGCCTTTGCGGCCCGTCAACTGAAAGGTTCCTGAAGATGCGCACCGTCGGAGAACGTCTGGTCGAAGGTCTGGAGGCGCGCGGCGTCCGGGTCGTCTTTGGCATCCCCGGGGTGCATACGGTGGAGCTTTACCGCGGCCTCTCGGGCTCGAAGATCCGCCATGTCACGGCGCGGCACGAACAGGGCTGCGCCTTCATGGCCGATGGCTATGCCCGGGTCTCGGGCCAGCCGGGGGTGGCCTTCGTGATCACCGGGCCGGGGCTGACCAATGCGCTGACCGCGATGGGGCAAAGCCGCGAGGATTCGGTGCCGGTGCTGGTGATCTCGGGCGTCAACCGGCGCGACAGCCTGGGGCGCGGTCTGGGCCGGCTGCACGAATTGCCCGACCAGCAGGCCATGGTCCGCGCGCTGTGCCCGACCCGCCAGATCACCGGCCCGGACGAGGTCGGCCCGGCGCTGGACTGGGCCTTTCACCTCTTGACCACCGGCCGCCCCGGCCCGGTCCATATCGAAGTGCCGACAGATGTGATGCCGCTGCCCTGCGCGGCCCTGCCCGCGCCCGAGGCACCGGCCCCCAAGGCCCTGCCCAAAGCGGAAGCGCTGACCAAGGCCGCCGAGCTGCTGAACCAGGCCCAGCACCCGCTGATCCTCGCCGGCGGCGGATCGCGGGGCCAGGAGGCCGCGCTGAAGGCGGTGGCCGAGGCGCTGGACGCCCCGGTGATCCAGACCGTCAACGCGCGCGGCATGCTGCATGGCCACAGGCTCTGCATCCCCGCCTCGCCCAGCCTGGAACCGGTGCGCGACTTGATCCGCGCCGCCGACCAGATCCTCGCGGTGGGGACCGAGATCGGCCAGACCGATTACGACATGTATGCCGATGACGGAATGCCCGACCTCTCGGCCATGATCCGCATCGACAGCGATGCGGCGCAATTGGCCCGCCATGCCGCCGCGCTGAACCTGCAGGGCGATGCCGGGGCCACGCTGCGGGCCCTGCTGCCGATGCTCGCCGCGCGCCAGGCCGAGGGCAGCGCCCGCGCCGAACAGACTCGCAAGGCCGCCCGCGCCATCCTGGGCGACCTGGCAGCCACC
Source organism: Rhodobacter sp. P2_H5 (assembly GCF_056403335.1). Lineage (NCBI taxonomy): Bacteria > Pseudomonadati > Pseudomonadota > Alphaproteobacteria > Rhodobacterales > Rhodobacter > Rhodobacter sp. P2_H5. Next base: position 104,727 of record NZ_JBFUFS010000014.1, on the reverse strand, counting down.
ATGCCCGGCCAGCTGGAGATGGTCGAGGCAATCCGCGCCGCCCTGCCGCGTGCGCTGATCGTCGGCGACAGCACCCAGCCGGTCTATGCCGGAAACCTCTACTACGACCACGACCTGCCCGGCGGCTGGTTCAACGCCGCCACGGGCTTCGGCGCACTCGGCTTCGGCCCCGGCGCCGCGGTCGGCGCCGCCATGGCAGCACCCGGCACCCAGGTCGTCTGCCTGATCGGCGACGGCGGCCTGCAATTCTCGCCCGGCGAGCTACGCACCGCGGTCGACGAACGCCTGCCCATCACCTTCGTGGTCTGGAACAACGCCGCCTTCCGCGAAATCGCTGAAGCCATGCGCGGCGCCAATACCGAGATCATCGGCTGCCACCCCTCGCCCCTGCGGATGGAACCCTTCGCGGCGGCCTGCGACCTGCCCTTCACCTCGGTGCCGCAAGAACCCGACGTGCTGCACTGGGCCCTGTCGCAACCCTGCAACGGCCCCCGGATGATCGAGATCCGCGTCACCCTCTGATTTGCGCTTTGCCCAAATACTCCCGCCGGAGGCGCCGATTTTTCGCAGAAAAATCGTTCTTCTGGCGGGTCAGGGCGATTTTTCTGCGAAAAATCAGGCGCTGCGCGCCAAACGCGCTTCCAGCACGTCGAAGGGCAGGCCAGGCTCGTCCTTGGCGCAGCGGATCACCAGCGAGGTCTTCACATTGGCCACGTTCTCGGCCTTCAGCAACTGCTCGGTCAGAAAGTTCTGGAAGGTCGACAGATCGGGCGCCACGCATTTCAGGATGAAGTCGATCTCGCCGTTCAGCATGTGGCATTCGCGGACCAGCGGCCAGGCCCGGCAGCGCGCCTCGAAGGTGGCGAGATCCGCCTCGGCCTGGCTCGACAGCCGCACCATGGCAAAGACCTGCACCTCGAACCCCATTTCGCGCGCGTCGATGTCGGCGTGGTAGCCGCGGATATAGCCTGCCTCCTCCAGCGTCCTGACCCGGCGCAGGCAGGGCGGGGCCGAGATTCCGACCCGGCTGGCCAGCTCCACATTGGTCATCCGCCCATCGCCCTGCAATTCGGCCAGAATCTTGCGGTCAATCGGGTCGAGTTTCGTCACGGCCATGGGGCGCTCCTTCAATTCTGCACTTTCGTATGCCGATACCCGGTTTTGCGCAATATTGTTTCACCCTTGCGCAAGAAAAAGTCGCAACTGCACGCAAAGCCGCCATGAAACGCCGGCTCTTCCCCCAAGCGAGGGCATTGCCTATATCACGGCTTCAGAAAATCGGATGAGGACGAAAATGGGCGAGACGCGGCACACCAAGGTTCTGATCATCGGCTCGGGTCCGGCGGGCTACACGGCCGCGGTCTATGCGTCGCGCGCGATGCTGCAGCCGATCCTGGTGCAGGGCCTGCAGCCCGGCGGTCAGCTGACCATCACCACCGAGGTCGAGAACTGGCCGGGCGATGTTCAGGTCCAGGGCCCGAACCTGATGGTCCGGATGGAGGAACACGCCCGCGACATGGGGGCCGAGATCATCTCGGACTATATCACGAGCCTCGATCTGCAAAAGCGCCCCTTCACTGCGCAGTCGGATTCCGGCACGGTCTACACTGCGGATGCGGTGATCCTGGCCACCGGGGCCCAGGCCAAATGGCTGGGTCTGCCGTCGGAGGAGAAGTTCAAGGGCTTCGGCGTCTCGGCCTGTGCGACCTGCGACGGGTTCTTCTACCGCGGCAAGGAGGTCGTGGTGATCGGCGGCGGCAACACGGCGGTGGAGGAGGCTTTGTTCCTGACCAACTTCGCCTCCAAGGTCACGCTGATCCACCGCCGCGATTTTCTGCGCGCCGAGAAGATCCTGCAGGACCGGCTGTTCAAGCATCCCAAGATCTCGCTCCTGTGGAACAGCGAAGTGGTCGAGGTGCTGGGCACCGACGAGCCCTCTTCGGTGACCGCCGTGCGCACCCGTGATGTGCTGACCGGCGCGGTCAAGGATGTGCCGTGCCACGGCTTCTTTGTCGCCATCGGCCATGCCCCGGCCTCGGAACTGGTGAAAGACCAGCTGCCCCTGCACAACGGCGGCTATGTCCAGGTCGAGCCGGGCTCGACCCGCACCGCGATCCCCGGGGTCTTTGCGGCAGGCGATCTGACCGACCATGTCTACCGCCAGGCCGTGACCTCGGCCGGCATGGGCTGCATGGCCGCACTGGATGCGGAACGCTGGCTCTCCGGGCACTGAGACAGAGCGCTTGCGGGCCGACCCGGTCCCGCAAGCCGCGTCCCCTGCACTGCATTTGACGCGAACCATCTTCCGGCCGCCCGCCTTCGACCAAAAAACTGGCCCCGATCAGCGGGATTTCGCGGCATTTTCGCCCTTTTTGGCGAGAATGCCGCCCCGCTGCTTGATTCTTCGCCGCATACAGGGTCAAAAGCCGCTGCAACGGGCGGTCGTGACCGTCCTTAAGGTTGTCCCAAAAGCGAGCCCCGAATGTCGATTTCCAACCACGCCCCGATTCCCGAACTTTTCGTTTCCGCCGCGGAAGCCGAACGCCTGAAGACCGAGGCCGGTTCGATGCCTTCCTGGGATCTGACGGCCCGCCAGGCCTGCGATCTGGAGCTTTTGATGAACGGCGGGTTCAACCCGCTCAAAGGTTTCAACACCGAGGCCGATTACAACAACGTCGTTGAAAACATGCGTCTGGCCGATGGCACGCTGTGGCCGATGCCGATCACGCTGGACGTGTCGGAGAAATTCGCCGAGGGCGTGGCCCCGGGCACCAAGATTGCGCTGCGCGATGCTGAAGGCGTCATTCTGGCGGTGATGACCGTGTCGGACAAATGGGTGCCCAACAAGAAACTTGAGGCCGAGAAGGTCTTTGGCTACGGCGCCGATGATCTGGCGCATCCGGCGATCAACTACCTGCACAATGTGGCGGGCCCGGTCTATCTCGGCGGCCCGATCGAGGGTCTGCAGGCCCCGGTCCACTACGACTTCAAGGGCAGCCGCGACACGCCGAACGAACTGCGCGCCTATTTCAAGAAGCTCGGCTGGGAAAAGGTCGTGGCCTTCCAGACCCGCAACCCCCTGCACCGCGCCCACCAGGAGCTGACCTTCCGCGCCGCCAAGGAAGCCCAGGCCAACCTGCTGATCCATCCGGTCGTCGGCATGACCAAGCCGGGCGACGTGGACCACTTCACCCGCGTGCGCTGCTATGAGGCGGTGCTGGACAAGTATCCGCAATCGACCACCACCATGAGCTTGTTGAACCTCGCCATGCGCATGGCCGGCCCGCGCGAAGCCGTCTGGCACGGGCTGATCCGCAAGAACCACGGTGTGACCCACTTCATCGTCGGCCGCGACCATGCCGGCCCGGGCAAGAACTCGAACGGCAAGGACTTTTACGGCCCCTATGACGCGCAGGAGCTGTTCACCAAGTTCGAATCCGAAATCGGCGTGAAGATGGTTGACTTCAAGCACATGGTCTATGTGCAGGAGCGTGACCAGTATTACCCCGCGAACGAAGTGCCGGAAGGCTGCACGGTTCTGGACATTTCCGGCACTGAACTGCGCCGCCGCCTGCGGGAAGGTCTGGACATCCCGGCCTGGTTCTCGTTCCCGGAAGTCGTGGCGCAGCTGCGCAAGACCTCGCCCGCTCGCGACAAGCAGGGCTTCACGGTGTTCTTCACCGGCCTGTCGGGTTCGGGCAAGTCGACCATCGCCAACGCGTTGATGGTCAAGCTGATGGAAATGGGCGGCCGTCCGGTCACCATTCTGGACGGTGACGTGGTGCGCAAGCACCTGTCCTCGGAACTGGGCTTCTCGAAAGAACATCGGGACATCAACATCCGCCGCATCGGCTATGTCGCCTCGGAAATCACCAAGAACGGCGGCATCGCGATCTGCGCCCCGATCGCGCCCTATACCGCGACCCGCCGCGCCGTGCGCGAGATGATCGAGGCTTACGGCGCCTTCATCGAAGTGCACGTTGCGACCTCGGTCGAGGATTGCGAGAAGCGCGACCGCAAGGGTCTGTACAAGCTGGCCCGCGAAGGCAAGATCAAGGAATTCACCGGGATCTCGGACCCCTATGAAATCCCCACCAATGCCGAACTGGTGCTGGCCACCACCGGGATCGAGGTGGACCATTGCGCCCATCAGGTCATCCTGAAGCTGGAGCAGATGGGTCTGATCAAGGCCTGATCAAAGGCTTACGGTACGAGACGGAACGCCGCCCTGAGGTTCAGGGCGGCGTTTTGCATGGGGGAGGAACGATGCGGATTCTGGCGCTATCCGGCAGCCTGCGGGCGGCTTCGACCAATACAGCTTTGCTGCGCGCGCTGGCGCTTGCCGCCGAACCGCCCTTGGTGGTGGAGGTCTGGAGCGGGCTTGCCGGCCTGCCCGCCTTCTCCCCCGATCTGGAGGGGGAATTGACCCCTGCCCCGGTCTTGGCCTTTGCGGCGCGGGTCGCGGCGGCAGAGGGGCTGGTGATCGCCTGCCCGGAATATGTCCATGCCCTGCCCGGCGCCTTCAAGAACGCGCTGGACTGGCTGGTGTCGCGCCCCGAGCTGATTGGCAAGCCGATCGCGCTGATCCATGCCTCGCAGCGGGGCGAGGATGTGCTGACCGATCTGCGCCGGGTTCTCTCCACCGTCTCCTCAGGTTTTGCGCCCGAGGTTTTCGCGCGCTTTCCGCAGAGCAAGCGCAGCCCTGCGGAGGTCCTGGCCGCGATGGCGGCGCCGAAGGAAGTGGCGGCCCTGCGGGACTACCTCGCCCGTCTGGACGGCCACATCCGGTCGTGCCGGGCTTAGCGCAGCGGGGTCATCTTGCTGAGCACGCGGTCTTTCAGGACATAGTGGTGGAAGATCGCCACCGCGGCATGGCCGAGGATGAAGACCATCAGGACATTCATCACCAGCACATGCAGATCGCCGGTGCTGTCGGTCTTGCCGAACCAGGTGATAGCGCCGAGGACCGGCACCGCCAGCATCAGAAGGTAAAGCGCCAGGTGCCCGGCATCGGCGGCACGGGTGGCAAGTGTCTTGCCCCCCTCGGCCGCGGGGGCGCCGGTCATCAGGCGCACCAGGATCCGCACCAGGACCAGCGCGAGCAGCAGCGTGCCCGCCCAGACGTGCCAGACCGGCGTCAGACCGGGAACCACCGCCCCGCCCTCCAGCCGGGCGTCAAGCGCCTCGCCCATGCCTTCCGAGACGAAGTAATTTGCGGCGATCAACAGGGCGATCGCCCAGTGAAGCCCGATCTGCACGCCACTATATGCTGTCTTCGAAGCCATTCTTGTCATCCTCGCGGGTCTGCAAGGTGCGGCCTGTCCGCCCCTTTGCCTGGTTCTGCAACTGCATAAAGCGTGACCATGCAATCGCAGCAATAACCCGGAAGGATTAAGATATCGTGGGCGCAGGCCCCTATAACCGAAGGTCTAGGGCCTGAATCTGCTCGGCATTCTGCTTATCAGGGCCGAGCAGACCATGATTTCCTGCCCAAAAGCAGGTCAGTGCACATAGACCGGGGCCATGTCGTTCTGGCGGGCCAGCGCGAAGGCGAGCTTGCGGTCGGCCACCAAGGCAAGCCTTTCGCCATCGGGGCGGTGGACGGCATAGATCGTCTCGAATCCCTCGGCCTGCTGTTGCAGCTCGGCCGACAGATCAGCCACGGCGACCGGACGGACATAGACGATGGCGCGGCCGGAAGAGGCTTCGGCGCCCGGCAGATTCTCGAATTTCACATCCATTTCAGTGTCCTTTCACTTCGAACCAATGCGGATGGTTTGCACCACGGTCTCGGGCGCCTGGCGATGCAGGTCGACATGCAGGAGCCCGTGCTCCAGATCGGCGCCGCCGACCTCGACCCCGTCGGCCAGCACAAAACTGCGCTGGAAGGCGCGGGCGGCGATGCCGCGGTGCAGGTAAACGCGATCAACGATGTCTTCGGCCTGACGGCCACGGATTACCAGCTGGCGGTCCTCGACCGTGATCTGCAGGTCCTCCTCGCGGAAACCGGCGACGGCCAGCGTGATGCGGTAGGTATTGTCCGAGGTCGCCTCGATGTTGAAGGGCGGATAGCCCTCGGAGGCGGTCTTGGCGGTACGCTCGACCAGTCGTTCCAGCTGTTCAAAGCCCAGAAGATAGGGATGGGCGCCAAAAGTCAGTTTTGTCATGCTCATGTCCTTTCGCAAGCGACATCTTTGGGCGGACCCCTCAGGCATCCGCATGGATGAAATATGGGGCGGCGGGCCGCGCGCTGCAAGAGGCGGATCGCCCCCGGCCGCCGGACAAGAAATTTGCGCCGGGGTGTTCATTTCCCTGCCGAATTTTCGCCCAGACGGCACGAATCGTTGTATCATGAAAGCCATGACATCCTTTTTCCGCGACCCGCCCATGAATGCCTCGAACGAGCTGAACTTTGACGAAATGCTGCGCATCCGTCTGGAGGTGCTGCGCCGTGAGCATCGCGATCTGGACGAGGCCGTGCATGCGCTGGAACTGTCCGGCCGCCCCGATCAGCTGACGCTGCGGCGGCTGAAAAAGCAGAAACTGGCGCTGAAGGACCAGATCGTGAAGATCGAGGACGACATGATCCCCGATATCATCGCCTGAACCACCGCGGTGGCCACCGTCGCGACGCCGGCCGGTAGGATGGGCAATGTGCCCATCTTCCAGAGCCCCCTCCGCCCTGGGGACATCCTGTCTCTTGCCCTGTCAGCATCGCCAGTATAATTCGACCCATCACCTTGGAGGGGCCGATGGGCGTTCAGGTCGCAATTATCATGGGCAGCCAGTCCGACTGGCCGACGATGAAGGAAGCAGCCCTCGTGCTGGATCAGCTGGGCGTGGCTTACGAGGCCAAGATCGTCTCGGCCCACCGCACGCCGGACCGGCTGTGGGATTTCGGCAAAAGTGCTGTGGCGCGCGGTCTGCAGGTGATCATCGCGGGCGCGGGCGGGGCGGCGCATCTGCCCGGCATGATGGCTTCCAAGACAAGGGTGCCGGTGATTGGCGTGCCGATCCAGACCAGGGCGCTGTCGGGGGTCGACAGTCTTTATTCCATCGTCCAGATGCCGAAAGGCTATCCGGTCGGCACCATGGCGATCGGGGCCGCCGGCGCGGCCAATGCCGGCCTGATGGCCGCGGGCATCCTCGCCCTGCAGGACGCCGCACTTGCCGCAAGGCTCGATGCCTGGCGCGAGGCGCTCTCCGCCTCGATCCCCGAGGAGCCGAAAGATGAGTGAACTGCCGCAAGGATCGGTCATCGGCATTCTGGGCGGCGGGCAGCTGGGGCGGATGCTCTCGGTCGCAGCCTCGCGCCTTGGCTTTCGCTGCCATATCTACGAACCGGGCGCCAACCCTCCGGCGGGCGAGGTTGCCCATGCGGTGACCACCGCCCCTTACGAGGATGAAGCCGCCCTGCGCGCCTTTGCCGCCAGTGTCGATGTCATCACCTATGAGTTCGAGAATGTGCCGACCTCGGCTTTGGACCTCTTGGAAAGCCTGAAGCCGATCCGCCCGAACCGCAAGGCGCTGGCCACCTCGCAAGACCGGATGCTGGAGAAGAATTTCCTGACCTCGCTCGGCCTTCCGACCGCGCCCTATGCCGAGGTCGCGAGTGCCGCCGATCTGGAGGCCGCGATTGCCAAGGTGGGCACGCCGTCGATCCTGAAGACCACGCGGCTCGGCTATGACGGCAAGGGCCAGGTCCGCATCCCCTCCCCCGATGCGGCGGAGGCGGCCAGGCTCGGGATGACGCAGGCTTGCGTGCTGGAAGGCTTCGTGAATTTCAGCCACGAGGTTTCGGTGATTGCGGCGCGGGGCCTTGACGGCTCGGTCGCCTGTTTTGACCCCGGCGAGAATGTCCACAAGGACGGGATCCTGCGCACCACCACGGTGCCAGCCAAGCTGACCCCGGGCCAGCGCACCGATGCGATCCTGCTGGCGGCCAAGATCCTGAACGCGCTGGATTATGTCGGTGTCCTGGGGGTGGAGTTGTTCGTCACCGCTCAGGGCCTGATCGTCAACGAGATCGCGCCCCGCGTCCACAACTCGGGCCACTGGACGCAGAACGGCTGTGCGGTCGACCAGTTCGAGCAGCATATCCGTGCGGTGACCGGCTGGCCCCTGGGTGACGGGTCGCGGCATTCCGATGTGGTGATGGAAAACCTGATCGGCGACGATGTGCTGGAGGTTCCGGCCATTGCCCGCGAACGCCATGCCGCGCTGCACCTCTACGGCAAGGGCGCGCCGCGGCCCGGGCGCAAGATGGGCCATGTCAACCGGGTGAGGCCGGCGCAATAGGCGATCAGGCCTCGGGCGTGTCGGTGTCGGCGAAGCCCTGGGCCAGGTTCTCGCGCGCGGCGCGGGCCAGGGCCGCATAGCGGCGGCGGAAGTCCTGCAGATGGGCTTCCTCCAGTTCCTCCAGGTCCATCAGGGCGTTATGGGCGCCCTGGGTGACCCGGATCAGCTCGTCCAGCTTGATCTGGATCGCCTTGGTGTCACTGTTCTGGGTGTTCTGGATCAGGAAGACCATGAGGAAGGTGACGATCGTGGTGCCGGTGTTGATCACCAGCTGCCAGGTGTCGGAAAAGCCGAAGATGGGCCCGGTGACGATCCAGACCAGAATGACCCCCGCGGCCAGCATGAAGGCCATCGGGCGACCCGATTGCTGGGCGATGGCGCGGGCAATGGCGGCATAGTGAATTGTCATGGGATGACCTGTTGTTGAAGGCGTCACGGTGTTGAAGGCGTCACGGCGCGCTTGCGGTTCTTTCCTGCCCCGGCGCCATCAGCGAGGCAAGAGCCGCGCGCCAAGTCAACCCCGGCGCAAAGGCGCCATTGGCGAGGAAGGCCAGGGTCTGGGCGATGACCTCGGGCGAATTCATCATGAATGTGTGACTGGCCGGCAGGGTCAGATGCGCCTTCATGCCCTCCACCTTCGTCGAAGCGACCGAGACCGTGCCGTCATCCGGCCCCGGCAGCATCCGCGAGAAGATCGGGTTGAGCGAGCGGGTGCCCGCGATCACCCCCAGTTCGAAATCCACCGGCGGCAGGTTGCGCGGCACGGAATCCGGCCCGGTGCCCAGTTCTCCCCCCGCCGGGCCATTGACCCAGCGAAAGGCCGCCATGCCGCCCATCGCATCCACCACTTCCGAGCCCTGGTTGGGCGGGGCCAGCATCACCACCCGGCCCAAATTCTCCGGCCGGTTGTCGCGCAGCCAGAGCCGCAACAGGATGCCGCCCATCGAATGGGTGACGAAATGCACCTGCCCCCCCGGCGCACAGCGCGCCACCCGCGCGCCCACGCCAGAGGCCAGATCGGCCAGGGTCGCCTTGGTGGACGGGTAGCTTTCATTGATCACCTGATAGCCCCGCGCCCGCAGCGCCGCGTCCATCAGGACAAGAGAAGCCTCGGTCCGCGCCAGCCCATGCAGCAGCACGACGCAATCTGCGCTGGCAGGCCGGGGCCCGAGCGCGGTGAGGGTGGACAAGAACAGGGCAGCGGTGCGGCGCATGGCCTTGGCATGAAGCCAAATCCCGCGCCGCGCAAGTCACGCCTGCATGAGGCGTGGCTCAGATCAGCCAGTAGGACCAGTTGTGCCAGAACGCGGCAAACCCGGCCCCGATCGGACTGGGAGAAAGGCTCGCATCGGTGAAATCATCGGCGGTCAGGCTTGCCGCCGCCACCCCGGACAGCAACATCCGGACCGCCACCCCGTTGTCATAGGTGTAGCTGACCAGCGTGCCCTCCGCCCTCTGGGTGAGGGTCAGATCCGCGAAGGTCATGTCCTGCCCGGCGCTGGTGGAACCGGAAAGCGCGATGTGATCGACGCCGTCCTGGAAGTCGAGCACCGTGGTCAGCGAGGTGACCGCATTCGGGCGAAAGAGGAAGACATCCGCCCCGCCATCGCCCTGCAAGGTGTCGGGGCCGGAAAAGCCGCCCCAAAGGGTGTCGTCCCCCGTGCCGCCATAGACCGTGTCATGGCCGTAGCCGCCGAACAGCAGGTCATTGCCGGTACCGCCATAAAGCAGGTCGTGGCGCCGGCCGCCCTCGATCAGGTCATTGCCACCGTCGCCGTAAAGCGTGTCATTGCCCTCATGCCCCATCACCATGTCGCGCCCGGTCCCGGCGTGGAAGAGGTCGGCCTGGTTCGACAGGATGATCCGGTCATTGCCGGCCAGGGCCAGGGCGAAAAGATCGCGGTCGTCCTGGGTATCGGCCGAGGCCAGCGCCGAGGCATAGGCCGCGCCATCCAGTTTCATGCCGGCGAGGTCAAAGCGCGTGCCGCCCGCCGTGGTGACCGTGATGAACTCGACCGAACCGGTCTTGATCTGCCCGGCGCCATCATAGGTCAGGCGGTGGCCCCAGGCCGTCTCGGCCGCGCCAGTGGTGGAGGTGACAGAACCGCCATCGGTGAAGCTTCGCGAGAAGCCCGCCATGTGGACCGCGAGAGGCCCGATGATACTGTAGCCCTCGACGATCGCGAAGTTCCGTGCCTCGGTGACATGGGCAGTGGTGACGACGCCCGCCTCGAAAGGCGCGTGAAAATCCAGAAGCGTGTCGTCAAAGGCAAAGGCAGAGCGAAATACGGCCATGCAAAACTCCCTCAAATCTGACGCAATTGAGGGTTGTGCCGCGGGCGGTGTCAAGCCTGCGCCGCGTCCCGCAGGGCCGGTTTGCGCAAGGCGCGGCAGGGGCGCTTGCCTCGCAGGCAGTGCCACATTATGTCGGGGCTGCCGGGGATGATCCCGGTCTTCTCAGGGCGGGGTGCAATTCCCCACCGGCGGTATAGCCCGCGAGCGCCTTCCGTTGGGAAGGGTCAGCAGATCCGGTGTGACTCCGGGGCCGACGGTATAGTCCGGATGTAAGAGATGTGCGGCCTGATCGCCCCTTTCGGGGGGCGGAAAGTGCTGACGCCTCCCCTGTCAGGCAAAGTCGAGGGGGTGGCATGACGCAGACCAGTTCGTTCAAGGGGGCCGCCTTCATGGTGCTGGCGGGCCTGTGCTTTGCGGCGGCCAATGCCGTGACCTTCAAGGTCACCGCTTTCCTTGGCTTTCGGCCGCAGTCGGATGCCTTCTGGCAATATGCCATCGCCACCCTGTTTTCGCTGCCCTTCATCTGGCGCAGCGGCCTGGCGGGTCTGCGCAGCCGGCATCCCGGGCTGCATCTGATCCGGGTGCTGTTGTCGGCGCTGGGGGTGCAGGCCTTCACCGCCGCCTTTGCCAGCGGCATGGCGGTCTGGCATGTGGTGGCGCTGGTGATGACCTCGCCCTTCTTCGTGCTGGTGGGCGCAAGGCTGTTCCTGGGCGAGGCGGTGGCGGTGCATCGCTGGATTGCCGCGACCATCGGTTTTGCCGGGGCCATGGTCCTGTTGCGCCCCTGGGAGGGCGGGCTGACGGTGAGCGCGCTTTTTCCGCTGGCGGCGGCGGTGCTCTGGGGGGCGGCCTCGCTGATCACCAAGCGCCTGACGCGGGAGGAGCCGCAAAGCGCCATCACGCTGTGGCTTCTGGTGCTGCTGACGCCGATCAACGGGGTGTTGTCCTGGCAAGCCGGGTTCGAGCTGCCGGGCGGCGAGGTTCTGGCGCTGTTGCTGGTCGGCGGGGTGATGATGTACGGCGCGCAGCATTTCCTGACGCTGAGCTATGCGGCGGCGGATGCGGGCTTTGTGCAACCCTTCGACGATCTGAAGCTTTTCTCCAACATCTTCGTCAGCTGGCTGATCTTTGGCGATGTTCCGGGCGGCAGCACCTGGCCCGGCATCGCGCTGATCCTGGCCGGTTCGGCCTGGCTGCTCTGGTCGGAAAGGCGGCAGGAGCGCCCCGCCGCCCTTGCATAAAAGCTGGACAAACGCGCCCTGACGCTTAAGCCTGCGCCATGGCCCCCAGATCCCCCCGCCTTGCCGCCCGCGCCCTGATCCTGCAAGAGAACCGGCTTCTCTTGGTCAACGCCTTCCCCGGCGGGCGGTCCGATCTGTGGTGCGCCCCGGGCGGCGGGGTCGAGGCCGGGGCCTCGCTGCACGTGAACCTGATCCGCGAGGTGCATGAGGAGACCGGCCTGACGATCAGCGTCGGCGCCCCGGCCCTGATCAACGAGTTTCACGACCCGGCCAGTGGGTTTCACCAGGTCGATATCTTCTTTCGCTGCACGGTGACGGGTGGGATGATCGACCCGCGCTGGCGCGATCCGGCGCGAGTGGTGACCGACCGGCGCTTCTTCGCGCAGGACGAGCTGAAGCGGCGGATGATCCGCTTCAAACCCGACAGCCTGGTGCAGGTGGCCTGGGAGGAAACCGGCCTGACCTATGACCCGCTGGAGCGCCTGGTCCGATGAGCCGCGCCTTTGTGAAAGAGGGCGATGGCGCGCTGGACCCCCTGCCCGACCTGCCGCTGTCGCCGCATCCGAATTACGTCACGGCCCGGGGCCTGGCCGCCTTGCAGGAGCGGCTGCGCGCCCGGCAGGCCGATCTGGCCGCGCTGAAGGCCCGGCCGGACCGGCTGGACAAGCTGCCCGAAGCCGCCGCCGAACGCGACATCCGGTATCTTGAGGCGCGGTTGCGCTCGGCCCTGCCTGTCGATCCCGCGGCGCATGGGGTGGAGACCGTGGCCTTCGGACATCGCGTCACCGTGGTCACGGCGGACGGCGCCACCGCGACCTATGAGATCACCGGCGAGGACGAGGCCGACCCGGCGCAGGGCCGCATCGCCCCGCATGCGCCGCTGGCCCGCGCCTTGATCGGCGCTTCGGTCGGCGATAGCGTCAGCTGGCGCAAACCCTCCGGCGCGGTTGACCTGGAAATCCTGGCGATAACATGCCCGAAGACAGCCTGATCCGAACGCTCGACCCGGGTTCCGACCGCGCCGCCGTGGCCGAACTGCTGGCCGAGGCGCAGGACTATTACCACCTCTGGCGCGGCCATGCCCCCGGCGCGGCGGAGGTCGAAGAGGTCTTCACCGCTGGCCCGCCCGGCTGCGATGCCGCCCTGTCGCACCGGCTTGGGCTGTTTGTCGGCGGGAAGCTCAGCGGTGTGGCGGAGCTGTCCTTCGGCTATCCCGCGCCGCAGGATGCCTATCTGGGGCTGATGATCCTCGCCCCGCGTGCCCGCAGCTTGGGTCTTGGTGCCGCCTTCTTCGCCCATGCAGAGGCCCTGGCCCGCGCCCGCGCCTGCCCGCGTCTGTATCTTGCCGTGCTGGAAGCCAACCCCCGCGGCCGCGCCTTCTGGGAGCGGCAGGGCCTGACCGCCACCGGGAACTTCCGCGACGATGCCGAGACCGGTCACCGCATTCACCGGCTGGTCAAGACCCTCTGACCGGAGGGCGCGCGGCGGCCCCGGCCGCGGGGGACTGCCGTCCCCCGCACCCCCTGCCTCAAGGGGAGGCGCGCCTCCCCTTGAGAAACCCCTGTGAGACACCCCAAGTGGATATTTGGGCCAGAATGAAAGGTCCCGTGGGCGCTTTGGATCTGGCTGTGGGACCGGATCACTTTGCGGCGGGCAGGGCGGCGAGGAGCACGCCGCCGAGGACGAGGCAGGCGGCCAGCCAGAAGCCCGGACCCGGCAGTTCGCCGAGGAGGACAAATCCCCCGAGGCTGGCGATCAGGGGGACGGAGAGCTGCGCCACCGCGGCGCGCCCGGCCCCGATGGCAGGCACCACCGCATACCAGAGCGCATAGCCGAGGCCCGAGGTCACCGCCCCCGAGATCAGGGCCAGCGCCACGCCGGCGCCCGTCGCATGCAGCGGCATGATCAGAAGGGCCAGCGCGCCCAGGGGCAGCGCCAGGATGAAATTCCACGCCGTCGCCGCGAGGGCATCGCTCTGCCGCCGCCCGGCCAGCGAATAGATCCCCCAGCCGATCCCGGCCAGCGCCATCCAGACCTCGGGCCAGAGCGCGCCGCCCTTGGGCGACAAGAGCAGCACCAGCCCGCCCAGCGCCAGCACCGCCCCGCCAACGCGCCGCGCTGGCAGGGCCTCGCCCGCGGCCCAGGCTCCGGCGAACATCGTGATCTGCACGACGCCGAACAGGACCAGCGCCCCGGTGCCGGCATCCAGCGCCAGATAGGCCGCGGAAAACCCGAAGAGATAGGTCAGGAGCCCCAGCACCCCCGGCACCCGGCCGCGCCATCCCGGCCAGATCGCCCGCCGCCGCAAGACCAGCAGGAGGGCCAGAGCCGCAGCCCCGGCGCCCAGCCGCAAGACCGCAAAGAGCCCGGGATCAATCCGCCCCGCGCCGACCGCCATCCGGTTCAGCACCGAATTGGCCGCGAAGGCCAACATCACAAGGCAGGTCCATCCCGTCAACCGCATCGCAGCCCCCTCCTCCCCCCTGTCCCTGCCTGAGCCGGTTGGCCGCAGGCCAGAGGCGAGGACAAGACTTGCGCCGCAGGCGCGCCTTTTGACAAGCCGGAATGAAAAAGGGCGCCCCGAAGGACGCCCTTTCCCGCTCTGCCCGTGACAGGCAGATTACATCATGCCGTCCATGCCGCCCATGCCGCCCATGCCGCCGCCGCCGCCCATGCCGCCAGCCGACTTCGGCTCCGGACGATCAGCGATCATTGCTTCGGTGGTGATAAGCAGCGAGGCGATAGAGGCCGCATCTTCCAGCGCGGTCCGGGTCACTTTGGCCGGGTCGATCACGCCGAAAGCGAACATGTCGCCATATTCTTCGGTCTGAGCGTTGAAGCCAAAGGTCGGGTCGTTGGATTCGCGCACCTTGCCGGCCACGACAGCGCCATCGACGCCAGCGTTTTCAGCGATCTGACGCAGCGGAGCTTCCAAGGCGCGACGCACGATGGAAATGCCGTTCTGCTGGTCGGAGTTGGCGCCGACGAGGTCGTGCAGCACCTTGGCCGCCTGAACCAGAGCCACGCCACCGCCGACAACGATGCCTTCTTGCACGGCCGCACGGGTCGCGTTCAGGGCGTCGTCAACGCGGTCCTTGCGCTCTTTCACTTCGATCTCGGTCATGCCGCCGACGCGGATCACCGCAACGCCGCCAGCCAGTTTGGCCACGCGCTCTTGCAGCTTCTCTTTGTCGTAGTCCGAGGTGGTTTCTTCGATCTGGGTGCGGATCTGGGAAACGCGGGCCTCGATTTCAGCCTTGGCGCCAGCGCCGTCAACGACAGTGGTGTTGTCCTTGGTGATCGAGACTTTCTTGGCGCGGCCGAGCATGTCGATGGTGACCGACTCGAGCTTCATGCCGAGGTCTTCCGAGATGACCTGGCCGCCGGTCAGGATCGCGATGTCCTGCAGCATGGCTTTACGACGGTCGCCGAAGCCCGGCGCCTTGACGGCGGCGATCTTCAGGCCGCCACGCAGCTTGTTGACCACGAGGGTCGCCAGCGCTTCGCCTTCGACGTCTTCCGAGATGATCAGCAGCGGGCGCTGCGACTGGATCACGGCTTCCAGCAGCGGGACCATCGGTTGCAGCGAGGAGAGTTTCTTCTCGTGCAGCAGGATGTAGACGTCTTCCAGGTCGGCGGTCATCTTGTCGGCGTTGGTCACGAAGTAGGGCGACAGGTAGCCGCGGTCGAACTGCATGCCTTCGACGACTTCGACTTCGGTCTCGAGACCCTTGTTTTCTTCGACGGTGATCACGCCTTCGTTGCCGACGCGCTGCATCGCGTCAGCGATGAAACGGCCGATCTGAGCTTCGCCGTTGGCCGAGATGGTGCCAACTTGCGCGACTTCGTCCGAGTCCTTGACCGGACGCGAAGCAGCCTTGATGGCAGCCACGACCTTGGTGGTGGCCATGTCGATGCCGCGCTTCAGGTCCATCGGGTTCATGCCGGCAGCGACGGCTTTCATGCCTTCGCGGACAATGGCTTGAGCCAGAACGGTGGCGGTGGTGGTGCCGTCGCCGGCTTCGTCATTGGTGCGGGAAGCGACTTCCTTCACCATTTGCGCGCCCATGTTCTCGAACTTGTCAGCCAGTTCGATTTCCTTGGCAACCGTCACACCGTCCTTGGTGATGCGCGGGGCGCCGAAGGACTTGTCGATGACCACGTTGCGGCCTTTCGGGCCCAGGGTCACCTTCACGGCGTCGGCGAGGATGTTCACGCCGCGCAGCATGCGGTCGCGGGCGTCGGTGTCAAAACGTACGTCTTTAGCAGCCATTGTGCTAACTCCCGTTTGAAATGTTCGTGGAAAGGGAGCGCCTCAGCGCCCCCGGATGCGACCCGTCAAGCGATCAGGAGATGATCCCCATGATGTCGCTTTCTTTCATGATCAGCAGTTCTTCGCCGTCCAGCGTCACTTCGGTGCCCGACCATTTGCCGAACAGGATGCGGTCGCCCGCTTTGACGGAGGGTGCGATCAGCTCGCCCGAATCCTTGCGCGCGCCTTCGCCCACGGAGACGATTTCGCCCTCAGCGGGCTTTTCCTTGGCGCTTTCCGGAATGATCAGGCCGCCCTTGGTTTTTTCGGTGGCGGCGATACGCTTGACCAGCACGCGGTCATGAAGCGGTTTGAAAGCCATCTGGTAACACTCCCTAGGTTCCAGGTTAATCTCGATTAGCACTCATGGTTGGCGAGTGCTAACGACGCCTGAGGTAGGCACTTGGTGTGAGTCTGTCAACACCGAAGGCGGTAAAAAGCGCAGCGATCGGCGGGGAGAGGCGCAGGAAAAAGCCCGGCCGGAGCGGGGGCTCCGGCCGGGCGGGTGCAGGATGGCGCCTGGGCGCGGGTCAGATCACGAAGAAATCGGCATTGGTCAGCGCGAGGTTGGTGTTGAGCACCGCAAAGAGCACCGAGGCCCCTGCCCCGTTGCCGTCGGCGTCGTAGTAGAGGTTGCCGGTGTCGGTTTCATAGATGATCCGGTCGGCGCCATCCACCGCAAGCCCGGAGGTATTGGCCACGAAGGCCGAAGCGGCCACGGCGCCCATGTTCAGGCCGGTGAAGATCGCATTGGCCAGCTGGATCGAGTCGTCGGTCACGTTGAAATCGGTGATCCGGTCGACATTGCCGTCGCCGAATTCCACGTTGAAGACAAAGGCATCCGTTCCGGCGCCGCCGGTCAGCCGATCGGCGCCGGCGCCCCCGGCCAGCACATCGTTCCCGCCACCGCCAAGCAGGGTGTCATTGCCGAAACCGCCGGTCAGCGCGTTGTTCTGGCCATTGCCGGTCAGAAGGTCGTCGCCGTCGCCCGCGACCAGGTTCTCGATCCCCACCAGCTTGTCGAGGCCTTGCCCGGTGTTCTGCACGTCGGTCAGGTTGAGGTCGACGGTGATCGTGTCGGTGCCGACGAAGATCGCCGTGTCGCTGCCGTTGCCGCCATTGATCAGGTCATTGCCCGCCCCGCCGGTCAGCGCATCGGCGCCATTGCCGCCGAACAGGGAATCGTCGCCCGCGCTGCCGTTCAGGGCATTGTTGAACTCGTCGCCGGTCAGCTTGTCGTCGTTGACCGAACCGGTGAGGTTCTCGATGCTGGACCGCGTGGTGGTGCCGATCCGCACGAAGGTGTCATAGCCCGAAGCCCTCGTGTTCTGCGCGCCGATGATGGTCAGGTCGACCACGACGCCGCCCGCGCCCTCCTTGACGTTCTGATAGGACACCGTGTCCACCCCATTGCCGCCATCAAAGGCGTTGCGGCGCAGATCGCCGATCATCAGGTCGTCATAGGCGCTGCCGGTGATGTTCTCGAAGTTGAGGACGGTATCGACGACGATGCCCGAAATCGCAGTCTGGGCCGAAAGGTCCACCGTCACCGCCTGGGTCGAGGAGGCATAGGAGACGGTGTCGACCCCGGCCAGACCATCGAGGATATTCGCCCCGGCATTGCCCGACAGAAGGTCGTTGTAATTGCTGCCGGTGAGGTTTTCGAAATTCGAGACGGTGTCGGTGCCCGACCCGCCGGTCGATTGCGCCCCGGTCAAGCCAAGATCCAGCGTGATCCCCGAAGTGGCGCCGAATTCGTAGGACAGGGTATCGCCCTTCAGCCCGGTGTTGGTGACCTGGCCGCCGCCATCCACTTCGTTGTCGCCGATATTGACCCAGACCACGTTGTTGAGCGCATTGCCGCTGCCGTTCAGGGCATTGGTACCCATCAGCCGCAGGTTCTCGATCGTGGAACCGAGGTTGTGGTTGATATAGGTCATCACCAGATCGGTGCCCGAGGAATCGGTGATCTCGTCGCCGAGGTTGTCGATCACATAGGTGTCGTTGCCGGCCCCGCCATCCATCTTGTCAGCCCCGGCGCGCCCGTCGAGGAAGTTGTTGCTGCTGTTGCCGTAAAGCCGGTTTTCCTGGCTGTTGCCGATGCCGTTCGCCGCAGAGCCGTCCAGATACAGATATTCGACATTCGCCGTCAGTCGGTAGGACACGGTGGAATGCACCGTGTCGATCCCGTCCGCCGAGGTGTTGAACTCGACCACCACATCGGCGCCGTCGACGTAATAGGTGTCGTTGCCCTTGCCGCCAGTCAGCACATCGGCGCTGGCGCCGCCGTCCAGGATGTTGTTGCCGGAATTGCCGGTCAGCTCGTCACTGAAGGCGCTGCCGACCAGATTCTCGATGCCGATCAGCTTGTCAAAACCCGACCCTTGCGTGTCCTGAAAGCCGGTGATGTTGAGGTCGACGATGACGCCGGCGGTGGAAACGGCGTTGATCGTGGTGGCGATGGTCACGCTGCCCGGCACCAGGCCATAGATGACCGCGCTGGCATAGGAGACGGTGTCGATGCCGCCCTGCCCGTCCAGCACGTTGTTGCCGGCATTGGCAAAAAGCGTGTTGTTCAGCGCGTTGCCGGTGGCGTTGAGGTCGCCGGTGCCCAGAAGGCGCAGGTTCTCCACATTGTCGCCCAGCACATAGCTGATCGAGCTGGCCACGAGGTCGATCTGCCCTGCGCTGTTGGAGCTTTCATAGACCACATCGCCCACGTCATCGACGATATAGATGTCGTTGCCGTCGCCGCCGGTCAGCGTATCGGCGCCGTAGCCGCCGTTCAGCACGTTGGCAAAGCTATTGCCGGTGACATGGTTGTCAAGGAAGTTGCCGACGCCGATCTGGGTGTTGGAGGACCCGATCAGCGAGAGGTTCTCGATATTGGCCCCGAGGATATAGCTGATGCTCGAGATCACGGTGTCGATCTGGTCGGGGTCGCTGTTGGTCTCGGTCACCCGGTCGCCGAGGTTGTCGACGTAATAGGTGTCATTGCCGTCGCCGCCGGTCATCGTGTCCAGACCGAGGCCGCCGTTCAGGATATTGTCGGCGCCATTGCCGATCAGGATGTTGTTGAGCGTGTTGCCCGTGGCGTTGATCGCCTGGTTGCCGGTCAGGGTCAGGTTCTCGACATAGTTGGTCAGGGTGTAGGTGACCGAGGATTCGACCCGGTCGATCCCGGCCCCGGTGATCGAGTTGTTCTCTTCGGTGACGACATCGGCAGCGTTGTCGACCTTGTAGAGGTCATCGCCCAGCCCGCCCACCATCAGATCGCCGCCAAGCCCGCCGTCCAGCGTGTCATTGCCGCCGAGGCCCACCAGAGCGTCGTCGCCATTGCCGCCGAGGATCAGGTTGGGCAGATCGCCGTCATGCCCCGTGGTGCCCTCGCCCACCACCAGCACGCCGGGCGAGAGGAACTTCACGTTGTTGAGGCTGGTGGCCGAACTGACCCCCAGATCGTCCAGCGAGATATTGGCCAGAACGATCGACTTGCCGCCCACCGAGAATTGCACCCCGCTCAACGTGCCGTTGATCAGCAGTTCGGCCGGGCGGATGCTGGTGTCGAACTCCAACACGTCGTGCAAAGGGTCAAAAGTGATTTTCTGGTTGTTGATCAGCGTGCTGAATTTGAAGGTGGCCATGGGGCGTCCTGTACCGTTTAGGGGTGATGCACAAAGGTTTGGGCTGATATCACGCGCAAAAATGTCGAATGCGTGCAGCAATTCGGGCTGCATTAAGGCCGGGTTGCGGCCCGGGCCAGAAATGCGGGATCAAAACGCGGGGTCGCGTCGAGAAGGGCCGGCCGGGTTGCGACACTCTCCCCTGACGTGCAGGCGCCTCTTGGCTCGCCGGGGCGCGCTCTGGTGCTGCGCGGGGTGACGTGGCAGGGTGGCGCTGCCTGCCCCAATGGGCATTCTTTCCGCAAAGGGCTCCGCGATGCGTCTGTCTGTTCTTGCCTGTCTTCTGGCCCTTTGGCCTGCCCTTGCGGGCGCCGCAGGGGCGGCGGAATGTCAGGGCCGCGACCTGATCGCCGCCCTGCCGCCTGCCGATCTGGCGGCGCTGAAGGCCGAGGCCGAGGTGCCCTTTGCCCATGGCAACCTGTGGACGGCGACGCGGGACGGGCAGAGCATCACGCTGGTCGGCACCTATCATCTGGCGGACCCGCGCTTTGCCCCGCTGCTGGCCCGGCTGGAGCCGGCTTTGGCGGGGGCGAAGGCCCTGCTGGTCGAGGCGGGACCGAAGGAGGAAAGCGACCTCAAGGCGCGGGTGGCCTCGGACCCCTCGCTTTTGCTGCTGCCGGCGGGCACCACCCTGAAGGATCAGATGCGCCCGGAGGAATGGCAGGGCCTTTCGGCGGCCATGACGGCGCGGCAGATGCCCCCGGCCGTGGGCGCGCGGCTGCAGCCCTGGATGCTCGCCACACTTCTGTCGCTGCCAACCTGCCTGTTCCCGATGGGCCCTGCGGCGGAACAGGGGCTGGACAAGCAGCTGATCTCGCAAGCCATTGCCCGCAATCTGCCCATCGTGGCGCTGGAGCCCTATGACACGGTGCTGAAGATCTTCGCCGCCTTCCGCTTCGCCGACCAGATCGCCTTCCTGAACCAGACGGTGGCCACCGATGCCCAGTCCGATGACATGGCAGCGACGCTTGGCGCGGCCTATTTCGCCGGCGAAAGCCAGCTTTTCGCGGTCTTCTCGCAACGCCAGCTTCTGACCCTGCCCGGCATGACCCAGGCCGAGGCCGAACGGGAGACGGCGCTGGTCGATGGCGCGATGCTCACGGGGCGCAACGCCGCCTGGATCGCCGTGCTGGAGGCCGAGGCCGCAAAGGGCCCGGTTCTGGCGGCCTTTGGCGCGCTGCATCTGCCCGGCGAAAAGGGGGTGCTGAACCTTCTGGCGCAGCAGGGGTGGAAGGTGACCCCGCTGCCCTGAGACTTCCCTTAAGGCAGGCCTCGGGAACGGCTGTTGCCGCAGCGCGGCATTTCAGCCCATGTTGGCGGCGGTGGCCGCAGTCCCCCGTGACAAAAGCGGTCCCACCGCCTATAAGCCGGGCAAAATCAGCTTCTGCAAAGGTATCTGCATGACCATCAAGGTTTTCGGCCACAAGTCCCCCGACACCGATTCCACCGGCTCGCCCATCGTCTGGGCCTGGTATCTGTCCGAAGTCAAAGGCACCCCGGCCAAGCCCTGCCTCCTTGGCGAGCCCAATACCGAAGCCGCCTTCGTGCTGAAGCACTGGGACCTGCCCAAGCCCGAGATCATCGCGGATGTGACCGCCGCCGATACAGTGGTCATCGTCGACACCAACAACCCCGCCGAACTGCCGGCCTCGATCAACGATGCGCAGATCATCGGCATCATCGACCACCACATGCTGGTCGGCGGCCTCAAGACCAAATCGCCGATCAACATCACCGTGCGCCCGCTGGCCTGCACCGCCACGATCATGTTCGACCTGATGGGCGGCGACATCGCCAAGGCGCCGCGCGCCATCAAGGGCGCGATGCTGTCCTGCATCCTGTCCGACACGCTGGAGTTCCGCTCGCCCACCACGACCGACCATGACCGCGACGTCGCGGAATCGCTGGCGGCCGAGCTCGGCGTCGATATCGGCGCCTTCGCGACCCAGCTGTTTGAAGCGAAGTCCGACATCTCGGCCTTCTCGGATGCCGCTTTGCTGCGGATGGATTCCAAGGAATACAACGTCGCCGGCAAGGAGCTGCGCGTCTCGGTGCTGGAAACCACCGCGCCGAAGATCGTGCTGGACCGCAAGGCCTCGCTGATGGAGTCGATGGTCGGTGTGGCCAAGGAAGACGGCGCGGATCAGGTGCTTCTGTTCGTCGTCGACATCCTGAAGGAAGAGGCGACGCTCTTGGTGCCGAACGATCTGGTCAAGCAGATGGCCGAAGCCTCGTTTGGCGTGACGGTCACCGGCGACACCGTGGTTCTGCCCGGCATCATGAGCCGCAAAAAGCAGATCATCCCGGCGCTGAAGCTCTGAACCAAGATGGGCCAATGGCCCATCCTACCGGACACCTTTGTTCTCTTTGCCCCGCGGGCCGGAAATTGCTTCCGGCCCGCTGTCATTCCGGGGGGCGGCGCGCTAGATACTCCGGGATAAACGCATTGGCGAAAGGCCCGAGATGACCGAACTGATCCAGACCCTCTCTGACATCGGCAGCCGTTATGAGGCGGTGTTCTGCGATCTCTGGGGCTGTTTGCACAACGGCAAGGCGCCGTTTCCGCAGGCCGTGGCGGCCTTGCAGGCCTACCGCGCCAAGGGCGGCAAGGTCGTGCTTCTGACTAACGCGCCGCGTCCGAACGGCAGCGTGATCCGCCAGCTCGACGGCATGGGCGTTCCGCGTGATGCCTGGGATATCGTGGTCAGCTCGGGCGATGCGACGCAATATGCGTTGTTCTCCGGCGCCTTCGGGACCCGGGCCTTCTTCATCGGTGCCGACAAGGATGAGCCCTTCTTCATCGACCTGCCTGAGGACCTGACCCCGGTGCCGATCACCCGTGTGCCCGCCGAAGAGGCCGATGTGGTGATCTGCACGGGGCTGCGCGATGACATGACCGAGACGCCGGAGGATTATAAGCTGGACCTGATGCGGGCCAAGAATGCCGGGCTGACCCTCCTCTGCGCCAACCCCGATATCATTGTCGATTACGGCAGCAAGCGGCTGTACTGCGCCGGGGCGATTGCTCAGGCCTATGAGGAGATGGGCGGGGCCACGATGTATTTCGGCAAGCCGCATCCGCCGATCTATGACCTGGCCCGGCGTCGTCTTGCCGCCCTCGGCCTGCGCCGCGATGCAGAAATTCTCTGCATCGGCGATGGGATCGGCACCGATGTGCAGGGCGCCATGGCCGAGGGGATGGATGTGCTGTTCGTCACCGGCGGCATTGCAGCCGCCGAGTTCGGGCCGGATTCTGACAACCCCGACAAGGGCTTGCTGGAAAGTTGGCTTCAGGCGCGGCAAATGTCGGCGCGCTACTCGATTGCGAAACTGCGGTAGGGTCGCAACAGTATTTCCCAGAGTTATCATGTGGCGCAATTATCTTGCGCAACGGATTGCGCTGCGTTGCGGCATTTGCTAGGCTGTCAGCAACCCGGAGGGAATCATGCTCGACAACCACGCGCCCGAGACGATCTGCATCGAAGACATGGAAATCGGCATGCTGCGTTCGCGCAAGAAGCAGATCACCGACCATGACATCATTGCCTTTGCCGATGTCTCGACCGACCGGAACCCGGTGCATCTGGACGAGGCCTATGCGCAGGAGACGATGTTTCAGGGCCGCATCGCGCATGGCATGCTGACCGCCAGCCTGATCTCCGCCGTGGTGGGCGAGCAACTTCCGGGCCATGGCACGGTCTATCTGTCGCAAAGCCTTCGCTTCATGGCCCCGGTCCGCCCGGGTGATCTTTTGGAGGCATTTGTGAAAGTCACCGCCATCGACCACGCCAAGCGCCGGGTTACGCTTGAAACCTACTGCATGGTGGGCAATACCGTGGTCTTGAAAGGCGAGGCGCTGGTTCTGGCGCCAAGCCGCAAGTTCGACTGACGGGGACAGGCCCCGCACCCGGGGAAGAATGCGGATAAGCAAGCATTGGCAAGGGCTTGCCCCTGACGCGCGCGGAGCCTCCGTCGCCATGGGCAATTTCGACGGCGTCCATCTGGGGCATCAGGCGGTGATTGACCTGGCCCGTGGTAAGGCGCCCTTGGGAATCGTCACCTTCGAGCCGCATCCGCGCGAGGTTTTCGCACCGCAAGCGGCCCCGTTCCGGCTGATGAACCCGGAATCGCGGGCCAATCGGCTGGCCAAGCTTGGGGTGCAGGAGCTGTATGAACTGCCCTTCGATGCGACGCTCGCCGGGCTGACGCCCGAGGAATTCGCTCGCGACGTGCTGGCCCAAGGGCTTGGCGTGTCGCATGTCGTGGTGGGCAACGACTTCCGCTTTGGCAAGGGGCGGGCCGGGACGGCGCAGGATCTGGTGGCGCTGGGCAAGACCTATGGCTTTGGCGTGACCGTGGCCGATCTGGTGCGGCATGACGGGATCGAGATCTCCTCCACCGCGATCCGCACCGCCTTGGCCGAGGGGCGGCCGCGTGATGCCGCCGCCATGCTCGGCCATTGGCACCGGATCGACGGCGAGGTGATCCATGGTGAGAAGCGCGGGCGCGAACTGGGCTATCCGACCGCGAACATGTCGGTGGCGGGGCTGCATCTGCCCAAGCTTGGCGTCTATGCCGTGCGGGTCGAGGTGCTGACCGGCCCGCAGGCCGGCCATTACATCGGGGCGGCGAGCCTTGGCGTGCGCCCGATGTTCGGCACCAACCTGCCCAATCTTGAGACCTTCCTCTTTGATTTCAAAGGCGATCTTTACGGCCAGCACCTCTCTGTCGCCTTGGTCGAATACCTGCGCCCCGAGATGAAGTTCGACGGTCTGCCGGCCCTGATGACCCAGATGGCGGCGGATTGCGACCGGGCGCGGGCGCTGCTTTCCTGACTTCCCATTCCGCGCAAATCCCGGCACTGTGCCGCCCATGACAAACCTGCGCCCCAACTTCTGGCATTTGCCCCTGACCAAGCTGACCCCCACCGAATGGGAGGCCTTGTGCGACGGCTGCGGCAAGTGCTGCCTCAACAAGCTGGAATATGAAGACACCGGCGAGGTCGAGTTCACCCGCGTCGCCTGCAAGCTTCTGGACGGCGAGACCTGCCGCTGCTCGAAGTACGAAACCCGGCACCAATATGTGCCCGAATGCATCCGCCTGTCGCCCAAGACCCTGCCGAAGATCGCCTATTGGATGCCGCGCACCTGCGCCTATCGGCTGCTTTACGAGGGCAAGGATCTGCCGGAATGGCACCCTTTGCTGACCGGCGACCCGGAAAGCACCCATACGGCCGGGATCTCGGTGCGCGGCTGGACGGTGTCGGAACTTGAGGTCCCGGAGGAAGTCTGGGACGAATATCTGATTGATGAGAGACCCTGATGTTCTTTGCCTCTGACAATACCTCGGGCGGCGCGCCCGAGGTCATGGCGGCCCTGATGCGCGCCAATGACGGCTATGCCCGCAGCTACGGCGCCGACCCGATCATGGAGCGGGTGAAGTCGCAGATCCGCGACATCTTCGAGGCGCCCGAGGCCGAGGTCTACCTCGTCGCCACCGGGACAGCCGCCAATTCGCTGTCGGTTGCCCTGCTCTCCCCGCCTTGGTCCGCCGTCTTCGCCCATGCCGAGGCCCATATCGCCACCGACGAATGCGGCGCACCGGAGTTCTTTTCCGCCGGGGCCAAGCTGATCGGGGTGCCGGGCGACCATGGCAAGATCACGCCGCAGAGCCTTGGCGATGCGCTGGCGCGGATCGGCGCCTCGGGTGTGCATGGGGTCCAGCGCGGCATGCTGTCCCTGACCAATGTGACCGAGGCCGGGACGGTCTATACTCCTGCCGAGATCGCCGCCCTGACCGCGCTGGCCCGGGCGCAGGGCCTGCCCTGCCATCTGGACGGGGCGCGCTTTGCCAATGCGCTGGTGGCCACCGGAGCGACCCCGGCGGAAATGACCTGGAAGGCCGGGATTGATGTCCTGTCCTTTGGCGGCACCAAGAACGGCTGTCTGGGAGTCGAGGCGGTGGTCCTGTTCGATCCGTCGAGGGCCTGGGAGTTTGAACTGCGCCGCAAGCGCGCCGGGCATCTCTTCTCCAAGCACCGGTTCCTCTCGGCGCAATTCGAGGCCTATCTGACCGATGGGCTTTGGCTGCGGCTGGCCGCACAAGCCAATGCGATGGGGGCCCGGCTGGTGCAGGGGCTGGCGCAGGTGCCGGGGGCGAGCCTTCTGCACCCCGCCCCGGCCAACATGCTGTTCCCGGCCTGGGCCAAGGGCACCAATGCCCGCGCGGCGGAGCGGGGCGCGGTCTATTACGCCATGCCCGCGCCCGAGGGGCTGGAGGGTGGGCGTCTGGTCGCCAGCTGGTCCACGATCGCCGAGGATGTCGACGCCCTGCTGGATGCCCTGAAGGCCTGAGCCTTAGCTCGCGTCGAGATGGGCCTGCACCAGCGGCGCCAGCGCCCCGGCATCGATGACCGGGGCCATATGTCCCAATCCGGGGAGTGACAGGACGCGGGCGCAGGGCAGGCGCTGCGCCAGGGCCTTGTGGATCGCCGCGGTGATCTGCGGGCTGGTGGAACCACCCGCCAGCAGGACCGGTACGGCGATGGCCTCCAGCCCGCCGGGGCGCAGCATATGGGCCCCGTCCTCGCCCAGCACACCGTTCAGCGCCGGGATCAGCGGCATCCGGTCGCGCATGTAGGACTGGATGCGCTCGGGCAGGGACTCGAGCGGCTGACCGGCGCCCCAGTCGGCGTGGAAGAGCCGCAGCGCGCCGAGGTTATCACCTGCTGCCACCAGCCGCGTCACCTCGGCATGGTGGCGGGTGAAGTCTGCGAAACTCGGGTCGGCATGGGCGGCGGCGAAGAAGACCGGCTCGAACAGGGTGAGGCTGCGCACCAGGTCGGGCCGCGTCAGGGCCAGGCGCAGGGCCACGGTGCCGCCGAAGGAATGGCCAAGCAGGTCGATCGGCCCGCCCTGTCCCAGCGCCTCGGCCATGGCGACCGCGGAGCCGGTGGCCAGAGCGTGCAGATCGCTGACCCCGTCCCAATCCGGCGCTCGGCCATGACCCGGCAGGTCCATCGCCGTCAGGGTCACGCCTTGCAGCACCCCCGCCATCCCCGCCCAGGCCCCGGCATGGGCCAGCGAGCAATGCAGCGCCAGAACAGGGCGCGCCCCGCCGAGGGCCCAGCTGCGATGCGGCGGCAGGTCGGTCATTCAGAGCTTGCCGGCAAGGTAGAGGTCCAAATCCTCCAGCCGGTCCTGGCCCCAGAACTTCTCTTCGCCCACGATGTAGAAGGGCACGCCGAAGACGCCGCGCGCCAGCGCCTCGTCGAGATTGCGGCCATAGGTCTCGGCGGCCGACAGCATGTAACGGTCGGCAATCGCAGGGTCAAAGCCGTGCGCGGCGAGGATCGCCTTCACCACCTCATCCTCGGCGACATTGCGCCCCTCGGCCCAGACCGCGCGCAAAAAGCCCTGCACCAGCCCCGGCAGATCGCCGCCGCCCGCCTTGATCGCGGCCAGCACCGCATAGGAGGAGGGCGCCGGGTTGACCGGCATGAAGGGCGGCTTGGGGTCGAGCTTCATCCCCAGACGGGCCGACCAGCGGCGCAGCTCCTGCAGGCGATAGTCCTTGCGGCTTTGATGCCGGTCGGCCAGCACCTGCCCGCCGGTGCGCGGGAACAGCGCCATCGGGTCAAGCGGGATGTAGCGGATCGTGGCGCCATGCCGCGCCGCCACTTCCTCCAGCCGGTCGCCTGCCAGATAGCAAAACGGCGAGATGGTGGAAAAGAAATACTCGATCTGCGGCATCCTGTACTCCGGTTAGCGGTCACACTGGTTTGCAAGACCCTAGAAGGTTGATAAGCGGTGTCAACGTCACGAATCCGTCATGCGAGGCCGGCCCGCCTCAGCTGAGCGCAAGGATAGAATATGCCCGTCATCACCGAACCGAAGCTCATCGCTGGCAATGCCAACATGAGCCTGGCGAAAGCCATTGCCCGTCGCATGTCGATGCACCGCGGCATGTCCGTCAACCTGGTCGACGCAAGGGTCGAACGGTTCAACGATGCCGAGATCTTCGTCGAGGTCTATGAGAACGTCCGCGGCGAGGATATGTACATCATCCAGCCGACCTCGAACCCGGCGAATGACAACCTGATGGAACTGCTGATCATGGCCGACGCGCTGCGCCGGTCCTCGGCCGACCGCATCTCTGCCGTGATCCCCTATTTCGGCTATGCCCGCCAAGACCGCCGCGCAAAGGCGCGCACGCCGATCACCGCCAAACTGGTTGCCAACATGATCACCGAAGCCGGGATCGACCGGGTGCTGACGCTGGATCTGCACGCAGCCCAGATCCAGGGCTTCTTCGACATTCCGGTGGACAACCTCTACGCCTCGCCGGTCTTTGCCCTGGATATCGAGCATCACTTCAAGGACAAGCTGACCGACATCATGGTCGTCTCACCCGACGTCGGCGGTGTGGCGCGGGCGCGCGAGCTGGCCAAGCGGATCAATGCGCCTTTGGCCATCGTCGACAAGCGGCGCGAGAAGGCCGGCGAAGTGGCCGAGATGACGGTGATCGGCAGCGTCGAGGGCAAGGTCTGCATCATCGTCGATGACATCGCCGACACGGCGGGCACGCTCTGCAAGGCGGCTGATCTGCTGATGAAGAACGGCGCCAAGGAAGTGCATTCCTATATCACGCACGGCGTCCTGTCGAACGGCGCCGTGGCGCGGGTGGCGGGCTCGGCGATGAAATCGCTGGTGATCACCGATTCCATCGAACCCTCGGAAGAGGTGCGCAATTCGCCCAATATCCGCATCGTGCCGACCGCGCCGATGTTCGCCCAAGCCATCCTGAACATCTGGAACGGCACCTCGGTGTCCTCGCTGTTCGAGACGGAAACCCTCGTGCCGATCTACGAGGGCATGTACTCGCGCTGAGCCGTCTTCAGCATTTCTAAACCCTGAGCGGTCATTCTGCGCTGAACCCCAAGGATCAGTGCCAGCATGACCGCCCCTGCCGCCCGCCTCAGCTCGCCCATGCCCGCCCCCCTGCCCGCACGGGACGGGGCGCTGGACCAGATGGCAGAGGCGACGATCCGGCTTGGCCATGACATCGTGGATGTGTCGGGCTTTCTGGATGGCGCGGAGGCTTCGGCCCAGCAGCAGACCGCGCAACTGATCGAAGCGCGCCGCGCGGCGCAAGGCCTCGGTCAGGCCAGCCACACGATGATCGAGGCGAGCGAGAAGCTGGGCCAGTCGATTGGCGGCATGGTGCAGACCCTGGCCGATTCGGCGGGCAAGCTTTCCACCGTCATGGGGTCGAGCCAGCGGGTGCTGAGCTGGGTCAGCGGGCTGGACGACCGGCTGGGCCAGGTTGATGACACGGTGGGGCGGACGCAGGCCTCCAACGGCCGCATCCTGCACATCGCGCGTGAAGTGAACATCCTGGCGATCAATGCCAAGATCGAGGCGGCGCGCGCCGGTGCCTCTGGCCGCGGCTTTGCGGTGGTGGCCGATGCGATCAACACCCTGTCGCAGCAGACGGCGCAGGCGGCGGCGGTGATTTCGGATACCGTGGGGGTTCTGGTCGCCGAAATCGCCGCACTGCGCGAGGATGCCCGCCGGGTCGCGGCCACCGCCCATGGCGGCCTGGGCGAGCTCGTCGAGGCCGAAAAGACGATGGAGGCGCTGTCGACCGTGGCCCAGGCCGGCGGCACGCTGACCGCCACGATCGCCGGCGATGCGGCGCGGATGCGGACGGCGATGGACAGCTTCGGCCCGAGTTTCCGCGCGCTGGATACGGGGGTGGAGGAACAGGCCAGCAAGGTGGGCGAGGCGCGGCGCCGGGTGTCGGACCTGATCCGCCTCAGCGAGGGGATGATCCAGCGGCTGGTCCAGATGGGCGGCGCCACCAGCGACCAACCCCGGATCGAAGCGGTTATGGCCAATGCCGCAAGGCTCTCCGCCAGTCTGGAACAGGCGGTGGAGCGTGGCGATATCACGATGGCCGACCTTTTCAGCAGCGACTACCGCCCGGTTCCGGGGTCAGAGCCCAGGCAATTCATCGCCCCCTTCACCATCCTGACCGACCGGCTTTTTCCCCCGGTGCAGGAGGCCGCCTTGGCGGCGGATCCCAGGATCGTCTTTTGCGCGGCGGTGGACCGCAATGGCTATCTGCCGACGCACAACCGCAAATTCTCACAACCGCAGGGGGCGGATCCGGTGTGGAACGCGGCGAACGCGCGGCATCGCCGGATGTTCAACGACCGCGTGGGTCTGGGTGCCGGACGGTCGACCGAGCCCTTCCTGCTGCAGATCTATCGCCGCGACATGGGCGGCGGCAAGTTCCTGATGATGAAGGACATCTCCGCCCCGATCACCGTGCAGGGCCGGCACTGGGGCGGCCTGCGGCTGGCCTATGGGTTCTGAACGCGATCGGGGCCCAGAAGGTTCGGGGATCTGGCAGCGGGGGTCACCCGGTTCTGGCATCGGCCCGACGGCCCGGGCCGGGTCACTCGATCTCCCAGTCCTCGTCGTCCCGGACGGCGCCGATCGCGGTCCAGTCGGCGCGGACACGGGCCACGCGGGTGTCGCCCCAGGTGCGGAAGACCAGTTCAAATCCGCTGGCGGTGATCTTCTCGGCTGCGATGTCGGCGCGCTGGGTGTGGCGGTTGTCGATGTCCCACATCGACATGCTGACCATCACCGAAGGCGTCGCAACAAAGCTCTCGCGAAAGGTGATGGCATGCCGGCTTTCACGGTCGCCCTGCCCGGTCCACATCTTTCCCCCATCGGCAAAATCGGAAAACAGAACCCTGCTTCCCTGCGTGATGCCGATCTTCCCCGTCGATATGCGCTTCATGCTGCCTCTGAAAGGACCTTGCATCCGTCATAATGTCATAATGCAAAATGAGAAAGGCCCCGCAATGGCGGGGCCTTGTCAGAATTGCGGAAGCCCTGGCGAAGTTTAGACAGTTCGGCCCCCGTTGCGGGGCCTCAATGTCCCTTGAGGATCGCGTCGTGCAACGCCAGGGCGTCAGCGACGTTTTTTTCCGCCAAGTCCCTGTCTTCGGGCAAGGCCGCCGCGGCGAGCGAGCGGGCCTCGGCGAGGATCGAGTCGATCACCGTGCCGGTTGCCTCTTCAAAAGGGACAACACGTTCGGCCAGCACCGAAACCCCGGTGCCGGTGACCTCGGCAAAGCCGCCGGTCACGACATAGGACTTGATCGCGCCATCGACACCCACAACCCGCAAAGTGCCGGTGCGCAGGGTCACGATGACGGGCGTGTGGCCCTCCATCGCGGTCAGATCGCCCTCGGTGCCGGGGATCAGCACCTCGGTCGCAGCCATCGAAGCAAGACGCTTCTCCGGGCTGACGAGGTCGAATTGCAGGGTGCCTGCCATGATGACCTCTTACGCTGCGGCCGCAGCCAGACGCTGGGCCTTTTCGATGACTTCCTGGATGCCGCCGACCATGTAGAAGGCCGCTTCCGGCAGGTGGTCATATTCGCCGGCAACCACAGCCTTGAACGACTTGATGGTTTCTTCCAGCGGAACCTGCTTGCCGTCCGACCCGGTGAAGACCTTTGCCACGTCGAAGGGCTGGCTCAGGAAACGCTGGATCTTGCGGGCACGCGCCACGGTCAGTTTGTCTTCTTCCGACAGTTCGTCCATCCCGAGGATGGCGATGATGTCCTGCAGCGACTTGTAGCGCTGCAGCACGCCCTGAACCGAACGCGCGACGTTGTAGTGCTCTTCGCCGATGACCGAGGGGTCCAGCAGACGCGAGGAGCTGTCGAGCGGGTCCACGGCCGGGTAGATGCCAAGCTCCGAGATGGCGCGCGACAGAACGGTCGTGGCGTCAAGGTGGGCAAACGAGGTCGCAGGTGCCGGGTCGGTAAGGTCGTCGGCCGGAACGTAGATGGCCTGCACCGAGGTGATCGAGCCGTTCTTGGTCGAGGTGATGCGTTCCTGCAGGGCGCCCATGTCGGTCGCCAGCGTCGGCTGGTAGCCCACGGCGGAGGGGATACGACCCAGGAGAGCCGACACTTCCGAACCTGCTTGGGTGAAGCGGAAGATGTTGTCGACGAAGAACAGAACGTCGGTACCGGACTGGTCACGGAACTGCTCGGCCAGCGTCAGACCGGTCAGAGCCACACGCGCACGGGCGCCCGGCGGTTCGTTCATCTGACCGTAGACCAGCGCCACTTTCGACTTGGTCATGTCTTCCAGGTTGATAACCCCGGATTCGATCATTTCGTGGTAGAGGTCGTTGCCCTCACGAGTCCGTTCACCCACACCGGCGAAAACGGAGTAGCCCGAGTGCACCTTGGCGATGTTGTTGATCAGTTCCATGATCAGAACGGTCTTGCCCACACCGGCGCCGCCGAAGAGGCCGATCTTGCCGCCCTTGGCGTAGGGGGCGAGCAGGTCGATGACCTTGATCCCGGTCACCAGAACGATCGACTCGGTCGATTGTTCGGCGAAGGTCGGGGCCTTCTGGTGGATGGCGCGGAATTCGGTCGCGTTGACCGGGCCCTTTTCGTCCACCGGCTCGCCGATGACGTTCAGGATGCGGCCGAGCGTTGCGTCACCGACCGGCACCGAGATCGGAGCGCCCGAGTTGGTGACGATGGCGCCGCGGACCAGACCTTCGGTCGCGTCCATGGCGATGCAGCGCACGGTGTTTTCGCCAAGGTGCTGGGCGACTTCCATCACCAGCTTCTTGCCGTTGTTGTCGGTGATCACAGCGTTCAGAATCGCCGGCAGCGCGCCATCAAACTGAACGTCGACCACGGCGCCGATCACCTGGGTGATTTTACCTTGTGACATGGTGTCTCTCCGGTTCCTCAGAGCGCCTCGGCGCCCGAAATGATTTCGATAAGTTCCTTGGTGATCGCGGCCTGACGCGAGCGGTTGTAGACGATGGTCATCTTGTTGATCATGTCGCCCGCATTGCGGGTGGCATTGTCCATCGCACTCATCCGCGCACCTTGTTCCGAAGCCGCATTCTCCAGGAGCGCCGTGAAGACCTGCGTCGCCACTGCGCGCGGCAGCAGGTCGGCAAGGATCTGTTCCTCGGACGGTTCGTAGTCATAGACGACCGAAGCCTGGGCAGGGCCCTCGAACTTGGCCGGAATGACCTGAAGTGCGGTCGGAATCTGGCTGATCACCGATTGGAAGCGGTTGTAGAACAGCGTCACCACGTCACATTCGCCGGCGTCGAAACGGGTCAGGATCTCGCGGGCGACGTCACGCGCATTGGCGTACCCCATCCGCTTGACCTCGCTCATGTCGACATGGCCGACGAAGTACTGGCCATATTCGCGGCGCATCTGCTCGCGGCCCTTCTTGCCGACGGTGAGGATTTTCACCGTTTTGCCGGCCGCCAGCAGTTCCGCGATCTTCGCCCGGGCCAGCCGGACGATGGTCGTGTTGAAACCGCCGCAGAGGCCACGCTCCGAGGTCATGACGACCAGGAGGTGCACTTTGTCCGCGCCCGTCCCGGCCAGAAGCCGGGGCGCGCCATCGCTGGTGCCGACAGAGGCGGCAAGTCCCGCCATCACCGCCGTCATCCGCTCGGCATAGGGCCGGGCGGCTTCGGCAGAGTCCTGCGCGCGGCGAAGCTTCGCCGCAGAGACCATCTGCATCGCCTTCGTGATCTTGCGCGTGTTCTTAACGCTGCCGATCCGGTTCTTTAAGTCCTTCAAGCTGGGCATTTTGCTGCTCCCGGACCTAAATTACGCGAAGTCTTTGGCGAATGCGTCCAGCTCGGCCCGAATAGCTTTTTCCAGATCCCCGGCCACCTTGCGGTCTTTCGCCGTGATGTCTGCCAGAAGCGCCGCACCTTTGGTGCGCAGGTGCTTCAGAAGGCCGGCTTCGTAGCGGCCCACGTCCTTGACGGCGACCTTGTCGAGATAGCCATTGGCACCGGCGAAGATGACGCAGACGATTTCGGCATTGGTCAGCGGCGAGTATTGCGGCTGCTTCATCAGCTCGGTCAGGCGCGAACCACGGTTCAGCAGGGCCTGGGTCGAGGCGTCAAGGTCGGAACCGAACTGGGCGAAGGCCGCCATTTCGCGGTACTGCGCCAGTTCCAGCTTCACCTTGCCAGCCACCGACTTCATCGCGTTGGTCTGAGCGGAGGAGCCCACACGCGACACGGAGAGACCGGTGTTCACGGCCGGGCGGATGCCCTGGTAGAAGAGTTCGCCTTCGAGGAAGATCTGGCCGTCGGTGATCGAGATCACGTTCGTCGGAATGAAGGCCGAGATGTCGCCACCCTGGGTTTCGATGATCGGCAGTGCGGTCAGCGAGCCCGAGCCATTGTCGGCGTTCAGCTTGGCCGAACGCTCCAGCAGGCGCGAGTGCAGGTAGAACACGTCGCCCGGGTAAGCTTCGCGGCCCGGCGGGCGGCGCAGCAGGAGCGACATCTGACGGTAAGCGACGGCCTGCTTGGAAAGATCGTCATAGATCATCAGGGCGTGACGGCCGTTGTCGCGGAAGTATTCGCCCATCGCGGTCGCGGCGAAGGGGGCGAGGAACTGCATCGGCGCCGGGTCGGAGGCGGTGGCGGCCACGACGATCGTGTAGGCCATGGCACCGGTTTCTTCCAGCTTCTTCACCAGCTGTGCCACGGTCGAACGCTTTTGACCGATAGCCACATAGATGCAGTAGAGCTTCTTGCCTTCATCGGCGCCGGCGGCGTCGTTGTAGACCTTCTGGTTCAGAATGGCGTCGAGAGCGACGGCGGTCTTGCCGGTCTGACGGTCGCCGATGATCAGCTCGCGCTGGCCACGGCCGATCGGGATCATGGCGTCAACGGCCTTGAGCCCGGTGGCCATCGGCTCGTGCACCGACTGGCGCGGAATGATGCCCGGGGCTTTCACGTCAGCGACGCGACGCTCGGCGAACATGATCGGGCCCTTGCCGTCGATCGGGTT
Organism: Rhodobacter sp. P2_H5; assembly: GCF_056403335.1. Taxonomy (NCBI): domain Bacteria; kingdom Pseudomonadati; phylum Pseudomonadota; class Alphaproteobacteria; order Rhodobacterales; genus Rhodobacter; species Rhodobacter sp. P2_H5. The sequence goes on along the minus strand of NZ_JBFUFS010000014.1, from coordinate 70,005 downwards.
GCCCAGCGCGTCAACGACGCGACCCAGCAGGCCGTCGCCAGCGGGCACGTCCACGATGGACTTGGTGCGCTTGACGGTGTCGCCTTCCTTGATGTCCTGGTCGGAACCGAAGATCACGACACCGACGTTGTCGATCTCGAGGTTCAGTGCCATCCCGCGGATACCGCCGGGGAATTCGACCATTTCACCGGCCTGGACATTGTCCAGCCCGTAGACGCGCGCAATACCGTCACCGACGGAGAGCACGCGACCAACTTCAGCGACTTCGGCATCCTGACCGAAGTTCTTGATCTGCGCCTTCAGGATCGCAGAGATCTCAGCAGCCTGGATACCCATCACCCAACCTCTTTCATTGCATTCTGGAGTGCCGCGAGCTTGGCCTTGACCGACGTGTCGATCATGGTCGAGCCCAGCTTGACGATAAGACCGCCGATGAGGCTTTCATCCACGGTGGTGTTCAGTTTGACGTCCTTGCCGACATTGGCCTTCAGGGCCGCGACCAGCGCATCGCGCTGCCCCGCCGTCAGGACCGTGGCCGAGGCCACATCCGCCGTCACTTCGCCCTTTTCCACGGCGATGCGGGACTTGAGGTCCTGCACCAGCTGCGGCAGCACGAAAAGACGATGCTTTTGTGCCATCAAAGCCAGAGTGTTCTTGGTCAGCACCGAGAGGCCCATTTGATCGGCCACTGCGGCCATGGCTGCGGATTGCTCTTCCCGGTTCACAACGGGCGAGGCAATCATAGCTGCCAGCTCCGGGCTTTCGGTCAGAACCGCCCCCAAAGCATCGGCATCGGATTCCAGCGCCATCAAGGCGCCGCTTTCCTTTGCCAGTTCAAATAGAGCCAGGGCATAGCGCCCGGCGATGCTGAGGGAGATGGATGCTGTTTCCGACACGTCAACCCTTCCGCTGTCTGGGCGCCCAACCTGTCCTTCGGACAGATCAAGAGCCTCCGTTGGCGCACACATAGTGTCTGCGTCTCTTTGAGATTGGGGCGGCTCTAGCATAGGCCCCGCCACCTCGCAACCAAGAATCCCTCCGTTTTGGCATGCTCCGATGCGGCAATTCTTCACGCGGGCCTCACGCGGGCGTGAAGCGGCGGATTCAGGGGCGGAGCGGCCCGAAAGGTTTGCGCAAACAGCCGGGGCCGGGGTTGAAATCGCGGGCCGGCGTCAATAGATTGCACAAATGACCGGCTCACAGACCCTTTCCCTTGGTTTCTGGTGGCGCGCCCAAAGTTAGGGCGGCCCAGCGAAGTCATGTGATCTGCACGATGATCCTTCAGGCCGCCGCTTCGGGCGGCCTTTTGATTTCAGCCTGGAAGCGGCGTCCCCCTCATCCCCGAACGGAGACTGCCATGAACAAACCCGTCATCCTGACCGGCGACCGCACCACCGGCCCCTTGCATCTGGGCCATTATGCCGGATCGCTCAAAAGCCGTCTGGGCTTTCAGGACAGCCACCAGCAGTTTCTGCTTCTGGCCGACAGCCAGGCCCTGACCGACAACGCCCATGACATCGCCAAAGTCCGGCAAAACGTGATCGAGGTGGCGCTGGATTACCTGGCCGTGGGGATCGACCCGGAACGCAGCACGATCTGCCTGCAATCGCATCTGCCCGCCCTGGCCGAACTGACCCAGCTGTACCTCAATTTCGTGACCGTCGCCCGGCTGGAGCGCAACCCGACCATCAAGGACGAGATCAGGGCCCGGGGCTTTGGCCGCGACATACCGGCCGGGTTCCTCTGCTATCCCGTGGCGCAGGCCGCCGACATCACCGCCTTTCGCGCCACCGTGGTTCCGGTGGGCGAAGACCAGCTGCCGCTGATCGAACAGTGCAACGAGATCATCCGCCGCCTCAACATCTCCGCCGGGCGCCGCCTCTTGCCCGAGGCTGCCGCCCATGTCTCGACCGTGGGCCGCCTGCCTGGCCCCGATGGCAGGGCGAAGATGAGCAAATCCTCCGGCAACGCCATCGCCCTTTCGGCCAGCCCCGACGAGATCTCCGCCGCCGTGCGCGCCATGTTCACCGACCCGCAGCACCTGCGCCCCGAAGATCCGGGAAAGGTCGAGGGAAATGTCGTCTTCACCTATCTCGACGCATTCGACCCCTTCCCCGCCGAAGTGGCCGAGCTGAAGGCGCAATACAGGGCGGGCGGCCTTGGCGATGTCCGGCTCAAATCCCGGCTGGAGGATGTGCTGCAAGACCTTCTCGCCCCGATCCGCGCACGCCGCGCCGCCTATGCCGCCGATCCGGGTCAGGTGCTTCAGGTGATCCGCGATGGCACCGCAAGAGCCCGCGCCGTGACGGAAGGCACCAAGGAGGAGATCATGCAGGCCCTCGGCCTCTTCCGGCTGTGAGGTCTAGTCCTCGCCCGAAACCAGGCGCGGCACCGGCTGCGGCACCGGCATCCCCTCCAGCGCGCGCAGGGGGCGGCGCACGATGGCGCCGAGGCCGCCGCGCGTCGGGGCATAGACCTGCTTGGAGGCCTCGACCATCAGGACCCCGCCCGCAAGCCAGGGGGCAGACCGCCCGACCCACTCCCAGAAGGCCGAGGTCCGCAGCCAGAACCGCCCCAGGGCGGGCGGCGCGAAGAGCGCGGTCATCGCCCGTTCCGGCATGAAGCCGTGGCGCTTCAGCTCCGCCTCCATCTGGCCCATCGAATAGGGGCGGCCATAGCCGAATGGCGTGCCATCGCCGCGTGCCCAAAGCCCGATCCGGTTCGGCACGATGAACAGGGCGCGGCCACCCGGGCCGAGCACGCGGTAGGCCTCTTCCATCACGGCGGCGGAATTGTCCGAGGTCTCCAGCCCGTGCATCAGGATCAGCCGGTCGACAAAACCCGTCGCCAAGGGCCATTCGCTGTCCTCGCACAGAAGGCAGACGTTGGGCTCGCCCATCGGCCAGGGCATCACCCCCTGCGGCGCGGGCATCAGCCCGATCACGCGGCGCGCATGGGCGAGATAGGGCCGCAGCAAGGGCACCGCAAAGCCGAAGCCCACCATGGTCTGCCCGGCCATCGGCGGCCAAAGCTCGACCACCCGCTCGCGGATCGCCCGTTGCGCCACCCGGCCCAGGGCGGTGCGGTAGTAGAAATTCCTCAGGTCGAGAACGTCCAGATGCATTGAAGGTGTCACGGTTCAGGGCCACATTGGCCCACCATAGCCATTCGCCCCCCGATTGCCATGCGTGCTTTCGGCCCAGGTCAGGAATCCCCCCATGCCGCTAGAACTTGTCACCGTTGCCTGCCTTTCGGACAATTACGCCTATCTGATCCACGATCCGGCATCAGGCGAGACCGCCGTGATCGACGTCCCCGAGGCGGCACCGATTCTGGCGGCGCTCAAGGCGCGCGGCTGGCAGCTCGACCTGATCCTGCTGACCCACCACCATTCCGACCATATTCAGGGCGTGGCCGAACTTGTCGCCGCCACCGGCGCCCGCGTCTATGGCGCCGCCGCCGACGCCCACCGCCTGCCGCATCTGGACCGCGCCCTGGCCGAGGGCGACAGCGTCTCGGTCGGCGCGGAGGTTGGCCAGGTCCTCGACGTTTCCGGCCACACGATGGGGCATATCGCCTTCATCTTCCCGGACTCGAATCTTGCCTTCACCGCAGACAGCCTGATGTCCGGCGGCTGCGGCCGCTTGTTTGAGGGCACCCCCGATACTATGTGGGCCTCACTGACCAAACTCGCCGCCCTCCCCGGCGAGACGCTGATCTGCTCGGGCCACGAATACACCGCGAGCAACCTGCGTTTCGCCGCCACCCTCGAACCCTCCAACCCCGATCTCCAGGCCCGCATCGCCCGCGTGACGGCGGCACGGGCTGCCGGCGAATCCACCGTGCCGGTTCTTCTGTCCGAAGAACGGGCCACCAACCCCTTCCTGCGCGCTCCGCTCCCCTCGGTGAAGGCGGCGATCGGCATGCCAGGCGCCTCCGACGCCGCGGTTTTCGCGGAAATCCGGGCGCGGAAGGACAAGTTCTGACCAGCCCACATCACTTTTTGTGGGCCATCCCCCCCCAAGTGCGATTTCATGCGAAATAGCACTTGAAGATCGGCGTAGAAAACCGATCCTTAATCATATGAGGCCACGGTCAAGGCAGGCCCGAACGATCCCCGATCGGGTTATGCCGACCTGCAGGACAGGAGCACGACGCAAGTGCCGACATTTTCGACAACCCTCGAGCAAGCCATCCATGGCGCCTTGGCGCTGGCGAATGCCCGCCGCCATGAACTGGCGACGCTGGAGCATCTTCTGCTCTCGCTGACTGACGAGCCGGACGCCTCCCGCGTCATGAAGGCTTGCTCGGTGGACCTTGACGCCCTCAAGAAAACCCTGACCGATTTCATCGACGATGACCTGTCCACTCTCGTCACCGATGTGGAAGGGTCCGAAGCGGTGCCGACGGCGGCCTTCCAGCGCGTGATCCAGCGCGCCGCGATCCATGTGCAATCCTCCGGCCGCACCGAGGTTACCGGGGCCAACGTCCTGGTCGCGATCTTTGCCGAACGCGAATCGAACGCCGCTTATTTCCTGCAGGAACAGGACATGACCCGTTACGACGCGGTCAATTACATCGCCCATGGCGTGGCCAAGAACCCCTCATTCGGCGAGGCGCGTCCGGTGTCGGGCGCCGATGAACATCACGAAACCCCCAAGGCAGAGGCGGGTGAAGCCAAGGAATCGGCCCTGTCGAAATACTGCGTCGACCTCAACGACAAGGCGATCAAGGGCGATGTCGACCCGCTGATCGGCCGCGAGGCCGAGGTGGAGCGCGCGATCCAGGTCCTCTGCCGCAGGCGGAAAAACAACCCGCTGCTGGTGGGCGACCCCGGCGTGGGCAAGACGGCGATTGCCGAGGGCCTCGCCTTGAAGATCGTGCGCGGCGAAACGCCGGAGATTCTGGCGGGCGCCACGATTTTCAGCCTCGACATGGGGGCGCTGCTGGCTGGCACCCGCTATCGCGGCGACTTTGAAGAGCGGCTGAAAGCGGTTGTGAAGGAGATGGAGGATCACCCTGACGCGATCCTGTTCATCGACGAGATCCACACCGTGATCGGCGCTGGCGCCACCTCGGGCGGGGCGATGGATGCCTCCAACCTGCTGAAACCCGCGCTGCAGGGCGGCAAGCTGCGCTGCATGGGCTCGACCACCTACAAGGAATTCCGTCAGCACTTTGAAAAAGACCGCGCTTTGTCGCGGCGCTTCCAGAAGATCGACGTGAACGAACCTTCGGTCGAAGATACGGTCAAGATCCTGATGGGTCTGAAGCCCTATTTCGAAGAGCATCACGATCTGCGCTACACCCATGACGCGATCAAGGCGGCGGTCGAACTGTCCGCCCGCTACATCCATGACCGCAAGCTGCCTGACAAGGCGATCGACGTGATCGACGAGGCGGGGGCGGCGCAGCATCTTCTGACCGAATCCAAGCGTCGCAAGACCATCGGCCAGAAAGAGATCGAGGCTGTGGTGGCCAAGATCGCCCGCATTCCGGCCAAGTCCGTCTCGAAAGACGATGCCGAAGTGCTGCGCGATCTGGAAAAGAACCTCAAGCGCGTGGTCTTCGGGCAAGACAAGGCGATCGAGGCTTTGTCCTCGGCGATCAAGCTCGCCCGGGCTGGCCTGCGCGAACCGGAAAAGCCGATCGGCAACTACCTCTTCGCCGGCCCGACCGGTGTCGGCAAGACCGAGGTCGCCAAGCAGTTGGCGAGCATCCTCGGCGTGGAACTGCTGCGCTTCGACATGTCGGAATATATGGAGAAACACGCGGTTTCCCGTCTGATCGGCGCCCCGCCCGGCTATGTCGGCTTTGACCAGGGCGGCATGCTGACCGATGGCGTCGACCAGCACCCGCATTGCGTGCTGCTGCTGGACGAGATCGAAAAGGCCCACCCGGATGTCTACAACATCCTTCTGCAGGTGATGGACCACGGCAAGCTGACCGACCACAACGGGCGGCAGGTCGATTTCCGCAATGTGGTGCTGATCATGACGACCAACGCAGGGGCGGCCGATGCGGCCAAGGAAGCCATCGGTTTCGGCCGCGCCAAGCGCACCGGCGAAGACACGGCGGCGGTCGAACGCACCTTCACGCCGGAGTTCCGCAACCGTCTGGACGCGGTGATCCCCTTCGCCGCTCTGGGCAAGGAAGTCATCCGCTCGGTCGTCGAAAAGTTCGTCATGCAGCTGGAAGCGCAGCTGATGGACCGCGGCGTCCACATCGACCTGACGCCGGAAGCCGCCGATTGGCTGGGCGACAAGGGCTACGACGACAAGATGGGCGCGCGTCCCTTGGGCCGCGTGATCCAGGAACACATCAAGAAACCGCTGGCCGAGGAACTTCTGTTCGGCAAGCTGACCAAGGGCGGCCTCGTGCATGTCGGCGTCAAGGATGACGCCATCGTGCTGACCTATGAGGAACCCGCCAAGCCGCGCCTCACCGGTTCCAAACCACCGCTTCTGACGGCGGAATGATCCGGGGACTGCTTCTGACTTTGGCCCTCGCCACACCGGCGGGGGCCTTTGAATTGGCTTGGCCCGTCGCCTGCACTCTGGGCAAAACCTGCTACGTCCAGCACTACGTCGACCACGACCCCGGCCCGGGGCAGCGCGATTTCACCTGCGGCAGCCTGAGTTACGACGGCCATGACGGCACCGACATCGGCCTGCCCAACCGGGCGGCGATGGCGGCAGGGGTGGCGGTTCTGGCGGCCTCCCCGGGCAAGGTGCGCGGCGTCCGCGACGGCATCGCCGACTTTGAGCCGCCGGTCCCCGACAAGGAATGCGGCAATGGCGTTCTGGTCGAGGATGGTGCGGGCTGGCAGACGCAATATTGCCATATGAAGCAAGGCTCTGTCGCCGTCCGCGCCGGGGATTCCGTTCTTGCGGGGCAGAAGCTCGGCCTTGTCGGCCAATCCGGCGCTGCCGACTTCCCGCACCTGCATCTGACGGTGCGCCACAATGGCAGCCCCGTGGACCCCTTCGCCCCCGATCAGGCGACCTGTGGCCCCCCCAGCGGCCCCGGCCTCTGGGCCAAGCCCCTGCTCTATCAGCCCGGCGGCTTTCTTGCGGCGGGGTTCAGCGCCGAGGTGCCGCAGTTCGATGCCATCAAGGCGGGGCTTGCGACGCCGAACCTGCCCAGGACCGCCCCCGCCCTCGTGCTCTGGGCCGAGGTCTATGGCGGGCAGGCCGGGGATGAGCTGGAATTCTCCATCGCAGGCCCGGAGGGTGGCACCCTGCTCACAACCACCGCAAGGCTGGAGCGGATGCAGGACCAGCTGTTTCGCGCCGTGGGCTCGAAGCTTCATGCCGATCTGGCGCCCGGATCCTACGCCGGATCTGTCCGCCTGACCCGCAAGGGGGTCGAGGTTGACCGCATCGCCACGACTGTCACAGTCGATTAACTGGCCAGATGCCGCAGGCCCTGCGTCACATCGGTGCGCACGGCCAACCGCAAGCCCGGCTCGTCCCCCGCCCGCAGGGCCGCGAGAATCAGGCGGTGGTGATGCGGCACATCGCGCCGGCGCAGCTTGTCGTAAAGCGCCCGCATCGTCGGCCCCAGCTGCAGCCAGACCGTCTCGCAGATCGCCAGCATCGCCGGGGTCTGGGCGCGCAGGTAGAGGGTGCGGTGAAACTCCAGATTGGTGCGCACATAGGCCACCGCATTGTGGTTCAACACGGCCTCCTGATTCAGCGCATTGATCGCGGTCAGACGGTCGATCAGGGCGAAGTGGGCGCGCGGCAAGGCGCGCGAGGCCATCTCCGGCTCGATCAGGGCGCGAATCGCGGCAAGTTCCTCGATCCGCTCGGGCGAAAGCTCGGGCGTCGAGATCCGGCCGGAGGAGGAGATCGTCAGCGCCCCTTCCGCCGCCAGCCGCCGCACCGCCTCTCGCGCCGGGGTCATCGACATGTCGTGTTGCGCCGCCAGCCCGCGCAGCGTCATCGACAGGCCGGGCGCCAGCTCGCCATGCATGATCTGCTGGCGCAAAAGCCGGTAGAGCCGCTCATGCGCCGGGGCGGAGGGATCGGCGAGCCGGAGGGTCGCGGGGCGCGGTGAGGTGGTCATGCCAAGACCCAAGCAAAGGCCGGCGGCGCCGTCAAGCGTCGAAGCGGTAGGAATGCAGCCGCGCGCCCTGGGCATGAAGCCAGGCGCGCTCGCGCTCCCACCCCGGAAACAGGCGTTCGACCACCGCCCAGAACGCGGCGGAGTGGTTCATTTCCACCAGATGGGCGCATTCATGGGCCGCGACATAGGCCAGGACCGAGGGCGGCGCCATGATCAGCCGCCAGGAATACATCAGGTGCCCTTCATGGCTGCACGAGCCCCAGCGCGACCTTGTGTCGCGCAGGGTGATGCGGGCGACCTTGCGCCCCAAAAGCCCGGCATAGTGGTCCGAGGCCGCAGCCAGGCGGTCGCGGGCCGTAGCGCGCAGGAAAGCGGCGGTGCGGGCCGCGGCCTGTTCCGATGCGCCGGGGAGGAAAAGCGAATCACCCTCCAGACGCGGCGCGCGGCCGTTTCCGGGGCAAAGCGTGACCTCGCGCCCCTCGAACAGCACCGACGTGCCAAAGCCGATCGCACTGGGCCGACGCTGTTTGGCCAGGGCCGCGCGCAGCCAGCCCTCCTGGGCGCGGGCGAAATCCATCGCCTCGGCCTCGCGGGCGCGGGGCGGCAAGGACAGGGTGACCCGCCCGTCAAGTGACGAGACTCGCAAGGAAAATCGCCGCGCCCGGGCCGACCGGCGCAGGGTGATCTCAACAGGCGGGGTTCCGAGAAGAACGGGCATGGCACCTCTTGCAATGGCGGGCCACCATACCCAGATTTGGTCCCGCTACAACAGCCGTAAGCGGGCGACAAAAGCCTTTGACAGTGCGAACCGCCTGTGGCAAGCGAACGTTTCTCTGGCACATAGCCTTGCAAGGATGACCATGCCCAAAGCTGAATGGGGCACGAAGCGGATCTGCCCGACCACTGGCAAACGCTTCTATGACCTGAACCGTTCGCCGATCGTCAGCCCCTATACGGGCGAGGTCGTCGATATCGAAAGCGCGCGCCGCAAGATGGCCGCCTCGGTGATCGCCCGTGTCGCGCCTGAAAAGGACGATGACGTTCTGGTCGATGACCTGGACGCCGATGATGATCTGCTGACGCCCGGCGTTGCCGATGATGCAGAGCTGGACGACGAGCTTCTGGAAGAAGACGCCGACGACAATGTGTCGCTCGACGATCTGACCGAAGTGCCCGGCGACGAAGAAGAAGTCTAAACAAGGGGTTGGGGGCGATTTTTCGGGAAGTGCATTTTTCCTCTTGCACCCCCCGCCGCCCCCGCCTAATAAGCCGCCACGACGCGCCCAGCGTCGCTGACCGAAAGGTCGGACGATCGAAAGATCGGAAGGTTGAACGGGGTCATAGCTCAGATGGGAGAGCGCTTGAATGGCATTCAAGAGGTCGGGAGTTCGATCCTCCCTGGCTCCACCAACCTGCCTAAAATAGAATGCGCCAGCGGGCCGTCCTTCGGGACGGCCTTCGCATTTGTGGCTTCCTCTTAAAAACATTCTTCGAATCCGCCCTGCAAAACATCAGTTCGTCAGAAGCGCAGGTCGGTCCGGCGCGTCTGCGCGCATGGGCGAAAGGGGCCGGTTTCCCGTCCCGCATCACGTCCGAAAGTATTCTGAGAGTTTTTGGTGGAGCAAAGGTCCACCGAAATAGTGTCTCAGGCCATCCAACAGCGCCCCAAGTTATATCTTTTATTGTTGAAAAACAACATGTTGAAAAATGATTCGTCTCAAGCTATACCAGTGCATCGCTATGCAGCTTGAAGAATTTAGGGGCTGGTTAGGGGCTGGAAACTATTTGGGCCGCCGCCTCCCTCGCTGATCACGGAGACGAAAACATGGCTACGGGCCAAAATCTGCTGACAGTAGTCCAACTCAAGAAAGCCCATCCAGGCACCACCCTGCGCGACGGGGGCGGGCTGTTCTATCGGTCCACCGGGGAGGGTATGGGAAAGTGGGTCTATCGCTTCAAACTGAAAGACCGGCCCCAACGGGAGCAGGGACTGGGGTCATTCCCCTCCGTAACACTCGCCACTGCCCGCACCAAGTGCGAGAAATCGCGGCAGTTGGCAGCAATGGCCATTGACCCGATTCAGCGCGCCTCGGAGGACGCTGCTGCCGCTAAAGCTGCCGCCGACGCAGCCAACCGCGCCGTCGAGTTCGGCGATTATCTGACCGCGACGTTCTTGCCGCATCGGACACGCAGGCTGACCAACGCCAAACACATTTGGCAGTGGCGGCGGATGTTCGAGATTCACGCCACCAAAATCTGGGCTCGTAAACTCGCGTCCATCACCCGCGAAGATATCCTTACAATCTTGCGGCCAATTTGGGAAACCCAACACGTTTCTGCAACGCGGTTCAGGGGCAGGCTGCAAGACCTGTTCGACTATGCGATTGAAAGCGGCGACTATGTGGGACCGAACCCTGCCACTATGGCACTATTCCAGAAGTCGCTGTCAAAACCCCGCCGGATGGAAGGTAAGGGGCCACAAGCCGCGATGCCCTACGGCGATATCCCGGCCTTTCTGTCCGACCTGCACAACCGCCAGGACGCCTCGCTTGGCGCGCTGGCGCTTGAATTTACAGTACTTTGCGCCAGCCGATCAGGAGAGGTGCGCCTTGCGGTTTGGAGCGAAATCGACCTCGACAGAAAGCTTTGGCGCATTCCTGCATCGCGTATGAAGGCCGATAAGGAACACTCCGTGCCGCTGTCGGACCGAGCGGTGGAAATCCTGAATTCGGCGCGCGCGCGTACCATCGGCGATCCTCCACCCAGCGGCTTGGTCTTCCCCGGCCTTAAGCCGGGTAAGCCCCTCAGTGACGCAACTCTGCGTGCAGTGATGAAGCGCATGAATCTGGACCGCTTCACCGTCCACGGCTTTCGGAGCGGCTTCCGGGACTGGTGCGGAAACGAGACCAACTTCCCGCGCGAACTTGCCGAGGAATCCCTTGCCCACTCACTCGGTTCGGTTGAGGCAGCCTATCGACGCGGCCAAGCCATTGAGCGCCGCCGGGTGTTGATGAACGCATGGGCCACCTTTTGCGCCGGGAACCCCCAATCGTTGGAAAATGCGAATGTTGTACCTTTGCGGGCAGCGAATGCATGATGGTTGCGGCGGTGTCAGGTTCCGATTTTTTTGCAATCGAGCCGTATTCATTCTTGCACTAACTGCGGTTTAGGAGACTCGGGGCAGACACAGCTGCCAGAATTGCAGCGTGACTTGCCCCCTCCGGCGCTAGGTCACGCCTCGGGGCCCGCCCCCGGCTCATTGCTAGTGTCTCAAACGCCCTTGCGAGGCTATCGGGACATTTGCTCTCGGCATGTTCGTGATGGTCGAACATCGCAATGGACGTTTGTCTGCTTTGTCATATAGTTATCGCTCACGTCCCCCATATTTTTCGCTTGCAAGAGTTTGCATAGGGCGCAATTCTAGCCCGGAAACACCCTTAGAGAATGGAGATGCCCCTGCGTAACGCATGACTACCCAAATCCACGGAGTATGATCTTGGGAACATTGCCTGTTACGTTGCTTCGCCGACGCGAAGTTCTGGGGCTTATCGGCGTCAATTCGGCCACGCTTTGGCGGTGGCAAAATGCCGGAAACTTCCCCCCGCCGATCAGATTGGCCCAACGGACTGTGCGTTGGCGTGAGACTGATGTGATTGCGTGGCTTGAAAGCTGCCAAGCGCGAGGGGGGCTGGCTCATGTCTGATGCGCCCGAAACCCTCCTGCGCTTACCCGAAGTCCTCAGGCGAACCGGGCTTTCCCGCGCCTCGCTGTACAGGCTGATCGCCGCAGGCACGTTTCCCGCGCAGGTCAAGATTTCTGCGAGGGCGTCCGCATGGTCAGAACGGGCCGTCCAGGGGTGGATCGCCTCCCTCCTGACAGCTTCCACCTAAGCAACCCCCGAAATGAGAAGCACCGCCCGCGCCACGGCGCACAAGCGGTCCCAGAAGGAGTTCTCAATTGTACTTAGTTGAAAATATCGCACCGCCCATGGCTGCCCAATCGCCCTCTGTCACTGACGCCCGGGCCCCCATGTTGAATGCTTCGGCTTCCTTGGATTTTTCAGATATTGCGCTCAACGTCGTGGGGCTCCCGGTGGTAGACACCTGGGACCAGGTGGACGGGCTGGTGCGGGTCTTGATGGGCCTGCCGGACGCGGCTGCGGGGGCCGGTGGGGGTGTGCCGTGGTACGCCGGGTTCCGGGGCGTGGACTTGGCGACCGGGGCGGCGCTGCCCGAGAATTGGGGCGGGACGCGGGGCGCGGCGGGCATGGCCCGGTGGTTTGGCGGTGGGCCGAAGGATGCGGACCTCTATTGGGCCATTGCGCCCATGGGGGCTGGCGAGACGCGGCGTTCTGCCGGTGGGGCCGTGTCGCAGTCGGTTTTGATTGCCGACGACATTGGAACCAAGGTTGACGTCGCGCTGTGGGAACAGCGGTTCGCCCGGGGCTGTCCCCGGCCCACGCTGGAGATTGAGACCTCGCCGGGGAACAGGACGTTTGTCTGGGCTCTGGACGGTGTGGGGTCTGACCCTGCGCGGTGGGCCGATCTGGCGCTGATCCGGGCTTGGATGATCGAAGATGGCCTGACGGATGCCGTCATGGACGTCTGCCGGTATGTGCGCCTGCCCTGCGGCTGGAACTCCAAACAGAAGTACAAGGCGGCTTGGGTCGGCGGTCGGCCTCCGGGGGTTCGTGCCGTGGCGTGGCGTCCGGGTCGGGTTTCGCTGGAGGCGCTCGGGGATACTCTGGTCCCGGGGGCGACGGGTCCGTGGCGGGCTCGGGGTGAGCCGACGGGCTCGGGGGCACGGTCAACCCTGACCGGGGGGCAGCTTATGTCCGGGGCTCTGGTCCGGTCCGCGGACTTGGGCTCGCCGGACGCGCTGATGGGTTTGGGCGTCCGTCTCGGGATGGACCTGGCGCAAGGCGGCCCGGGGGTTGTCACGGCGCTGTGCCCCAACCGGGCCAAGCACACGGTTCGGGCTGAAACAGGTTTCGCGTTCCTTGGGGGCGGCCTGATGCACTGTAACCACGCCTCTTGTCAGTCGCTTTCAACCCGGGACTTCCGGGCGATGATGCTGGCCGAGTATGCGGCAGATGCCAACGCGGGGGCCGGTGAGCCTGCCCGGGGCGAGGACTGGCTGGCCGCCGAGGAAATGCGACTGGCGGGCCTCCTGTCGGCCTCTGGCGTGGCCGCAGCGCAGGCCGAGGGGGACAGGCTGGCCGGGGCTCGCGCCGTGCGTCAGGCGGCGCAACAGGCGGCCTTCACGCAGGACTTGGCGGGTCTTGTAGCAAGGTTCGTTTGGGTAAGGGGACAAAACGCGTTCCTTGATACCGTGACGCGGACCGTAATCCCGGACAGGGACTTCGACGCACACCCCGCAGTGTTGGCGGTAATCGCCGTGGGCGCGACCGGCCAGAACCGGGCACGCAATCAGGTACTCAATCACCCCGATCTGATCTGGGCGGAAAACCTGACCCGTGCCGTCGGCAAGCAGGATGCGGTCGTCCGCGAAGAAGATGCCACGGGACGCGAAACGGTCATGGCGAACACTTGGGTCGGTAGTGTCTGGCACGGACAGGACAAAGCCCGAAAGCCGGTCGAGTGGCTGGAATTGGTCGCGTATGTGATCCCGGACGCGGCTTACCGGGAGTGGTTCATAAAGTGGTTGGCGTGGGGCTTTCAGTTCCCAGATCAGCGCCGCATGACGATCCCCCTACTGGTCGGGGGTCAGGGCGTGGGCAAGGACGCCATGCTCATCCCGATCCGCAAGTTGATGGGCCCGCACAACGTCCAAGACGTATCAATGGGGCAGTTGAAGGGCCAATTCACGGGCTGGATGCTGTCGGACTTGGTGATCCTGCCCGAGTTGAAGCTGTCGAGCGACGGGTCGATGTACAACCAGATCAAGGGTTGGCTCGCCAACAAAGAGGATCGGGCCACGATCAACGAGAAGTATCGTGCGCCCTATCCAGTAAGAGCGCGCTATTCGATGCTGTCCATGTCTAACCACATGGACGGGCTGAAAGGGTTGGAACCGGACGACCGCCGTTGGCAGATCTACGTCACGCCCGCCGTGAAGGCGGATAAAGCGTTCTATGACCGGGTGATTGAGGGGGCCAAAACTGACGCCTCCATGTGTGGCCTGCTTCACTACCTGCTGCATGAGGTCGATCTGAAAGGGTTTGACGTCTATACCCCTGCGCCCGGTTCCGGGATCTACCGTGGGCAAATGCTGGCCGAGAACCTGACAGGGGTGGCCCAGTGGGTCCACCAGAGTTTCCAGCCTGGGGAGGCATTCGCGGTGCGGCAGCTTGTCACCATTGCGGAGTTGCAAATCTCCGCGCAGGCTTCGCCGTCTTGCACCCCCAAGAGCGCGATCACTTCGAGGGGCGTCCGGGACGGGCTGCTGGCTTTGGAATGGGCCAACATAGGTCAAGTCCGCCACGGACAGCACCGGGCAAGCCTGTGGGTTTCGCCGAAGTTGGCAGCGGCACCAGGGTTCAATGACATGAAAGAAGCCGACCTCTTGGCAAGGCACGCACGCGAAGTGCAGGCGGGCGCCGACCTAGCAGAACAAGCCCTTTTGGGGCTTCAAAACTCCGAATAGCGGCGCGGGAACAACGCCAAACTGGATGGGCGCGGAACTCCGCGCCCATCTGCTAGCAATTTCGTAGGGCCGATGGCGGGGCGAATCCCGTAACAATCTGATTTTGCTAATATTATTACAACATGATAGGTGATAGGCTATTTCTCTCCGAAACTGTGAGTATAGATTATATAGAACGTACAGGGCTTAGCCGGGTGTACTGTGGGCGTGTAGGTGGAGTTATTCAAAGTGCCTATCGTCCTATCAGCTCGGCAACATGCCCTTCGCGCCGCCGGAGCGGCAAGCACACGCAGGAAGGCGTAAATCCCCTCAAGTCTGACGCAAGTGCTGCGCCCATCCCAGCCAGCGATCTCGTGCCGGGGCGTCGTCCGGGTCTTGCAGGTAGTCCCGCAGGGCGGTCAGGAACTGCACCTGATCGTCAGCCCCCTCGCAGGCCGCGAACATGCGCCGGACCTCCGGCCCGGACCTGTGTAGCAGCGCAATCAGCGCGTCCAACCCGATAGCGTCCGCCGCCCCCTGCCGTGGGCGCTTCGGCCCCCCGTGCCGGGCTTGGACGGCGGGCTTGGCGACCTTGGGCTGGTCAGCCCGCCTGCGCTTGAGGCTAGGGCTGGCCGTCCCGTCCCGCCACGGACGAGCGGCCAGCGGCGTCAGGCCCGGTCCGCGTCCGGCACGCGAGGTGATAGCCTCCACGGCCATGCGCAGCGCCACGGCAGCCGCATGGGCCTCGCCTCCGGCCTTGAGCGCCGCCATGATGGCGCGCCCAGCCTTGGTACGTTTATCGTGGTTGCCAAGCCTGACCCATTGCAGCGCCAGCCCCGCTGCGGCCACCCGCTTCCGCAGCCCATCTTGGACCGCCCCCGCCCACGCCCCGGCGTCCGCCCGGTCAATCATGCAGCGCCGATAGCGCCAGCGCAGCCAGTCCATGACCGCAGGCAGGTCCGTGCAGGGCTGGACGCCCAGCGCCGCTAGCGAGTCCTGAAAGCCGCCCTCGTCGGCCCCAAGGTCGATGGTCGCCCCCGGCACGGACGGATTGCGCTTCCATGCGTCCAAGAGCCTGTTCCGCGCCCTTCGGGCCTCCGCACGGGCGAATACCTCTGGCGTCACCCGCCCGGACCGCAACCCCGCCAACTGCCGCTCCCGGTGCGCCGCTGCCGCCTTCGGCCCCGCGTGCCGCAGGCAGCGCCCGGTGCGGCTGTCAGTGATCGGAATTTGCGTGCAGGCCCGACCGGACTTAGTCCGCGCACCGCACTGCGGCGACATGGACCCGCCCCGCCCATGTAACTCTGCCGCTTCCCGAAAGCGCCCGAGACAGGAATTGAACTCCAACCCAGACGTCTGCGTGGATATAGTCATTGACCCCAAGTCCAGCTGACATGGGTTATATTATAACAATCCGCCGAAATGGACGCCAACTATTTTCAACCTGCGGTGGCTCGGCACTTGTCCACCGGTCAGATACGGGCGACGGTGCCGAAAATCAAAAACGGGACGGGCATGTTCGAACAGACCTTCAAGAACCTTGACGACATCATGTTTCAGGAACCCGGCTGCAACACCGAGTTGGACTACGTCGAACAGTCCTCTTGGATGCTGTTCCTGAAATACCTGGACGATCAGGAAACAGAACGCGCGGTTGAGGCACAACTGACTGGCAAGCCTTACAGCTTTCTGTTTGAGGAACGCTTCCGCTGGTCGGAATGGGCCGCGCCCAAGACAACCTCAGGCAAACCCGATCAGGACAAGGCCCGCGTCGGCTCGGACTTGGTCGAGTTCGTCAACAACGCCCTGATGCCCTACCTGCGCAGCTTCCGCGCCAACGCCACCGGCCCGGACACCGTCGAATACAAGATCGGCGAGATATTCACCGAGGTCCGCAACAAGTTCCAGAACGGCTACATGCTGCGAGACGCTCTTGGCCTGATCGACCAACTGACCTTCGGCAGCCAGGAACAGAAGCACGAACTATCAGACCTTTATGAGACCCGCATCAAGAACATGGGTAACGCCGGGCGCAACGGCGGGCAGTATTACACCCCCCGCCCGCTGATCCGCGCCATGATCGCTGTCACGGACCCGCGTCAGGGCGAAACCATCTATGACGGCGCGGCAGGCTCGGCAGGCTTTTTGTGCGAGGCGTTTGAATACCTCCGCCCCAAAGTCAAAACCCCCGCCGAATTGCGATTGCTGGAACGCCACACCTTCTACGGCAAGGAACAGGCCCCGCTCGCCTATGTCATCGGCCTGATGAACATGATCCTGCATGGCATCCCCGCGCCAAACTTCCTGCGCACCGACACGCTGAGCGAACGGATCGCCGATATCGAGGATAAGGACCGCTACAACGTCATCCTCGCCAACCCACCCTTCGGCACCAACAAGAACAAGCAGCTGCAGCAGAACTTTCCGATCAAGTCCTCGGAAAGCGCCTACATGTTCCTGCAACACTTCATCGAAAGCCTGAAGGCGGGCGGACGCGCGGCCATCGTGATCAAGAACACCTTCCTGAGCAACACCGACAACGCCTCGGTTGCCCTGCGCAAGCAACTTCTGGACGATTGCCACCTGCACACCGTCCTCGATTGCCCCGGTGGCACCTTTCTTGGTGCGGGCGTCAAAACCGTGGTTTTATTCTTTGAAAAGGGGCGGCGCTCGCGGCAGGTCTGGTATTACCAACTGACCCCCGGTCGCAACATGGGCAAGACCAACCCGCTGAACGATGCCGACCTGGCCGAGTTCGTCACCCTGCAAAAGACCCGCGCGGTGGGCGAGAAGTCTTGGCTGGTCGATGCGCTGACCCTAGACCCCGCCAGCTATGACCTGTCGGTGAAGAACCCGTCTGCCCCCGAGCAAGCACCGCTGCGCGACCCCGCCCAGATCATTGACGACATGCTGGAGCGTGACGCCGAGACCGCCGGGATTCTGGAAACCATCCGGGGGATGCTGTGAAGACTGGGTGGGAGGTCAAGGCGCTGGGAGAGGTTTGCACCAAGATCGGAAGTGGCGCGACTCCACGGGGCGGATACGAGTCCTACAAGGAAGCTGGGATTCCCCTCATCCGCAGTCTGAACGTCCATGACCTTGAGTTCCGCCTAAAGGAATTGGCCCGGATCGACGATGAGCAGGCCGAAGCCCTTTCCAATGTCGAAGTCATTGCTGGCGACGTTCTTTTGAACATCACCGGCGCATCCGTGGCGCGGTGCTGCATCGCCCCTGTCGACATGCTCCCTGCGCGAGTGAACCAGCACGTGTCGATCTTGCGTCCCAAACCTCAGACCCTCTCGACCGAGTTCCTTGCGTACCTATTGGTTTCAAAGGAAATGAAGGACAAGCTTTTGGGCATTGGCGACGAGGGCGGTGCGACCCGTCAGGCGTTGACCAAAGCTCAGTTGCAAGCCTTCCCCATCCCCCTTCCGCCCCTAACCGAACAAAAGCGGATTGTTACGGTTCTGGATGCGGCGTTTGAGGGCCTCACCCGCGCCCGCGCCCACACCGAAACCAACCTCCAAAACGCGCGGGAGTTGTTCGGCACAACGATCCGAAGTCTTCTGGATCACGAAGCAGAAGACCCAGCGACAATTCTGACCAGCTTGGGGGAGGTATGCGAAATACACTCTGGTGCGGGCTTTCCTGACAGATATCAGGGCCTTGCGTCCGGTGATTTCCCATTCTTCAAAGTCGGAGATATGAACAAGGCGGGCAACGAAATTGCCCTACAGACCGCCAACAATTATGTTTCCGACGAAGTTAGAAAGGTCCTTGGAGCCAAAGTGTTCAAACCTGACAGCATCGTTTTCCCAAAGGTTGGCGGTGCCATCGCAACGAACAAAAAGCGCAAGATCATAGTTCCAAGCTGCGTTGACAACAATGTCATGGGGCTTTGGCCGATACCCGAGAAAATTGACGCTGCATATCTTTCATGGTGGCTACAAGGGTTCGATATCTATGAATTCTCGAACAAGGCCGCCCTTCCGTCGATCACTAAGGCGACTGTTTCAGACTGGCCACTGGTCTTGCCCCAAAAAATACGCCAGCAAGAGATTGCGGCAGAACTCCAAGTAATTTGGCAACAGTCGGAAGAACTACAATCCCACTACCGCGCCAAACTCGCTGATCTTGATGACCTCCGCCAATCCATCCTGCAAAAGGCTTTTGTGGGGGAACTGACATGAACCCCGTCCCGTCACATGACCTGACAACAGGTCGCCTTCGGCAGGTGCAAGGTGGCTTGACCGTATCCTTGATCATGGTCCCTCGCGGCAGCCTAATGAAATGCAGCCGCTCTGATCGGCAGGACGAACTGCGCCGCCGGAACGTAAACGACTACAGCGCACTGCCCGTCGTCGGGGGCGATGATCGGATCATCGGTTTATACGATGCCTCGCGCTGGTTCAAAGAACCGGCCCCGCCAGAACCCGTGGGCAACAACTTCACCCCCATTAGCGAAGACATTCTGATCGGTGCAGATGCCAGCATCTTCGATTTCATCCGAACCGCCGACAGCCATCCCACGCGGTTTGTGGTGCGGGAGCACGGCATTGCTGGGATGGTCAGTCTATCGGATATTCAGCACTTGCCTGTCAGGGCCGCTCTATTCACGCTGATCACCGGGTTTGAAATGGCGATGGCCGCGCTGATCGAACTCGTCTGGCCAAATGGCGATTGGCAGACCAACCTGAACCCAGAACGCCGTGCCTATCTCGCAGACGAAATTACTAAAGCGCGGGAGCAAGACACCTACACCGGCGACCTTGTGTTGACGCAATTCTGTGACAAGGCAACGCTTGTCCGGAAAACACAGCGTTTGAAATGGTCAAATAGGCAGATAATGGCCCTCACAGGCAGAGCAGAGAAACTGCGGAATAAACTCGCGCATGGCAATCACTATGCTGCAACCATCGACGAAGCGGAGGCAATTTGCCGGATGGTCCGTGGTGTCTTTGATTTGCAGGAACAGATCGAACAACTCTTGTCCCCTACCGCACCATCTCAGGATGCCTAATGTCGATCCACGACGAAACCGAGGCTGACACCCGCGCGAACCGTATTGATCCGGTCTTGGTGCAGATGGGCTGGTTGCCTCCGGACGCTCATGTGCGGCGCGAGCAAATTGCTCCGGGCCGGATCGTGCCGGGCGGCAAGCGCGCCAACCCGATGTCCGCAGATTATGTCCTCCACTACCGCGACCAGAAGCTCGCCGTGATCGAGGCCAAGCGGGCGGGGCTTGCGACCGCAGAAGGGGTGATGCAGGCCAAGGAATACGCCGCGCGGCTGAACGCCCCCTTCGCCTATGCCACCAACGGCCTGACTTGGTACGAAATCAACATGGCCGGAGGTGAGGCCGAGGTTTCTGGCCCTCCCTCCCCGCAAGACCTCTGGCACCGCGCCTACAAGGTGCCGAATGCCTGGCGCGACCGCTTCGGTGTCGTGCCCTTCGAGGCGGGCGGCGGCAAGTGGCAACCCCGTTACTATCAGCACAATGCCATCAACGCGACACTGGAGGCCATAGCCTCGCGCCAGCGCCGCATCCTGTTGACCCTCGCCACCGGCACCGGCAAGACTGGCATCGCGTTCCAACTGTGCTGGAAGCTGTTCGAGGCCAAGTGGAACCTCGGCGGCGAGCCGACCCGCCGCCCCCGCATCCTGTTCCTCGCTGACCGCAACATCCTCGCCAGCCAAGCCTACAACTCATTCGGCGCGTTCGAGGACGGGGCCAGAACCCGCGTGGACCCCGAAGCCATCGCCAAACGCGGCGAAGTGCCGAAAAACGCCAGCATCTTCTTCACCATCTTCCAGACCCTCTCCACCGGGGGCGAGGGGTCCGAAGCGTTCCGGCAATACCCGCCCGACTTCTTCGACTTCGTCATCATCGACGAATGCCACCGGGGCGGAGCCAATGCAGAAGGCTCATGGCGGGCGATCCTGAATTACTTCGAGCCCGCCTATCAGCTTGGACTGACCGCCACCCCAAAACGCACCGACAATACCGACACCTACGCCTATTTCGGCGAGCCGGTGTACACCTACTCCCTGCGCGAGGGCATTGAGGACGGCTATCTGACCCCGTTCCGGGTGCGGCAATATTCCTCGACCATCGACAGCTATCAGTTCGACGGGGCCGACAACGTGCTGGCAGGCGCGCCGGACGACGAGACGACCTACGAAGAAAAGGACTTCAACCGGGTCATCCAGATCAGAGAACGCGAATTGCACCGCGTCCGCACCTTCCTGTCCGAAATCAACCACTCTGAAAAGACGCTGGTCTTTTGCGCAACCCAAGCCCATGCCGCCCTGATCCGCGACCTGATCAATCAGGAGGTCAAACACCCCGACCCGTTTTATTGCGTCCGTGTCACAGCCAACGACGGGGCAGAGGGCGAACGGCATCTGGAAATGTTCCAGCAAAACAGCAGGACGATCCCGACGATCCTGACCACGTCGCAAAAGCTTTCAACCGGGGTGGACGCCAAGAACGTCCGCAACATTGTGTTGATGCGCCCGATCAACTCGATGATCGAGTTCAAGCAGATCATCGGGCGAGGGACGCGGACTTTCGAGGGCAAGGATTACTTCACTGTCTATGACTTCGTGAAAGCGCATCTGAAGTTCGACGACCCCGAATGGGACGGCGACCCCGCCGCAATCATCGTCGATCCCCCTGACCCCAGAGTACCGCGCCAGCCTAAGGGCGATGGGCCAGAACCCGGCGATGAGCCGCCACCGGGCGGTGAACCTCCAGCCGGCGGGGAACCTGCCCCGCGCCCCGAAATGATCCAGATCGAACTGGTCAAAGGCAGGTCAATTGCCGTCATCGCTGCCACAACCTTCTGGGGGCCGGACGGCAAGCCCATGAGCGCCAGGGAGTTCATTGAACGCATGTTCGGCGAGTTGCCGGACCTGTTCAAGGATGAGGACGAGTTGCGGGTCCTGTGGGGCGACCCGGACACCCGCAAGGCCCTGTTGGAAAAGCTGGCAGAACGCGGCTACGACTTGACCGTGTTGAAACAAATGCGCTCGGCCATCTTGGCCGAGAAAAGCGACCTGTTCGATGTGTTGGCTCACATAGCCTATGCCACCGAACCCAAGACTCGCGCCGAACGGGCGGAAAAGGGCGAAACGGCGATCAACAAATCCTACAACTCCAAGCTGGCTGCGTTCCTGCACTATGTTTTGGGCCAGTACGTCGATGCGGACGCCGATGGCTTGGACAGGTCGCACCTGCCGGACTACTTGAAACTGCAATACGGCACCTTCGCAGATGGAGCGCAGGCACTTGGCGGCGCCGAAATTGTGGCGAAATCGTTCGCCGGGTTCCAGAAATACCTCTATGAGTGACGGGCTAGACAACCACCTATCGCTGTGTCCCGCTGGTTCGAAGGCATCTGAATGAGTTACAATGGGCTCTGCGTCGGCGGCGTCCGTGCCGGGGAATGGGTGTCAAAGGACACCACGTCATTTTCTGAGCGTGTTCTCGTTGGGCGAGGTGAGGCCCCCGACTTTATGCCAATTCTCATCAATTGGTCCCCGATGAGCCTGATGGACGGCTCAGCCGGGATCGTGACGGACTACGTCCACGTCCGGGGCGGCGGAGGTTGCGATTTCTGGGTGCCGGAAGGCAAGGACGGGACTTGGGCCATGCAAGAGTTGGTCCGCGCCTATCGGCGGGAAAGCCTGCCCCCACGCCACGACGAGGAACAGGAATAGCCCGGCATGGACGCCCCGCCGCCCAACTTTGTCTGCCTTGCCCAAAAGTTGGGAATAATCGTCACTTTGAGCGCGAGGGCGATAGACATATGCGCCGCTCCGGTCGGGGTAGGCCGGAGGGTGGGGGGGCCGTCCGGCGCGGACCTGCGTCCGGCAGTCTCGGCCCCTCGTCTGCGTCCAGCGCGGCCCAGGGCCTTGGTACGACATGACGCGCCAATTCGGAGCATTGCGCGTCCCGGCCAATGTCGAACACAGGATGTTGAAGGCGAGGACGCGAAGGGACAGGGCCGGAGCAGACGGAGCCAGCGCGGTACTGCCTTGCCTCAAAACATCCGAGGCGCACCCCGGTCGATGACCAAGGTCACAGATAGCACCGGCAAAGATTTAGGGGCTGGTTAGGGGCCAGACCCGTAGACGACAGAAAAAATCAATGTTTTCAAGGGTAGTTGGTGGAGCAAAGGGGGATCGAACCCCTGACCTTATCATTGCGAACGATACGCTCTCCCAACTGAGCTATTGCCCCATCCGCGCGGGAATTTCTGAGCGAACTGCGGGGAATTGTCAAGGCGGGTGCGCGTCCTCAAAATGCCGAAAGGCGGGCCCGGGGGCCCGCCTTTGCAGAGGGGGTGCAAGGCTTCAGGGATGGGCGACGCCGGGGCGTTCGGTCTTGTCGCGGCGGGAGTCGGTGCCGCGGCCACGGCGGTCGATTTCGCTGTGGCTGTCGAGGGTCAGCACCGGTGCCAAGGTCGCGGCATGCAGCGGGGCCAGGGTGGAGAGGGTCAGGGCGGCGAAGCTGGTCACAAGGATGAGGGATTTCATGTCGAAGTCTCCGATCTGGGGTTGGGGAGCGCTTGGGCGTCTGCTCCGGTCAGATCACTCTAGCGATTCGCTCCCCCCGCGGGCACCGACCGAGGGCGGGCGATCTGCGGGCTCCCTTAGGACCTAGGTCCGCCCCTGCTTCGGACTTTTGCCGGGCCGCCTTTCGCCCCGAAGGAGGTCAGCCTTTCAGATGGGCCCGCGCCAGCATCGCGGCTTCGACGCGGTTTCGGACCTGCAGCTTTTGCAGGATCGAGGTCATGTAATGTTTGACGGTCTTTTCCTGCAGATCCAGCACCTCGCCGACCTCGCGGTTGGATTTGCCCTGGGCCACCAGCTTCAGGATATCCTCCTCGCGCTTGGTCAGCTCCTCCAGCGGGTTGGGCGCGGCAGCCGGGGCCGGCGGGCGGCGTAGCGCCACCAGAAGCCGCCCAGCCAGCCCCGGCGAGACATAGGAGCGTCCTGCCGCCAGTTCGCGCACGAGGTCCGCCAGTTCCTCGCCGCCGACGCCCTTGAGGATATAGCCCAGGGCGCCCAGCTTGATCGCCTGCATCAGGTCCTCGTCGCTCTCCGAGGCGGTCAGCATGGCCACACGCGGCGGGTTTTCCATCTGCAAGATACGGCTCAGGGCGGCGAGGCCACCGCCCTTGGGCATCGAGATGTCCAGAAGCACCACATCGGGCCTTTCGCGCGCCACGACCTCGGCGGCCTCCTCGCCATCCTTGGCCAGGCCCACCACGGCGATCCCGCCGGCATCGGCCAGACTGCGCACCAGACCGTCGCGGTAGATCGGATGGTCGTCCGCCAGCACGATACGAATCTCGTCAGTCATTCCACGCCCCTCAAATCCAGTTCCATCCGCAATTCCGCGCCGGGCAGCCCATCCGACCTGCGGCCGAGGGTCAAATGCCCGCCCAGGCTTTCGACCCTTCCCGCCAGCCCCGCCAGCCCCAGACCATAGCGCCCTTCGGCCAGATCGTCCTCTGTCCCCTCCAGCGCCAGCCCGGGCCCGCCATCGCGCACCGAGACGCGGAGCACCCCTGCCACCTCGGAGAGGGTCACCGCCTGCCCCTGCCCCGCGCCATGGCGCCAGGCATTGGTCAGCCCCTCCTGCACGACGCGGCCGATGCAGATCTTCACCGCGATCGGCAGATCCCGCGTCGCGAGCGCCGTTGTCAGGGCGACCTCGCTGTGGGTGCGGGCGGCATGGGCATCGACCAGGCCCTGGATGACCTCGGTCAGATCGCGCCGTTCGATATCGGGCAGCGACACCCCGCGCGAGATGGTGCGAATCTCGGTGATCGCCTCGCGCACCGCCTTTTCGATGCCGTCGATCTCGGCCTGGGCCTTGGGGCTGGTGGCCTCGCGGCGCAGGGCGTCCAGGCGCAGGGCGGCAAAGCCGATCAGTTGGGCCGGGCCGTCGTGCAGATCGGCTCCGATCCGGCGCAGCGCCTGATCGTTCAACTGCGAAAAGCGCGCCGCCGCGCCCTGCACCCTGAGCCGGAGCGTCACATTGCGGGCGGCCATCTCGCTCAGGTCGACGATCTGACGGTCGATGATCCGGTTGCCGCGCAGGACGATAGCAAAGAGGCTGGCGAAGATCGCGGCCATCACCAGACAGATCGCGAGCCAACTGGTCATCCGCGCCATGGTGAGATCGGATTGCAGCTGGGTGGCGACCTCGTAGAACTCGGCAATGGCGATGATCTCGCCGGACTGGCGGGCCCGGATCGGGGCGTAGATCTGCAACAGCGGCATGTTCAGCGCCTGTTCGGCGATGTTCTCGTCCTCGTCCAGCTTGTCGAAGGAGCCTACGACCTGCCCGGCCCAGGCCTGCTTGATGTCTTCGCTGCCGGGAAAGGTCTTGCCGATGATATCGGGGTCGGAGGCGGCCACGACCTTGGCGCCCTTGACCCAGATCTTGAAGCTGACGACCCGGCTGCCCAAGGGCGTGTCATGCAGAAGCCGCGAAATCGCCGCCGCATCTTCGGAGGTCAGATGGTCGGACGTGGCAAGCTCTTGAATGAGCGGGGCGAAAAAACTCTCCATGTAGAGCGCGGTCGCGTTCGCGGTGTTGCGCACCACATCCGTCTTGATCCGGCCCGAGACCCAGAAGCCCACTGCAAGTGCGGCCAGCACCATCACCAGCCCGCCCGCCAGCGCGAACTGCCCGGCGAGTGACAGGTCAGACCAGCGGCGGCGTGGGCTGCCTTGCGCCATCCGCGTCAGCCCGCGCCCAGGGCGGCGGCAAGCCCGCAGGCCAGGGCGCCGGCCAGCGTGGCAGAGACGACCGAGCGGCGCCAGAGATAGGCCAGAAGCACCGCCAGCACGCCCACCGCCGACCGCCCCTGCACCGCCACCGTGGCATGGATCAGGGGCAGCATCTCGGCGACAAACAGCGTCGCAATCGCCGCGGGCCCGGTCGCCGCCAGAAAGCGCGCCATCAGCCCGCCCGGCGCCGTGCTGCTGAGGTTGGCCCTGAGGGGCAGAAACCGCCACAGATAGGTCAGCACCCCGGCGATCAGCGCCAGTTCCAGAACCTCAAGCCGCATGGCGGACCCTCCGCAGCGGCAGGGCGATGCCGGCCAGCGCCCCGGCGATCATGCCGGCGAAAAGCCCGATCGTGCCGGAAAAGGCCCAGGTGCCCGCCATGGTGGCCAGCCCGGCCACCACGATCACCGGCACCTGCGCCCCGTTCAGGATGGACAGAAGCAGCGCCAGAAACAGCCCCGGCAGCATGAAATCCAGCCCGGCGCCGACCGCAGGCCATTGCTCCAACGCGCCGCCGCCGGCCCAGGCGCCCAGGGCCGTCCCGGCGAGCCAGGAGGCATAGGCGCAAAGACCCAAGGTCAGCATGAAGGGCTCGGAAAACCGCAGACCCTTGGCCAGGGCGCCGAGGGCCGCGCCAAAGACCTCATCCGTCAGGGTAAAGGCCCAGGCCCAGGACCAGCGCCGCCGCGCCGCAGCCCCGGCCTTTTGCAGGAGCGTCGGGCCGTAGAGCAGATGCCGCAGGTTCATCGCGGCCAGTGTGAGGCCCGCCGCCAGCACCGGCGCGCCGCTGGTGACCAGAGCAATGGCCAGGAACTGCGAGCCCCCGGCAAAGACGATCAGCGACAGGCTGAACGCCTCCAGCCCCGACAGGCCCTGCCGGGTCGCGGCGACGCCAAAGGAAAAGGCGATGGGGAAATAGCCCAGCACCAGGGGAAAAGCGGCCTGCAATCCGGCCCGGACGGAAGATGGGTTGCGCATCGCTCAAGCGGTAGCCACCCCCGCCCCCGCCTGTCAAGCGGACCCGCCCAAATCTTGCGCAGCATTGCCGCGGTGGATCAAGCACTCGCGGGGCAAGGTTTCGGGGCCGCCACTTTCCCTCTTGCCAAATCCGACGCTTCACGCCTATTTTCCGACAGTCAGGTTCGGGAGAATCCAGCCCCGCGCTGGTGCCGAAGGAGCAACCGCCCCGGTAAACTCTCAGGCAAAAGAACCGTCCTGACCACGGAACTCTGGAGAGTGGTGTTCGCACCCGCCGAAGGGATAACGATCTCAGGCGCCTTGGCCCCCAAAGGGACCGCTGGCAAGGACAGAGGGGGCATCGGGGGGCAGGGATCAGCCTGCCTCGAACGGTGCCGGCATGCGATTTTCCGGCGGAAGAATTGGGGGTTCGGCTTGTCCGACGAAACTCTGCACGCGCCTTTGCAGCGCCTGTGTCTGCATGACCTGCATGTGGCCCTGGGCGCGCGGATGGTGCCCTTTGCCGGCTACGAGATGCCGGTGCAATACCCGGCCGGGGTGATGAAGGAACACCTGCACACCCGCGCCGCCGCCGGCCTCTTTGATGTCAGCCACATGGGCCAGGTCATCCTGAAGCCGAAGAAAAGCCTGGCCGATCTGGCGCTTGGGCTGGAGGCGCTGATTCCGGTCGATGTGCTGGATCTGCCCATCGGCCGTCAGCGTTACGGCATGTTCACCGATGCGGCGGGGGGGATCCTCGATGATCTGATGTTCGCCAACCGTGGCGATCACCTCTTCGTCGTGGTCAACGCCTCCTGCAAGGTGGCCGACATCGCCCATATGAAAGCCAACCTCGCCGCCGTGGCCGAGGTCAAGCCCATCACCGACCGCGCCCTTCTGGCGCTGCAAGGCCCCTTGGCCGAGACCGCCTTCGCCCGCCTCGTGCCGGGCGCCGCAGCGATGCGCTTCATGGACATGGCGTTTCTTGACTGGAACGGGGTCGAGCTTTGGGTCTCGCGCTCGGGCTATACCGGCGAGGATGGCTATGAAATCTCGGTGCCTGAGGCGCAGGCCCAGGCCCTGGCCGAGGCCCTGCTGGACCAGCCCGAGGTTCAGCCCATCGGCCTTGGCGCGCGCGACAGCCTGCGGCTCGAAGCCGGGCTTTGCCTTTACGGCCATGACCTTGACCGCACGACCACGCCGGTCATGGGCAATTTGACCTGGGCCATATCGAAGGCGCGGCGTGCCAGCGGCAGCCGCCCCGGCGGCTTTCCCGGCGCCTCGCAGATCCTGCACGAACTCGCCGTCGGCCCCGACCGCCTGCGCATCGGCCTGCGGCCGGAGGGACGCGCCCCGATGCGCGAGGGGACCGAACTCTATGCCGGCTCCACCCTGGTCGGCAAGGTCACCTCGGGTGGCTTCGGCCCCTCAGTCGCAGCGCCCGTGGCCATGGGCTATGTGGCGATCGCCCATGCCAAAGAGGGCACCCGCCTTGAAGCGGAATTGCGCGGCAAGCGTCTGCCTGTCACCATATGCGCCATGCCCTTCCACCCTACTTCCTACAAACGCTGAGGACTGAAGATGAAATACACCAAGGAACACGAATGGCTGCGTGTTGAAGGCGATCTGGTCGTCGTCGGCATCACCGAACATGCCGCCGCCCAGCTCGGCGACGTGGTCTTCGTTGAACTGCCCGAGATCGAGACCGTGGTGGCCGAAGGCGACGAGGTCTGCGTGATCGAGAGCGTGAAAGCCGCCTCGGACATCCTGGCCCCGCTGGACGGCGAGATCGTCGCGGTGAACGAAAAGCTGGTCGATGCCCCGGCCCTGGTGAACGAGGACCCGACCGGTGCGGCCTGGTTCTTCAAGATGAAGATTGATGACCTCAGCGTCCTCGACGATTTCATGGACGAGGACGAATACAACGACCTGATCGGCTGACCCAAACCCGAATTTTCTGCGAAAATTCACCGCCGCCCGTCACGTCCTTGAATTTTCGCAGAAAATTCGGGGCGCTCGGCGCTTTGCATCCAGGAGTCTGGCATGACCTTCACGCCCATCGACTACAATCCCTACGACTTCGCCAACCGCCGCCACATCGGCCCCTCCCCCGCCGAGATGGCGGAGATGCTGGAAGCCGTGGGCACCCCCACGCTCGAGACGCTGATCGACGAGACCATCCCCCCCTCGATCCGCCAGCGCACGTCCCTCGGCTGGGCGCCGCTCTCCGAGCAGGACCTCCTGGCGCGGATGCGGGCGGTGGCATCGCGCAACAAGGTGATGACCTCGCTGATCGGCCAGGGCTATTACGGCACCGTCACCCCGCCGGCGATCCAGCGCAACATCCTGGAAAATCCGGCCTGGTACACGGCTTACACCCCCTACCAGCCCGAAATCGCCCAAGGCCGGCTCGAGGCTTTGCTGAACTACCAGACCATGGTTTGCGACCTCACCGGCCTCGACATCGCCAATGCGAGCCTCTTGGACGAGGCCACCGCCGCCGCCGAAGCCATGACCATGGCCGAGCGTTGCGCCAATTCCAAAGCCCGCGCTTTCTTTGTCGATGAAAACTGCCATCCCCAGACCATCGGCGTGATCCGGACCCGCGCCCTGCCCCTGGGGATCGAGGTCATCGTGGGTGCTCCCGAAGCCATGGACGCGGCACGGGTCTTTGGCGGAATTTTCCAATATCCCGGCACCTTTGGCGAGGTACGCGACTTCACCCCCGAGATTGCCGCCCTACATGCCAAGGGGGCGATTGCCGTGGTGGCGACCGACCTTCTGGCGCTGACCCTGCTCAAGGAACCGGGGGCCATGGGGGCGGATATCGCGGTCGGCTCCAGCCAGCGTTTTGGCGTGCCGATGGGCTACGGCGGCCCGCATGCCGCCTTCTTTGCCTGCGCCGATGCCCTGAAACGGCAGATGCCGGGGCGGATCGTCGGGGTCTCGATCGACTCGCGCGGGAACAAGGCCTACCGGCTGGCGCTGCAGACGCGCGAGCAGCATATCCGGCGCGAGAAGGCCACCTCCAACGTCTGCACGGCGCAGGCGCTTCTGGCGGTAATGGCTTCAATGTACGCGGTTTTTCATGGGCCGAAGGGCCTGCGCGCCATTGGCGAGCGGGTGCATTTTCGTGCCAACCGGCTGGCCCGCGCCTTGATGGCGGCAGGGGCGAAGGTGACGCCCAAGGCGTTTTTCGACACGATCACCGTCGAGGTGGGCGTGGGGCAAGCCGGGATCCTGGCTGCCGCCCGGGCCGAGGGGCTGAACTTCCGCAAGATCGGGGCCGACCGGGTCGGGATCTCGCTGGATGAGACGACGGACGAGCAGGTCCTGATCCGCATCCTGCGCACCTTCGGCATCGAAGGCGTGCCGCCGCACCGCGCGGAACTGTCCTTTCCGGAGGAGCTTCTGCGCAGCTCCACCTACCTCAACCATCCGATTTTCCACATGAATCGGGCGGAATCCGAGATGATGCGCTACATGCGCCGCCTGTCGGACCGCGACCTGGCGCTGGACCGGGCGATGATCCCGCTCGGGTCCTGCACGATGAAGCTGAATGCTGCAGCCGAAATGGCCGCCATCACCTGGCCCGAGTTCGCCAATATCCACCCTTTCGTGCCGCTGGATCAGGCGGCGGGTTATGCCGAGGCGATCTCGGATCTTACCGAAAAGCTATGTGACATAACAGGTTACGATGCCTTTTCGATGCAGCCCAACTCGGGCGCGCAGGGAGAATATGCCGGCCTCATGACCATCCTCGCCTATCACCGGGCGCGGGGCGATCATCACCGGAAGGTTTGCCTGATCCCGGTTTCCGCCCATGGCACCAACCCGGCGAGCGCGCAGATGGCGGGGATGCAGGTGGTGGTGGTCAAATCCTCGCCCAATGGCGATGTGGATCTGGAGGATTTCCGCGCCAAGGCCGAGGCTGCGGGCGACAAGCTCGCGGCCTGCATGGTCACCTATCCCTCCACCCATGGCGTCTTTGAGGAAACGATCCGCGACATCTGCGCCATCACCCATGAATTCGGCGGCCAGGTCTATCTGGACGGGGCCAATATGAATGCGATGGTGGGTCTGGTGCGGCCCGGCGAAATTGGCAGCGATGTCAGCCACTTGAACCTGCACAAGACCTTCGCCATCCCGCATGGCGGTGGCGGGCCGGGCATGGGGCCGATCGGGGTGAAAGCGCATCTGGCACCCTATCTGCCGGGCCATCTGCACACCGGCGGCACCGAGGGCCCGGTGAGTGCAGCGCCTTATGGGTCTGCCTCTATCTTGCTGATTTCATGGGCCTATTGCCTGATGATGGGTGGAGAGGGCATCACCCAGGCGACGCGGGTCGCGATCCTGAACGCCAATTACATCGCAGCCCGGCTGAAAGGGGCCTTTCCGGTCCTGTTCATGGGTAACAAGGGGCGGGTGGCGCATGAATGCATTCTCGACACGCGGCCCTTTGCGGAAGCCGGGGTGACGGTGGATGACATTGCCAAGCGGCTGATCGACAACGGCTTTCATGCGCCGACGATGAGTTGGCCGGTGTCGGGCACGCTGATGGTAGAGCCCACGGAATCCGAGACAAAGGCGGAAATAGACCGGTTTATCAATGCCTTGCTGGCGATCCGGGCCGAGATTTCCGATGTCGAGCGCGGCGATATTTCGGCGGAGGATTCCCCCCTGCGCCATGCGCCGCATACGGTGGAGGACCTGGTAGCGGACTGGACGCGGAAATATCCGCGCGAGCAGGGCTGCTTCCCGCCGGGCGCCTTCCGGGTCGACAAATACTGGCCTCCGGTCGGACGCGTCGACAACGTCTGGGGCGACCGGAACCTGCAATGCACCTGCCCGCCGCTGGAAAGCTACGCCGAGGCGGCCGAATAGGGCAAGGGCTTGGGAACGCGGCGTTAATCGAGCGAGGGGAGGCGGGTTCAAGGGTCTTGAACCCGTCTTCTTTCTGTCTTCCTTGCGTCTCTACGCGCGGGGAGGTTGGAAGGCGTTAACTGGTCTTTCCGAATCGCGGGCAGGATACGATTTTTCGTCGAAAAATCGGGTTTCCCCTGGGCGATTTTTCGCAGAAAAATCGGGGGCCAGGTCACGATTTTTCTGCGAAAAATCAGGGCCCGGCTTACGGGCCCTGGGGGAGCGCAGGATCAGTTCCCGGCTTTGATCACTTGCAACAGCGGCATGACATCGGCCATTTCGGGGCCGGTGTCGCGGCCGGTCAGGGCGCGGCGCAAGGGGCGGTAGAGGCCCTTGCCCTTGCGGCCCGTGGCGGCCTTCACCGTCTCGGTCCAGTCGTGCCAGGTGCTTTGCGTCCAGGGCCGCGGCGGCAGCATGGCCACGGCATCGGCGACGAAGGTCGCATCCTCGACATCGACCAGGGGTTCGGCGCCGTCGCGGAACAGGTGCCACCAGCCTTCCAGATCGGACAGAAGGGTGATGTTCTCGCGCGCGACCTTCCAGAAATGCTCGGCCAGGTCATCGGGAACCCCGATGGCGCGGATCTGGTCGGCCACCGCCGCATAGGGCAGCGACTGGTTGTAATGGCGGGTCAGCGGCAGAAGATCCTCGGCGTCGAACTTGGTGGGCGCCGCGCCGAAGCTGCCGACGTCGAAGCCGTCGATCAGGTCCTGCATCGTGTGGGCCAGTTCGACCGGCTTGGAGGAGCCGAGCCGCGCCATCAGGCTCAGCAGCGCCATCGCCTGGATGCCGCGCGCCCGCAGGTCGCGCAGCGCCAGCACGCCGAGACGTTTGGACAGTTCCTCGCCCTGCGCGCCGGTCAGGAGCGAGTGGTGTGCAAACTCGGGCGGGGTGCCGCCCATCGCCTTCATGATCTGGATCTGCGTCGCGGTATTGGTCACATGGTCGGCGCCGCGCACGATATTGGTCACCCCCATGTCGATGTCATCGACCGAGGAGGCGAAGGTATAAAGGATCTGGCCATCGGCGCGGATCAGCACCGGGTCCGAGACCGAAGCCGCGTCGATCGAGATCGGCCCCAGGATGCCGTCGTTCCACTCGATCCGTTCCAGATCGAGCTTGAAGCGCCAGTAGCCCTCGCGCCCCTCGGCGCGGTAGGCGGCCTTTTCGGCCTCGGTCAGGTGCAGGGAGGCGCGGTCATAGACCGGCGGCTTGCCCATGTTGAGCTGCTTTTTGCGTTTCAGGTCCAGTTCAACCGGGGTCTCGAAACATTCGTAGAAGCGGCCGGCGGCCTTCAGCTGTTCGGCCGCTTCGCGGTAGCGGTCAAAGCGCAGGGATTGCCGTTCGTTGCGGTCCCAAGTCAGGCCGAGCCAGGTCAGGTCGGTCTTGATGCCTTCGGAATACTCTTCCTTCGAGCGTTCCTGATCCGTATCGTCCAGCCGCAGGATGAAGGTGCCGCCCGATTGTCGGGCGATCAGGTAGTTCATCAAGGCGGTGCGCAGATTGCCCACATGGATGAAGCCGGTGGGCGAAGGGGCGAAACGGGTCACGGTCGGGCGCTGGGTCATGAGAACCTCCTGAAAGCGATCTTTCCCTGTCACGAGTGGCGGCAAATGTCCAGTTGGGCCGGCGCCGGCGCATCACCTTTGCGTGGCGCGGCCCCGCCATGCCGCTTCCTTCTGCAAGGTGACGCATTCGCCCCTTGCCGCCGCGCGCGGAGCCCTTAAATCGGAACCATGACACGCGTTCCCTCCTCCGCCATTGCGCCCGACGGGCAGATGATCCTCGATCTCGCGCAAGCCGCGCTGGAGGATCTGCCCGAGCCCTACCGCCTGGCCGCCCGCGAGGTCGCGCTGCGGATCGAGGATTTCGCCGATGAGGACCTGCTCGAGGCCCTGGGCATCGCCGATCCGTTCGAGCTGACCGGGCTTTACGATGGCGTGCCCCTGACCGAGAAGGATCTGTCGTCGCCCGCGCTGGAGAATGACCAGATCTTCCTGTTCCGCCGCCCCATTCTAGAAGAATGGGTCGAACGCGGCAATGTCTCGCTGGAAGAGCTGGTCACCCATGTCGTGGTCCACGAACTGGCGCATCACTTCGGCTGGACCGACGCCGAGATCGCCAAGATCGATCCCTGGTGGGAATAACAGGCTTTCCTCTTGGCCTCGGGGCTTTTTTTTCGCTAACTAGGCGGAGAAGACCCGAAGAGAAGGCAAGCCCAAGGTGATGCTCAGGACTTTGCTACCCACAGTGCTTGCGGCGGTCATGGCCTTCGCGCCGCCGGTCTTCGCCGGGCCGATCGCCGATGCGGCCAAGGCGATCGAGGGCAAGCTGGGCGATGGCGACCCGGCGGGGGCGCTCCTGGCGGCGGGGGATCTTTTCGCCCAGGTCTGGGATCACAATGCGACGATCGGCTTCACCCAGGCGACGCTGGTCGCCGAGAATGCCACCGGCTATGGGGTCTACAACCCGCGCCCGACCAACATGTTCAAGAAGGGCGAGCCGATCCTGATCTATTGCGAGCCCTATGGCTTCGCCTATGGCGCGCCGGGCGAGGGGCTCTATTCGGTCAATTTCTTCATCGACCTGCAGATCCTGGATGCTTCGGGCAACCAAATGGCCAATGCGCCGAATGCCACCGAATACAACATGACCTCGCGCCATCAGAACCGCGAGGTGCAGGCCAATATCACCTATTCGCTGGATGGCATCCAGCCAGGGCATTACACGCTGGTCACCACGCTGCGCGACAAGAACTCGCAGAAGGCCGGCAGTTTCCAGACCGCGATCGAGATCACCAAGTAAGGGTGCCGTGATGTCTCCTGCTTCAGCGCAGACCCCGATTGTCACCCTGACGCTGAACCCGGCGCTGGATATGTCGAGCGAGGTGCCCGCTCTCATCCCCGACCAGAAGCTGCGCTGCACCGAGCCCTTGCTGGACCCGGGCGGAGGGGGTCTCAATGTCAGCCGGGCGATAGCGGCTTTGGGCGGCGAGAGCCTGGCGCTGGTCGCCCTAGGCGGATTGACCGGCGACAGGCTGGCCGGGCTGATCCGGGCCGAGGGCGTGCCCTTTCTGGCCCTGACCGCCCCGGGCGAGACGCGCCAGAGCCTGACCGTGACCGAGCTCAGCACCGGCCACCAGTACCGCTTCATGTTGCCCGGCCCGGTCTGGGCCGAGGCGGATCAGGAGCGCGTCTTCACCCTGTTGCGCGCCTCGGCGCGGCCCGGCGCCTTTGGCGTGATCTCGGGTAGCCAGCCGCCCGGCGTGCCGGTGGATTTCCCCGCCCGGCTGGCACGCGCAATGCCGGGGCTGAATGTGGTGCTGGACACTTCGGGCCCGGCCTTGCACGAGGCCGTGGCGCGTCCGATCCCCGGCCTTGCCATCCTGCGGATGGACGGCGCCGAGGCCGAGGCGCTGGCCGGCAGGGTGCTGGACCACCGCAAGGCCTCGGCCGATTTCGCCGAAACGCTGGTCAAGGCGGGGGTGGCCCGGATGGTGATCGTGGCGCGCGGCGCCGAAGGCTCGGTCCTCGTCGATGGCGCGCGGCGGATCTTCACCACCGCCGCCAAGGTCAAGGTCAAGTCCACCGTCGGCGCCGGGGACAGTTTCGTGGCCGGCCTGATCCTCAGCCTCGCAAGGGGCGAGCCGCCCGAGAAAGCCCTCGCCATGGCCGCAGCCAGCGCCTCCGCCGCCGTGACCACCGACGCGACCCAGCTCTGCCATCTTGACGATGTGATCCGACTTTTGCCGGAATGCCGGGTCAGCCCGGTGTAATCCTGCAGCCGGGGGGCGCTCGGCGGACCCGGCGGGGGGACTTCGCGTCCCCCCGCGTCGCAGCGTCTCCGCTGCTCCGTCCCCCCTGCGGGATATTTACAGACCAATGAAAGGGGAAGAGCGACCCTGCCCTTTCATTTTGGTCCAAATATCCCCGCCGGAGGCTCTGCCCTTTCAGCCGCGCGGCAGGAACAGGATCACCGCCACGCCAGCCAAGGCCAAGGCACCGCCGCCCAGATCGGCGCGGTCGGGGCGCACGCCTTCGATCAGCCAGAGCCAGAGCAGCGAGGCCACGATGTAGATGCCGCCATAGGCCGCATAAGAGCGCCCGGCATGGGCGGGCGGGGTCAGGGCCAGAAGCCAGGCGAAGGCCGCGAGGGACAGAGCGCCGGGCAGCAGCCAGAGGGCGGAGGCGCCGCGCCACCAGATCCAGACCGTAAAGCAGCCGGCGATTTCGGCGAGCGCCGCCAGGGCGTAGAGGGCGAGGCTCACCGCCGCCTCACGACGGGTCGCGCCAGCGGTTGGCGATCGGATATCGGCGGTCGAGCCAGAAGGCCTTGTTTGTCAGCCGCGTGCCCGGGGCCGACTGGAAGCGCTTGTATTCCGAGATATAGAGCAGGTGCTCGATCCGCTTGACGGTCGCCTGTTCATAGCCGCGGGCGACGATCTGGGCCACGGAAAGCTCTTCCTCGACCAGACCGTGCAGGATGGCGTCCAAGACCGGATAGGGCGGCAGGGAGTCCTCGTCCTTCTGGTTCTCGCGCAGTTCGGCGCTTGGCGGTTTGTCGATGACGCGGGGCGGGATCACCTCGCCTGCTGGCCCCATCATCCAGGGGCGGTGGTTGGCGTTGCGCCAGCGGCAGCTGTCGAAGACCCGGGTTTTATAAAGGTCCTTCAGCGGGTTATAGCCGCCGTTCATGTCGCCATAGATCGTGCAATAGCCGACCGCCATTTCCGACTTGTTGCCGGTGGTCAGAAGCATCTCGCCGAACTTGTTGGACAGCGCCATCAGGAGAAGCCCGCGCAGGCGGGACTGGATATTCTCCTCCGTCACGCCAGCCTCGGTGCCGGCGAACAGCGGGCCCAAAGCGTCGCCCACCGCGGCCTGCGGGCCGGAGATCGGGACGGTGTCGAGCCGCGTCCCAAGGGCCTTGGCCACGGCCGCGGCATCTTCCAGCGAATGCGGCGAGGTGAAGCGCGAGGGCAGCATCACGCAGCGCACATTGTCAGCGCCCAGGGCGTCGGCGGCGATGGCCGCGACAATCGCCGAATCGACCCCGCCCGACAGGCCGAGCAGCACCTTGCCGAAGCCGGTCTTGCGGCAATAGTCGCGCAGGGACAGGACCATGGCATGGTAATCCGCCTCTTGGGCCGAGGGCAGCAGGTCCATCCGGCCGGGCTTGGCGCGCCAGCCCTCGGGCGTCTCGATGAAATCGACATGTTCGACGCAAGCCTCGAACTGCGGCAGCTGGGTCGCCAGCACACCGCCGGGGTTCAGCACGAAGGAGGCGCCGTCGAAGACCTGATCATCCTGCCCGCCGATCATGTTGAGATAGACCAGCGGCAGGCCGGTTTCGACCACGCGGGCCACCATCAGGTTGGTGCGCACCTCGGGCTTGCCACGGTGATAGGGCGAGCCATTGGGGACGAAGAGGATCTCGGCCCCGGTCTCGGCCAGGGTCTCGGCTACGTCATTGTGCCAGGCATCCTCGCAGATCGGGATGCCGAGGCGGATCGGCCCCATCGGGATCGGGCCGGAAATATCCGCCGGGGTGAAGAGGCGCTTTTCGTCGAAGACCCCGTCATTGGGCAATTCGTGCTTCAGCACGGTGGCCGCGATCCGCCCGCCCTTCAGGATGTGATAGGCGTTAAAGAGCTTGCCGTCTTTCAGCGCCGGGCCACCGATGCCCAGGGCCGGGCCATCGGCGCAGTCGTCGGCGAGGATCGCCAGCCGGTCGAGTGCCGCCTCGGCGAAGGCGCGCTTCATGATCAGGTCCTGGGTCTGATAGCCTGTGATGAACATCTCGGTCAGGGCGACCATGTCGGCGCCGGCGGCCTTGCCGGTCTTCCAGGCCTCCAGCGCCAGGGCGGCATTGGCCTCCAAGGCACCCACGGTCGGGTTGGCTTGCACCAGTGTCAGACGGAAGGTCGCTTGCATCGGTCTCTCCATGTTCTTCCCGGTTCTAGCAGGTTGTCGCGCGGGGAAAAGCCCGGGGATCACGCTCTTGGCGCCTGACGGGGTTGTGATCTGCAAGACTTGTCAGGTCCGGGACCGGGGGCTAGGGTTCGCGCCGGTGGCGGTTGGGGAGAATGCGATGGTGTTGCGCAGCGGAATGGCGGTTCTGGGTCTGGCGGCGGGCCTCGCCGCGGCGCCGGTGGCGGCGTTTGCGCAGGAGGTCGTCTCCAAGCAGTACAGCGACGGCTCGATCTATGAAGGCACCTTCAAGAACGGGCGGCAGGACGGCACCGGCACCTACAAGCTGCCCAATGGCTATGAATATTCCGGCCAATGGGTCGATGGCGAGATCAAGGGCCAGGGCACGGCGCATTACCCCAATGGCTCGGCCTATGTCGGCACCTTCGCCAAGGGCCATCCCGAGGGCAAGGGCAAGATCACCTTCGCCGATGGCAGCACCTATGAGGGCGACTGGAAGGGTGGTGCGATGACCGGCACGGCCAAGGCGACCTATGCCGGGGGCGCGACCTATGTCGGCGGCTTTGTCGATGGCAAGCGCCAGGGCAAGGGGGTGATGACCGATGCCAATGGCACGACCTACGAGGGCGACTGGGTCGCGGGCGAGAAAGAGGGCCAGGGCAAGATCACCAGCCCCGATGGCACGACCTATGAGGGCAGCTTCAAGGCGGGCCTGCGGGCCGGGAAAGGCAAGCTCGTCATGCCCGATGGCGTCAGCTACGACGGGGCATGGGCCGCGGGCCAGATCAACGGCGAGGGCCTGCTGAAACAGGCCAATGGCGACAGTTACAAGGGCGCCTTCAAGGACGGCAAGCGCGACGGCAAGGGCATGGTGACCTATGCCAATGGCGATGTCTACGAGGGCGACTTCAAGGCCGATCTGCGCGAGGGCCAGGGCAGCTTTACCGCCAAGGACGGCTCCTCCTACACCGGCACCTGGGTTGCGGGCCGCCGCGAGGGCGCGGGCAAGATGACCTATCCCGATCGCGCGGTCTATGAGGGCAATTTCAAGGCCGACCTGCCCGATGGCACGGGCAAGATCACCTATGCCGATGGCACGACCTATGACGGCGCCTGGGTGGCGGGCGTCATCGCCGGCAAGGGCCGGGCAACCTATGCCAATGGCCAGGCCTACGAGGGCGATTTCGTCGCCGGCAAGCCCGAGGGCAGCGGGACGATGACCTATGCCGATGGCTACACATACTCCGGCAGCTGGAAGGCCGGCGAACGCGAGGGCGAAGGGGTGGCAACCTATGCCGATGGCACGGTCTACAACGGCCATTTCACCGCCGGCCTGCGCGACGGCAAGGGCAGTCTGAAGGCCAAGGACGGTTTCAGCTATGACGGCGACTGGAAGGCCGGGGTGATCGAGGGGACGGGGATTGCCACCTATCCCGGCGGCGCGGTCTACGAAGGCGCTTTCGTGGCGGGCCAGCGCGAGGGGCAAGGCAAGCTCACCTACCGCAAGGACCAGATCAGCGAAGGGGTCTGGAAACACGGCATCCTGATCGCCCCGCCCGAGGCCCCTGCCCCGGCGGCGACCGCTCCGGCCAACTGAACCTGCGCGCGCGCGGCGCACGGCGCACGATTTTTCTGCGAAAAATCAGGACACGATTTTTCGACGAAAAACCGGGGCGCCGGGGGCGGTTCGTGGCGCCCCCGGCCCGGAGGGCTCAGACCTTCATGTCAAAGCCGAG
This sequence comes from Rhodobacter sp. P2_H5, assembly GCF_056403335.1. Lineage (NCBI taxonomy): Bacteria > Pseudomonadati > Pseudomonadota > Alphaproteobacteria > Rhodobacterales > Rhodobacter > Rhodobacter sp. P2_H5. Next base: position 30,995 of record NZ_JBFUFS010000014.1, on the reverse strand, counting down.
GTGCTTGGCCACGGTGAAGATGTCTTTGTCGCCGCGACCGCACATGTTCATCACGATGATATGGTCTTTCGGCAGGGTCGGCGCGATCTTCATCACATGGGCCAGGGCGTGCGACGGCTCCAGCGCCGGGATGATGCCTTCGAGCTTGCAGGACAGCTGGAAGGCCTCCAGCGCCTCGGCATCGGTGATCGAGACATATTTCGCCCTGCCGATGTCGTGGAGCCAGGAATGCTCCGGCCCGATGCCGGGGTAGTCGAGACCCGCGGAGATCGAGAAACCTTCGAGGATCTGGCCATCCGGATCCTGCAGCAGATAGGTGCGGTTGCCGTGCAGGACGCCGGGGCGGCCGCCGGTCAGCGAGGCGCAGTGCTGCATCCGGTCGTCGACGCCCTTGCCGCCGGCCTCGACCCCGATGATGTTGACCGAAGGGTCATCGAGGAAGGGGAAGAACAGGCCCATGGCGTTCGACCCGCCGCCGATCGCCGCGACCAGCGTGTCGGGCAGACGGCCCTCGCCCTCCTGCTCGGCCAGCTGCCAGCGGACTTCCTTGCCGATGATCGACTGGAAATCGCGTACCATCGCCGGATAGGGATGCGGGCCAGCCACGGTGCCGATGCAATAGAAAGTGTCGCGCACATTGGTGACCCAGTCGCGCAGAGCGTCGTTCATGGCGTCCTTGAGCGTGCCACGGCCGGAGGTGACCGGGATCACCTCGGCCCCCAGAAGCCGCATCCGGAAGACGTTGGGCGCCTGACGTTCGACATCATGCGCGCCCATGTAGACCACGCATTTCAGCCCGAACTTGGCGCAGACCGTGGCGGTGGCCACGCCGTGCTGGCCTGCCCCCGTCTCGGCGATGATCCTTGTCTTGCCCATGCGGCGGGCGAGAATGATCTGCCCCAGCACATTGTTGATCTTGTGCGCCCCGGTGTGGTTCAACTCGTCGCGCTTCATGTAGACCTTGGCGCCGCCAAGATGCTCGGTCAGCCGCGAGGCGAAATACAGGGGCGAGGGCCGGCCGACGTAATGCTTCCAGAGGTCGTCCATCTCGGCCCAGAACAAAGGGTCGGTCTTGGCGAATTCATAGCGCTCCTCCAGGTCGAGGATCAGCGGCATCAGCGTCTCGGACACAAAGCGCCCGCCAAAGAGGCCGAAGCGGCCGTGCTCGTCCGGGCCGGTCATGAAAGAATTCGGATTGTCCTTGGCCATGGCCTGTCTCCCTCAACGCTTGTTGCCATCTTACCTAGCGCCTTGCAGGGGGCGAGGAAAGGGGGGCTGTCTGCCCCCCTCGCGCTGCGCGCTCACCCCCCGAGAGTATTTGGGCAAAGCGCAAAGGAAAGAAGAGGCCACTACGACTTGCGCTTTGCCCAAATACTCCCGCCGGAGGCAGGCCTGAGCCGGTTGGCCGCAGGCCAGAGGCGAGGACAAGGCTTGCGCCGCAGGCGCGCTATTGGATCAGCCGGCAGCGTCGACGAAGGCGGCAATCCGGGTGTGGTCCTTGATGCCGGGCGCCGATTCCACGCCGGAGGAGACGTCGACCTGTCGGGCATTGGTCAGGCGCACCGCCTCGGCCACGTTGTCCGGGGTCAGGCCGCCGGCCAGCATCCAGGGGCGCAGCCAGCGGCGCTGGGCCACGAGGCGCCAGTCGAAGGTCAATCCGTTGCCGCCCGGCAGCGCCGCGTTGCGGGGCGGTTTGGCGTCGATCAGCAGTTGGTCGGACACCAGCGCATAATCGAGGATCGCGGCCAGATCATCCTCATCCGCGACACCCACCGCCTTCATCACCGGCAGGCCATAGCGGGCGCGCACTTCGGCCACCCGCTCGGGGCTTTCGTGGCCGTGGAGCTGCAGCATGTCCAGGGGCATCGCCTCGACCAGCTGATCGAGGAAGGCATCCGTCGCATCGACCGTCAGCGCCACCTTGGCGAGGCCGGGCGGGGCTGCGAGTGCCAGGGGACGGGCCTCCTCCAGGGTCAGGTGGCGCGGGGATTTGGCGAAGAAGACGAAGCCGGCATAGGCCGCGCCGGCCGCAGCCACGGCAGCCACATCCGCCTCGGTCCGCAGACCGCAGATCTTGACGCGGATCTCTCCCATCATTGTGCCTTGGGGCGTTCCAGGATCGCCAGAACCGGGTCCTCGGGCAGGGAATGCTGGTCCTTCATCGCGGCCAGTTCGCGTTCCAGCTTCGAGACCACCTTGGTCTGGACCCGGGCCACCTTGCGGTGCTTGTGCTCGCGCAGCCATTCCCAGATGAAGCCCAGCGCCAGGCCGACCACCGCGCCCAGGCCCAGCACCACGAAGACCGGCACGTCGATCCGCCCCTGCCAGCCCAGCAGCACTGCGAGGTCGTCGGGCAAAAGGCTCAGCGTCACCGGCGTGCGATTGGCCAGCGCCAGGACCAGAAGGACCAGCGTCAGAACGAACAGCAGGAAATATCGCAGATATCGGCTCATGCCCGCACCTTCGGATCAGGGGTTGTCCCGTCCTGTATCACCGTCTTGGCGCGGGCTTGCAAGCTTGGAGCCGCCTCAGGCCTTGCCGTTGAGCCGGTCACGCAAGAGTTTGCCGGTCTTGAAGAAGGGAACCTTCTTGTCCTCGACCTTGACCGCCTCGCCCGTGCGAGGGTTGCGGCCCACGCGGGCGTCGCGCGCCTTGACCGAGAAAGCGCCAAACCCGCGCAGTTCGACCCGGTCGCCGTTGGCCAGCGCGGTTATGATCTCGTCAAAGACCGTCTGCACGACTTTTTCGGCCACCTTTTGCGACAGATCGGGATTCGCATCCGCAATCTTCTGGATCAGTTCCGAACGGATCATCCGACACCCCCCTCGCGGTCACCCCAGCCCTGTTCCGGGCCGTTTGATGCCGCTGTTGTTCACATTGATCGTGACTGTAACGAAAATTCCGCCCCGCACAAATGAAATTGATCTGCAAAAACAGCCGACAAGCAAAAGGCCCCACCTTTCGGCGGGGCCTTTCATCACCTGCGGTGACTTAGATCAGCTCCGGTCGCCTTTCAGCGCGGCGCCGAGGATGTCGCCCAGCGAAGCGCCCGAATCGGAGGAGCCATACTGTTCGACGGCTTCTTTCTCTTCGGCGATCTCGCGGGCCTTGATCGACAGGCCCAGACGACGGGTCTTCGGGTCGATGTTGGTGACGCGGACGTCGATCTTGTCGCCGACCGAGAAACGCTCGGGGCGTTGGTCGCCACGGTCACGGCTCAGGTCCGAGCGGCGGATGAACGACTTGGCGCCGTTGTAATCCACCTCGATGCCACCCTCTTCGATCGCGGAGACCGCAACCGTGATGATGGAACCGCGCTTCACGCCGTCAACGGCGTCGGTGAAGCTGTCATCGCCCAGCGCCTTGATGGAGAGCGAGATGCGCTCCTTCTCGACGTCGACTTCGGTGACCGAGGCCTTGACGGTGTCGCCCTTGCGATAGTTCGCAATGGCATCTTCGCCGCGCTGGTCCCAGGACAGGTCCGAAAGGTGGACCATGCCGTCGATGTCGCCGTCCAGACCCACGAACAGACCGAATTCGGTGATGTTCTTGACTTCGCCTTCGATGACGGAGCCGACCGGGTGGTTCTCGACGAAGACTTCCCACGGGTTGCGCTGGGTCTGCTTGAGGCCCAGGGAAACGCGACGCTTGGCGCTGTCGATTTCCAGCACCATGACTTCGACTTCCTGAGAGGTCGAGACGATCTTGCCGGGGTGCACGTTCTTCTTGGTCCAGGACATTTCCGAGACGTGAACCAGGCCTTCAACACCGGCTTCCAGCTCAACAAATGCGCCGTAATCGGTGATGTTGGTGACACGGCCCTTGTGGACCGAACCCAGCGGGTAGGCTTTCTCGACGGCATCCCACGGATCGGACTGCAGCTGCTTCATGCCCAGCGAGATACGGTGGGTTTCCTTGTTGATCTTGATGACTTGGACCTTAACGGTCTCACCAATGGCAAGGATTTCCGACGGGTGGTTGACGCGGCGCCAGGCCATGTCGGTGACGTGCAGCAGGCCGTCAACGCCGCCGAGGTCCACGAACGCACCGTATTCGGTGATGTTCTTGACCACGCCGTCAACGGTTTGACCTTCGTGCAGGTTGCCGATGACTTCGGCACGCTGTTCGGCACGCGATTCTTCAAGGATCGCACGACGCGAGACAACGATGTTGCCGCGACGACGGTCCATCTTCAGGATCTGGAAGGGCTGCTTCATGCCCATCAGCGGGCCGGCGTCACGCACCGGGCGGACGTCAACTTGGCTGCCGGGAAGGAAGGCAACGGCACCGCCGAGGTCGACCGTGAAGCCGCCCTTGACGCGGCCGAAGATCGCGCCGTCGACGCGGGTCTCGGTGGCGTAGGCTTTTTCCAGACGGTCCCAGGCTTCTTCGCGGCGAGCTTTCTCACGCGAGATCTGGGCTTCGCCACGGGCATTCTCGACGCGGTCCAGATAGACCTCGACTTCATCGCCGACTTTGAGCGAGACGTCTTCGCCGGGATTAGCGAATTCTTTCAGATCGATGCGGCCTTCCATCTTGTAGCCGACGTCGATGATGGCTTGGCCCGCTTCGATCGCGATGACCCGGCCTTTGACAACCGTGCCCTCTTCGGGCGTGTCGATTTCAAAGCTTTCCTTCAACAGGGCTTCGAAGTCTTCCATAGTGTTTTTAGCGCACATGCAGTCGTTATCCTTTTCACTCATTTTACTGGCCATGCGGTTGGCTCCGCCGGTCTTGCTCAATGCCAACAGGGCCGGGAGAATGCCCGACCCTGCCTAAGCTCGCGCCGCTTTACCCTCTGGGGCGCGTTATGTCCAGTATATTAAGGGCCGGAAGGGTCTCGCGCGACCCTTGGCGCAGTCTCTGGGGCTGGCCCTAGCGCGAGGCGTTGGCGGGCGCTGCTGCCGGGCCCTTCTTGTTGGCGGCGACCGACTGGCGGTCCAGCTCGGCGTTCAGTTCGGCGCCGATCAGAACCAGCGCCGCCGAAAGCCACATCCAGGTCATCAGGGCGATCACCGCGCCCAGGGCACCATAGGTCTGGTTATAGGTGCCGAGGTTCTGCACATACCAGTTGAACAGAAGCGAGAAGCCAAGCAGCCCGGTCGCCGCCAGCACCGCCCCCGGGGTGATCCAGCGCCACCGGGCATCGGGGCGGTTCGGGGCAAAGCGGTAGGCCACCGCCAGAAAACCCAGCATGATCACGAAGATCGCCGGCCAGCGCCCGAGCAGAATCAGGTTTTCCGACAAGGCGCCGAGCCAGATCATCTCCAGAAACCGCGGCAGAAGGGCCACCGCGCTGACCAGCATCAGCCCGGTGGCAATCGTCCCCAGGGTGGCCACCAGCGACAGCGCGCTCATCCGCAGGAAGCTGCGGGTCTCGGCCACGCCATAGGCGACGTTGAGCGCCTCGATCAGGGCCTTGGTGCCGCCATTGGCCGACCAGAGCGCCAAGGCCAGCGCCAGAACCAGCGCCCAGGAGAGTTTGGCCGGCCCCGCCGCCGTGATCGCCTTGGCCTGATCGATCAGGATCAGCGCCGCGTCATGCGGCAGAAGCGCGGTCAGGCTGCCAAGGTTCTGCGCGACCTGTTGCGTGTCGGCGAAAAGGCCGAAGATCGAGACGAAAGCCGTCAGGCCGGGGAACAGCGCCAGAAGGCAGAAGAAGGTCAGGCCGCCCGCCACGCTCAGCACGCGGTCCTTGCTGACCTCTTCCCAGAGCCTGCGTGTCGTGAACCAGACGCCCGCCCCATCCAGCTTGGGATCGCCCGGCTGCACAAGCCCGCCATGCGGCGGGCCATCCAGCTGCAACCGCCCCCGGGGCGAGGCGGCGACAAGGCTCGGCTGCGGCTTTTCGATCAGGCGGTTGAACGCCCAAAGGGCCGTGCCGACCACGAGGGCCTTGACCACAAGCTGCCCGACCCCGCCGCCGGGCCGGGTCACGGTGCGCACGCGGGTCACCCGGATTGCCCTGCCCTGCTCCATAGTCATCCCCCACAGCTCGCCACCGGGAGGGAACGCCAGCGCGCGGCAAAGGTTCCCTGCCTCGCGCCAGAACGCACCCGCCCCGATTCGCCGCTCCCATCTTCCCCTTTGCGCCCCGAAAGGCTATCAGCCGCGCATGGAAAACCTTGTTGACCTCGTTCTTGAAGATGACCGCTGGCAGGCCTTCGGGCTGGAGGCACTGGCCACCCGTGCGGCCACAGCCACTCTGACAGCGCTTGAACTCCCGCTGAACGAATACACGATCTGCGTCATGGGCTGCGATGACGCCCGCATCGCCACGCTCAACGCCGAGTTCCGCGGCAAGCCCACGCCGACCAATGTGCTGTCCTGGCCGACCGAGGATCTTTCCCCCGAGGATGAGGGCGACGAGCCCTTCCTGCCCGGCGAGGGCGACCCTGCGGACCCCGAATCCCTCGGCGACATAGCGCTTGCCTGGGAAACCTGCGCCCGCGAGGCGGAGGAGGCGGAAAAGCCCATGGCCGATCATGTGACCCATCTGGTCATTCACGGCCTGTTACATTGCCTCGGTTATGATCACGTCCGTGAGGGCGATGCCGCCCGCATGGAAGGGTTGGAGGTACGGATACTTGCATCTTTGGGCCTTCCTGACCCATATTAGATCGCAACCCTCTCGCAGGGCCACTCTGGACACAGGACCAATGGGCAGTAGCACCGAAGGACCGGCCTCATCTTCGCCGGCCGCAACCGATACGAAATCTTCCGACCAACTCAATTCGGAGGCCGACAAGCCTCCGCAGCTTGGGCTTCTGGGACGCCTGTTCAAACGCACGGCTCCCGCGCCGGTGACGCAGGACGCCAGCCCCCCGGTCGTGCAGGTCGTGGCCACCCATGGGATGAGCAATCTGCGGCGGCTGCGCGTCGATGACGTGGCGATCCCGAAGGTCGATATCGTCGCCGTCTCCTTGGACATCGGCAAGGACGATCTGGTCGCGGTGTTCCGCGAACATGGCTTCTCGCGCCTGCCGGTCTACAAGGGCACGCTGGACAGCCCGCAGGGTCTGATCCTTTTGAAGGATCTCGCGCTGCAGCACGGCTTTGGCCCCGGCGGCCGCTTCTCGCTGCGCAAACTGCTGCGCCCGATCCTTTATGCACCGCCCTCGATGCCGGTCGGCGTGTTGTTGCAGAAGATGCAGCGCGAGCGGGTCCATATGGCGCTGGTCATCGACGAATATGGCGGGGTCGACGGGCTGGTCACCATCGAGGACCTGATCGAAACCGTGATCGGCGAGATCGAGGATGAACATGACGAGGCCGAGGATACCCTCTGGAAAGAGGAAAAGCCCGGCGTTTTCCTCGCGCAAGCCACCGCCCCGCTGGAGGAATTCGAGCCTGCCATCGGCGTGACGCTGCGCACCACCGAGGAAGATCAGGAGATCGACACCCTAGGCGGCCTCGTGATGATCCGCACCGGGCGGATGCCCGCGCGGGGCGAGATCGTGCCGCATGAAAGCGGTGTGGAGTTCGAGGTCGTCGATGCCGATGCCCGCCGGATCAAGCGCCTGCGCGTCCGCCTGCCCGGCGCGGTTTCCGCCGCCGCGGCAGCCGAGGTCGTCGAACGCGCCGCCGAGAAAGCCGCCGCCGACAAGGCGGCCGCTGATCGCGCCGCCTTGAAGGCCGTCGCCGCGGATTGGGCCGGCGTGCGCAAAGAGGCCGAACCGCAGGCCGACGACGCCGTGGCCAAGGCACCCTGATGCGGCAGAGCCTGCCTGGCTGGCGGCGCGGCCTCGGGGTCGTGGCGCTGGGTGCCTTGATGGCCTTGGGGCTGGTGCCCTTTGGCCTGTGGTGGCTGGCATTGGCGGCGCTGGCTTTGGTGATCCGGCTGGCGCTTGCGGCCTCGCCCGGGCAGGCCGCCTGGATCGGCTGGCTCGCGGGCCTGGGCTATTTCGGCGCCGGGCTGACCTGGATCGTCGAGCCCTTCATGGTCGATGCCGCGACCTATGGCTGGATGGCGCCCTTTGCCCTGGTCTTCATGGCGGCGGGTCTGTCGCTGTTCTGGGCGGCGGGCTTCGGCCTTGGCGCCCTGCTGCCGCGCCGTGCCCCCGGCCTTGTGGCGGGCCTGACCGCGATGGAGTTTCTGCGCGGCTATATCCTGACCGGCTTTCCCTGGGCCCTGCCCGGCCATATCTGGATCGACACCCCGGTGGCGCAGGTCGATGCGCTGACAGGCCCCTTCGGCCTGACCCTGCTGACGCTTTGCGCTGCGGCTCTGGCGAGCCGGCTGACCCTGCGCGGCGCGGCCGGCGGCGTGGCGCTGGTTGCGGCGGGCTGGGCCTATGGGCTTTGGGCGCTGGCGCAACCGGCGCCGCCCGCGCCGGGCGTGACCCTGCGGCTGGTGCAGCCCGATGCGCCGCAGGATGCCAAATGGGACCCCGACCACGCGCAGACCTTCTTCGACCGGCTGATGACGCTGACCGCGGCGCCTTCCACCGCGCAGCCTCCGGTCAAGCCCGATCTGGTGATCTGGCCCGAAACCGCCCTGCCCTATCTGATCGAGGACGCGCCCGAACTGCCCGCGATGATCGCCGCCGCAGGCCATGGCGCGCCGGTCGTGGTGGGCTTGCAGCGGGTCGAACGGTCGGGCGAGGATATCCGCGGCTTCAACAGCCTAAAGGTCTTTGGCCCGGGCGGGGTGGAGATTGCGACCTATGACAAGCACCATCTGGTGCCCTTCGGCGAGTATATCCCGCTCGGCGACCTCGCCTATGACTGGTTCGGCATCAGCGCCTTTGCGGCGCGGGCGGGGCGGGCCTATACGGCGGGCCCGGGGCCCAAGGTGCTGGACCTCGGGGCCAAGCTTGGCAAGGTCCTGCCGCTGATCTGCTACGAGGCGGTGTTTCCCCAGGATCTGCGGGTGGCCGAGCGCGCCGGATGGATCCTGCAGATCACCAATGACGCCTGGTTCGGCACCTTCTCCGGCCCGTTCCAGCATGCCGCCCAGTCGCGGCTGCGCGCCATCGAGCAGGGCCTGCCCCTCGCCCGCGCCGCCAACACCGGTGTCACCGAGATGATCGACGCGCGCGGCCGCATCGTGGCCGCCCTGCCCTTCGGCACCCAGGGCGCGCTGGACGTGGCGCTGCCCGGCGCCCTGCCCGCCCCGCCCTATGCCCGCTGGGGCGAGATTCCGGCCCTTCTGTTGCTGGCAGCCCTCGCCCTTCTGGCGATACGCCGACAATCCTCCCCTTCCGCTTGACGCCCCCGGCCAATCGGTCTAGCCCTTCGCACCGAACTGTCACAACGGCTTCCTGGCGTGACAGGGATCATCAAACGGAGCACTTCCCCCATGATTTCGACCTCGCCGCGTAAGTCCTATGTCTTCACCTCTGAATCCGTATCAGAGGGGCATCCTGATAAATTGTGTGACCGCGTGTCGGACGCGGTCCTGGACGCCTTCCTGACCGAGGAACCCCACGCGCGCGTCGCCWGCGAGACCTTCGCCACCACCGGCCGGGTCGTTGTGGGCGGTGAGGTCGGCCTGTCCGACAAGAAAGCGCTCAAGGCGATGATGGAGCGGGTCGAGGACATCGTGCGCGGCTGCGTCAAGGACATCGGCTACGAACAGGACGAGTTCCACTGGAACACGCTGAAGGTGCAGAACTACCTGCACAAGCAATCCGCCCATATCGCGCAAGGCGTGGACCGCGACGGCGCGGGCGATCAGGGCATCATGTTCGGCTATGCCTGCCGCGAGACGCCGGAACTGATGCCGGCGCCGATCCAGTATTCCCACGCCATCCTGCGCCGCCTGGCCGAAGCGCGCAAATCCGGCGCCGAGCCGACGCTGCGCCCGGATGCCAAATCGCAACTGACCCTGCGCTATGAAGACGGCGTCCCGGTCGAAGTGATGTCGATCGTGCTGAGCCACCAGCACGCCCACGACACGCAATCCTCCGACGACATCCGCGCGATTGTGGAGCCCTATATCCGCGCGGTTCTGCCTTCGGGCTGGATCACCGAGAAGACGGAATGGTGGGTCAACCCGACCGGGACCTTCGTGATCGGCGGTCCGGATGGCGATGCGGGCCTGACGGGCCGCAAGATCATCGTGGACACCTATGGCGGGGCGGCACCGCATGGCGGCGGCGCCTTCTCGGGCAAGGATCCGACCAAGGTCGACCGCTCGGCCGCCTATGCCGCGCGCTATCTGGCCAAGAACGTGGTGGCCGCAGGCCTCGCCGACCGCTGCACGCTGCAGGTCTCCTACGCCATCGGCGTGGCCAAGCCCCTGTCGATCTATGTCGACACCCATGGCACCGGCCAGGTCGAGGAAGCGCAGATCGAAAAGGCCGTGGCAGACTGCATGGACCTGACCCCGCGCGGCATCCGCACGCATCTGGGCCTGAACAAGCCGATCTACGCCCGGACCTCGGCCTATGGCCACTTCGGCCGCGCGCCGACCGAGGACGGCGGCTTCTCCTGGGAACGCACCGATCTGGTCGATGCGCTGAAGAAAGCCGTCTGAGTCCGGTCTGAGCCTATCCAAAGCCCGCGCCCCTTCGGGACGCGGGCTTTTTGCTGCAGCATTGCATTAGCGTTGACTCATTGATTAGCCAATGCTAATGATTATCCCATGATCCAGGACCCCAATCTTTCCGCCCTGATGCGCGCCTTGGCCGACCCGACGCGGCGCACGCTTTATGAGCGCCTGTCGCAGGTGCCGGAGCTGACCGTGGCCGACCTGACCAAGGGCAGCGGCGTCACCCAAGGCGCCGTCTCGCAGCATCTGAAGGCTTTGCGGCTCGCCGGTCTCGTGGCGGAACGCCCGCAGGGCCGGAACGTGCATTACCGTGCCACGCCTGAGGGGCTCGCCCCCCTCGCCACCTGGTTCGACCATTACGGCCAGTTCTGGCGCCAGAGCTTCGGCGATCTGCGCGCCCTGTTGCAGCAGATGGACCCAAAGCCAGACCCAACGATTGACAGCAAGGACAATTCCGATGCCTGAGCCATTGGCCACGATCACCGTGGAAGAAGACTTCCCCCATGCCCCCGCCCTGATGTGGCGCGCCCTGACCGAGGGGGCGCTGATGGCGCGCTGGATGATGCCGCCGCAGGGCTTTGCCGCGGTGGAGGGCCAGGATTTCACCTTTCAGACCAAGCCGGCGGGTCTGTGGGATGGCACGATCCGCTGCCGCGTGCTGAAAGTGCTGCCGCGCGAAAGGCTGGTCTACAGTTGGCAGGGCGGCGATGACGGCAATGTCGGCTACGGCTCGCGCCTTTCGACCACGGTGACGATGACCCTGACGCCCACGCCCACCGGCACGCGGCTGAAGGTCGAACACGCGGGCTTCGAACTGCCGCGCAACGCTTTCGCGCATGAAAACATGAGCAAGGGCTGGGTCACCCTGATGCCCCGCCTGAACGAGGCGGCGCGCGATGCCGATGCGGTGCCGCATGCGTGATCCCGTGAAGAGCCCGATCACCGGAGGCTGCCTCTGCGGCGCCCTGCGCTACAGCGCCGAAGCCGAACCTTTGGTCATGGTCGCTTGCCAATGCCTCGACTGCCAGAAGGACAGCGGCACCGGCCATGCCTGCCATGTGCTTTTCCCGCGCGCGGCGGTGACGGTGACCGGCGCGGCCAGCTTCTGGCCGATGCGCGGCGACAGCGGCACGATCAAGACCCGCGCCTTCTGCCCCACCTGCGGCACCCCGGTCTATGGCACGTTCGAGGCGCAGCCGGGCCTCTTCGCCGTCCGCGCCGCCTCGCTCGACGACCCTTCGCTCTATCAGCCGAAGTTCGTGGCCTACCACAGCCGGGCGCAGGCTTGGGACCATCTCGACCCCGCCCTGCCCCGGTTTGACACCATGCCTGCCAGCGCCTGACTGCGGACGTGACCCTGCGGAGGACTTGCCAAGCGCCGGGTTTTCAGGCAGCAGGCCCGGATTCCAAACCGGTGCGAGGCTGCCCCATGTCCAAAACCGATGTTTCCGGCCTGACCCAGCTTGGCCAGGCGACCACCCTGCCCGAAGGCCCCGATCAGGCCATTCTGGAGCGGGTGCCGGCCAGCCATGCCGGCACGCTCTACGTCGTGCGCTTCACGGCGCCCGAGTTCACCTCGCTCTGCCCGATGACCGGGCAGCCGGATTTCGCCCATATCGTCATCGACTATGTGCCGAAGGACTGGCTGGTGGAATCGAAGTCGCTGAAGCTTTACCTGCATTCTTTCCGCAACCATGGCGCCTTCCACGAGGATTGCTCGCTGGATATCGCCAAGAAACTGGTGGCGCTGCTCAACCCGGAATGGCTGCGGATCGGCGCCTATTGGTATCCGCGCGGCGGGATTCCGATTGATGTCTTCTGGCAGACCGGCGCGCCTCCCGAAGGCGTCTGGATCCCCGATCAGGGCGTCGCCCCCTACCGGGGTCGCGGCTGATGGAGGCCGAAACCCCGACCCCGCGCCGCAACTTCTATGGCCGGATCCGCGGCAAGACCCTGCGGGCGAGCCAGAAGGACTACCTGGCCGAGGACCTCGGCCCGATGACCCTGAATGGCGTCACGCGCGAGGAAAACCCGGCGCGCAGCCTGGTCGAGATGGAGCCCTGGCGCCAGGGCCGGCCGCTCTGGCTCGAAATCGGCTTTGGCGGCGGCGAGCATATGGTGCATATGGCCGAGACCTATCCGGAAGTGGCGCTCCTTGGCGCCGAGCCCTTCGTCAATGGCATCGCGATGCTTCTGGGCAAGATCCGCAAAGCCGGGGTCACCAACCTGCGCCTGCATCCCGGCGATGTGCGCGACCTGTTCGAGGTCTTGCCCGCGGCGGGGGTGGAGAAGGCTTTCCTGAACTACCCCGACCCTTGGCCCAAGGCGCGCCACCACCGCCGGCGCTTTGTGACGCCGGATTACCTCGCCGCCCTTCACCGCGTGCTGGTGCCGGGGGCCGAGTTCCGCGTGGCGACCGACATCCCCGATTACGTCCGCCAGACGCTGGAAGAGGTGCCGCAGGCCGGGTTTACGCTGGTCGATCAGGGCAGCACGCCCTGGGCCGACTGGTTTTCGACCCGCTACGAGCAAAAGGCCCTGCGCGAAGGCCGGGCGCCGCATTACCTGACCTTCCGCCGGGCCTGAGCGCTGATCCAAAGGCGCGCTTTCGCGCATTGTTTTTTCTCGCCTCTGGCCTGCGGCCAACCGGCTCGGGCGCTGCCTCCGGCGGGAGTATTTGGGCAGAGGGCAAAGGGGGGGGTGGCTGGTCTGGTCTGCGGCGGGCACTGGCTTGTGACCGCTGGAGGGTGGACCCTGTGGCCTGCTTGCGCTATCAGGCGGGTGGAACGAGAGGAGACCCCCATGTCCGCCCACGGCCTTGCCCAACCGATGATCGCCCATAAATCCGGCCCGCTGAAAGGCACGGCCTCGGTGCCGGGGGACAAGTCGATCAGCCACCGCGCGCTGATCTTTGGCGCCATGGCGGTGGGGGAGACGACGATCACCGGGCTGCTGGAAGGCCAGGACGTGCTCGACACCGCCAAGGCGATGCGGGCCTTTGGCGCGACCGTAATGCAGCATGGGCCGGGCGCCTGGTCGGTGCAGGGGGTGGGCGTGGGCGGCTTTCAGGAGCCTGCCGATGTGATCGACTGCGGCAATTCGGGCACCGGCGTGCGCCTGATCATGGGGTGCATGGCCACGACGCCGATCACCGCGACCTTCACCGGCGATGCCTCCTTGCGCAAGCGGCCGATGGGGCGGGTGACCGATCCTTTGAGCCTGTTCGGCACCCAGGCCTTTGGCCGCAAGGGTGGGCGCCTGCCGATGACCGTGGTGGGTGCGGCCCATGCCGTGCCGGTGCGCTATGCTTTGCCCGTGGCCTCGGCCCAGGTCAAATCGGCGATCCTGCTGGCGGGGCTGAACGCGCCGGGCCAGACCGTGGTGATCGAGAAAGAGCCGACCCGCGACCATTCGGAGCGGATGCTTCTGGGCTTTGGCGCAGAGCTGACGGTGGAGAAGACCGCCGAGGGCAATGTCATCACCCTGACCGGCCAGCCGGAGCTTCGGCCGCAGACGGTGGCGGTGCCGCGCGATCCGTCCTCGGCCGCCTTCCCGGTGTGTGCCGCGCTGATCGTTGAAAATTCCGACATTTTCGTGCCCGGAGTCAGCCAGAACCTGACCCGCAATGGTCTTTATCTGACATTGGTCGAAATGGGCGCCGAGATCGAGTTCCAGAACCCCCGCACCGAGGGCGGTGAGCCGGTGGCCGATTTGCGCGTGCGCTTCAGTGGCAACATGAAGGGCATCGAGGTGCCGCCCGAGCGGGCGCCCTCCATGATCGACGAATATCCGATCCTGTCGGTCGTGGCTTCTTTCGCCACGGGCAAGACCGTGATGCGCGGCGTCAAGGAATTGCGTGTCAAGGAAAGCGACCGGATCGACGCCATGGCGCGCGGGCTTGAGGCTTGCGGCGTGACGATCGAGGAAGACGAGGATACGCTGATCGTCCACGGCATGGGCCCGGGCGGCATGCCGGGCGGCGCCACGGCCAAGACCCATATCGACCACCGGATCGCGATGAGCTTTCTGGTCGCCGGGATGGCGTCACAAAAGCCGGTCTCGATCGACGACGCCTCGCCCATCGTCACCTCCTTCCCGATTTTCGAAAGCCTGATGACCGGGCTGGGCGCCCGCCTCTCGCATGGGGCGCTTTGACGGCAAAGCCGGAAGGCAGAGGATATCATGCGGTTTCTGAACTGGGCTCTGGCCCTGACCACGCTTGCGTTCTTTGCGCTGCTGGCCTGGTATATCGTGCCCGCGCTCGTGGCCGATGCCTCGGGCGGGTTGCCGTTCGACCTGCGGGTCGATGGCTATGACCTCGAAGAGGCGCGGGCCTATCTGGCGGCGCTGTCGCCGGCCGGCACCGCGCTTTACCTTGGGATGGCGCGGCTGGCCGACACGCTGTTCCCGATCCTTCTGACCCTGACGCTGTGCCTGCCCCTGCGCGGGCGCGGCCAGCTGTGGTTCCTGCCCGCATTGGCCTATGGCATCTTCGATCTGGCCGAGAATGTCGCCGTGGCCCGCCTGTTGCGGCTGGGGATGGATGTGGGCGCGGGGCCGGTGTCGGTGGCCTCGGGCTTCACGCAAGCCAAGTTCTTGGCGCTGGCCCTGGCGCTTGTGCTGGCATTGATCGCAACCTGGCAGGCCTGGCGCAAACGCTGACACCATCGGTTTGACGCGAAGGCCCCGCCATCCTAGGCTTGGCCCGCACGAAGGAGCGCGCGATGATTTTCACGGTCGCCATCGACGGCCCGGCTGCGGCGGGCAAGGGCACCATCGGGCGCGAAATCGCCCGGCGCTTCGGCTTTGCCCATCTCGACACCGGGCTGTTGTACCGCGCCGTCGGCGTGAAGGGCGGTGACCCGGTTGCCGCCGCCCGCACGCTGACCCCCGAGGATCTGGCCCGGCCCGACCTGCGCTCGCTTGCCGCGGGGCAGGAAGCCAGCCGGGTGGCCGTGCTGCCCGAGGTCCGCGCCGCCCTGACCGAATTTCAGCGCCGCTTTGCCCGCGCCCCCGGTGGCGCCGTTCTCGATGGCCGCGACATCGGCACCGTGATCTGCCCCGAGGCCGAGGTGAAGCTTTACGTGACCGCCAGCGCCCAGGTCCGCGCCCATCGCCGCTGGCTCGAGGTCGGCGGCGACGCGGCCCAGGTTCTGGCCGAGGTTCAGGAGCGTGACGCCCGCGACATGTCACGGGCCGAGGCCCCCTTACGCCCGGCCGAAGATGCCATCATGCTCGACACATCCGAAATGACGGTGGACGAGGCGGTTCAGGCCGCCGTCGCCGCCGTGGAAACCCGCCTTGAGGAAAGGGCTGCATCATGACCTTGGCTTCCTTCACCGGACTGAAGATTCCTGACCTCGCCGGCAAGGCGGTGCTGATCACCGGCGCCTCGACTGGGATCGGCGCCGCCATGGCGCAGGCCTTTGCCGCGCAGGGCGCACTGGTCGGCCTGCATTTTAACGCCAGCGTCGAGGCGGCGGAGGCTTTGGCGGCGGAGATCACCGCGTCCGGCGGCCAGGTGGCGCTGATCCGCGCCGATGTCTCGACCGGGGCCGGGGCGAAGTCGGCGGTGGATCAGGCGGTGGCGGCCTTCGGGCGTCTGGATGGCCTGATCAACAACGCCGGTGGCATGGTGCGGCGGGTGACCTATGAGAATGCCACCGAGAAGGACTATGACGATATCATGGACCTCAACGCCCGTTCGGTCGTGGTGGCCACGGCGGCGGCGATCCCGCATCTGAAGGCGGCTGCCAGGGATGACAGCGGCTTCATCATCAACACGACCTCGATTGCGGCGCGCAACGGGGCTTCGGGCGGGGCCGGGCTTTACGGCTCCTCCAAGGCTTTCGTGCATGACATGACCCGCGGGCTGGCCAAGGAGATGATCCCCTTCGGCATCCGCGTCAACGCCGTGGCGCCGGGGGTGATCACCACGCCCTTCCACGAGCGTTACTCCTCCGCCGCCCAGCTGGCCGCCAACCTTGCCACCGTGCCGCAGGGCCGCCTCGGGCTGGCCGAGGATTGCGCCGGGGCCTACCTCTTCCTCGCCAGCCGGGCGCTGTCGGGCTATATCATCGGTCAGGTGATCGAGGTGAACGGCGGCCAGTTGATGCCCTGAGCCGGCCTTGGGGGAGCTTGCATGACCGCGCCCGGCCTGACCCTCTTGCAGGCGCTGCTCTGGCCCGATCCGCAGCTTTGCCCCGACCCGGGCCTGACCCTGCGCTTGCGGGCGGGGGCGCGGCTGAACGGGCAAGGGATCGGCTTTGACGCAGGCGGGGCGGTCGATTTCGACACCGCCTTCAACCTCTTCCCCCTGGCCAAATGGCGCAAGTTTTGCGCCCTCGACGACCTCCGGCTTGCCCTGCGCGGCGAGGGGCGCTTTCAGCTGACCGTCAGCGGGCTTGGCCCCGAGCCTTGCGATATCCTGACCTGCGAAGTCGATCTTTCCGAGTTCCCGCTGATCGACCTCACCCCTGCCCTGCACCGCGATGCGCCGGTGCTGGCGATCCGCCTGCGCGCCCTGACTCCCGGCCATCTGAAGGCGGCCGAGTGGCAGACCGCGCAGACGCCGCTATGCCAGCCCAAGATCGTGCTCGGCATCACCACCTTTCACCGCGAGGCGGCGGTTTCGGCCGCTGCCGCGCGCTTTGCCGCCTTCGCCAAGAAGCAGAAGGATCTGCATCTCGTCGTGGTCGACAATGGCCAAAGCCTGCGCCTGCCCGCGCTGGAGGGCGTCACGGTGATCCCGAGCCGCAACCTCGGCGGTGCGGGCGGTTTTGCGCGCTGCCTGCACGCGGCGCGGGACATCGGGGCGAGCCATGCGATCTTCATGGATGACGATGCGGCCATCGACATGGGGGCGATTGCGCGGGTCAGGGCGTTTTTGTCCTATGCCACCGACCCGGCCACGGCGGTCTATGGCGGGTTGACGCAAGGCGCCGATCCGACGCGGATTTTCGAAAGCGGCGCCACGTTTCGGCTGATCTGCCGCCCGCTGCATCGCGGGCTGGACCTGACCTCCACCGCCGCCGCCGTGGCGCTGGAGAGCGAGACCTTCGACAAGCCCTTCGACTTCTACGCAGGCTTCTGGTTCCTGGCCTTCCCCCTGGCCGCGGTCCGGCACGAGCCCTTCCCCTTCTTCGTGCGCGGCGATGACATTGCCTTTTCGCTCTCCAACCCCTTCCGCTTTACCACGCTCCCCGGGGTGATCTGCTTTCAGGATCAGGATTTTGCCGCCAAGGAGGGCGCCCTCACGCTTTACCTTGAACTGCGCAACCACCTGATCCAGCACCTCGCCCTGCCGCAGATCGCGCTGAGCCGCTGGCAGCTTGCCCGCATCGCGATGATCTTCTTCGGCCGCAGCCTGCTCCAGCACCATGTCGATTCCCTGCGGGCCCTGAACCTCGCCATCGAGGATGTCCTGCGTGGCCCGGGCTATTTCGCCACCCACGCCGACCTTGCCGAACGCCGCGCCGAGATTGCAGCCCAAGCGCGCGAGGAGGTCTGGCGCCCCCTGACCAAGCCGCCCGAAACACGCCAGCGCATCAACCCGCAGGCCCGCGTCACACGAGCCGTGCTTCTGGCCACGCTCAACGGCCTGTTCCTGCCCTTCTATGCCAGCTTCGCCAATCACATCACGCTCAGCCCCGATCAAAGGGGCCGCTTCGGCCCGGCGCTGGGGGCGAGCCAGATCTCTTATGTCGACGCCAGGGGTCAAAGGACCATGACGGTGCGGCAGAACAAGCGCGCCCTTCTGGCCCAGGCCCTGCGTGGCGTCGGCAATGTCCTGCGGTTATTGGCCGGGCACAAAAGGCTGGAAAAACAGTGGCGCACGGGCTTTGCGGCCCTGACCAGCGCCGCCTTCTGGGATGCGGAATTCCAACGCCGCGAATGAAAATGAGGGGGGCAAACGCCCCCTCATCCTGCATTATTCCAACATTCCGCCCCGGGTTCAGCCCTGGGCTTCGTCGGCCTCGTAAGCCTCGATGATCCGCCCCACCAAGGGATGGCGCACCACGTCTTTCGAGGTGAAGTAGTTGAAGCTGACGCCCTTGACCCCCTTCAGGATCCGCTCGGCCTCGGCCAGACCCGAGGCGGTGCCACGCGGCAGGTCAACTTGGGTGCGGTCGCCGGTGATCACCATGCGGCTGCCCTCGCCCAGACGGGTCAGGAACATCTTCATCTGCATCGAGGTGGCGTTCTGCGCCTCGTCCAGCACTACAAAGGCATTCGACAGCGTGCGCCCGCGCATGAAGGCCAGCGGCGCAATCTCGATCCGCTTTTCTTCCAGCAACTTCTGCACCTGCTTGGCGGGAAGGAAGTCGTTCAGCGCGTCGTAAAGCGGCTGCATATAGGGATCGACTTTTTCCTTCATGTCGCCGGGCAGGAAGCCCAGACGCTCGCCCGCCTCGACGGCCGGACGGCTGAGGATGATCTTTTCGACCGCGCCCGAGATGAACATGGTCACACCGACCGCCACCGCCAGATAGGTCTTGCCGGTGCCCGCAGGCCCGATGCCAAAGCCCATCTCGTGCGAGAACAGGTTGGCCACGTAGTTCTTCTGCGCCTCGGTCCGGGCCTCGACCCCCTTCTTGCGGGTGCGAATCTCCATCGCCCCGGTCTGGAACATCTCGATCTGGTCGCCGAGCGGGCGGACCTGATCACTGGCCGGGCGACCCATGCGGATCGAGCCGTCGATGTCGCCAGCCGAGATATGTTTGCCCGCCTCAAGCCGGGCGTAAAGCCCGCGCAAAACGGCGCAGGCCTGCTCGCGGGCAGAGCGGTCGCCGATCACCGCAAGTCGATTGCCACGCCGCAACACATGCACACCCGTCTGATGCTCAACCTGTGCGAGGTTCCGGTCAAATTCGCCGCACAGTTCGATCAAGAGGCGATTGTCCGGGAATTCCACCAATGTTTCCACGATGTCTTCCGGACGGGTCGGGGGGGTCAGCGCGCTGATGCCCAATGGGCTCTCCTTCTGGTGCTAGATTCAGTCGAAGCTGTCAGGTCTTACGCAATCTGTAGTTCCGTAAGGCAAGTTTGAGCCTGCAGAGGCTTTGAGTCCAGAGCGGATTTCGCTTGCAGCTTCACACTTGCTGAAGGGTGCGACTTTACGATGACAAAATAGGCACGGATCAAACGCCTTCAAGGCGGCGGCAGGCGCCGGCACCGGCAATCGGCAAAAAAACAAGGGGCTGCAGCACGCTGCAGCCCCTTTGACACTCGTGACGCCACACTAATCTCAGTTGACCGGAACCCAATCCGGCATGCCCGGATTTTGCCGACGGTAATCGCCCAGCACGGTGCCCGGCGGATAGAGGTTGTTGCAGACCGGCAGGCCGGATTTCGGGTCATAGCGGCGACCCGAATAGCCCTCGGCCCCGTCGTCGATGATCCAGCCCTGGCAGCCATCCGGGTCATAGGCGATGGCGGCCTGGCTGTCGCGCAGGGCGCTGCCGTCGATCCCGGTGTCATGCGAGGTGGCAATCACCTCGCCCGCGCCCGGTTGATAGGGCGCAAGGTCGCTGCAGGCCGAAAGCGTGCCGACCGCGACTAGCCCGGCCAGAACCTTGGAGAGAGAAACCACACGCATCAGTTTTGCCCCCAAGTATAGCAGACCACTTCAACGCGGCGGTTCTGTTGCATGCCCGCAGCCGTCGCATTCGAGGCGATGGGCTGGCGTTCACCAAAGCCAAGCTGGCGCTGGACCACGCCGCCGACCGAGCGGGCGACATCGCCCACCGCTGCAGCCCGGCGCTGCGACAGCTTCATGTTGTATTCATCCGAGGCACGGCTGTCGGTATGACCGTAGATCGCGTAGCCAAAGGCCCCGGCGCTCTGGAAAAACGCGGTCAGGCGGCGACGCCCCTCGCCGGTCAGCTGCGCCGAGTCGGTGGCGAACAGCGTGTCGGTGTTGGCGGTCAGGCAGGTGTTCTTGGCCAGACAGACCGGCCTGCCGGTCTTGGGATTGACGCGGTCCAGCATATAGCCTTCCAGCCCGCCATCCGCCCACCAGTGCATGCAGCCGTCGTCATCGACCCAGATGCCCCAATTGATCTTGCCCGCGACCTGCGGCGGCGGCTGCACAGCCACCCCCTGCGCCATCGCGAAATTTGCTCCGAACAGCCCAGCCGACAGGGCCCCCGCCCCTATCGCCATCCTCAGAGCGCTGGAAATACGTTCCACAGCCAAGGCCTCCTAAAATTGTCCCAAAAGTCCGCGCCCCATGCCGCGCCTTTGCCACAGAATTGCCTTGCCCCCCGCACGAAGTAAAGCAAAAACCAGACTAAGCATTTGAAGTTACAGGTTAATTGTTGACCCATCGGAACCAGAGCCAAAGATGGTAAATCATTGAAGCGAGTCTGGAAACATGTTGCCACATTTTAGCCATGATTGTTTTTTCCCGCCCGCCACAAAATGCGGCACAAATGAGAACGGCGGCCACAAGGGGCCGCCGCACCACCGGACAGAGAATCAGCGCCTCAGCCGAGGGGCACCGCCGCGAGAGAGTTGCTGGAGGCGCCAGTGATCCGCACCCGCACCAGATCGCCGACCTGGGCGCCCTCATGCGCGACATGGACCGCCATCAGATGTTCGGACTTGCCCACCATCTGCCCCGCCATCCGGCCCGGCTTTTCGTAAAGCACCGTGGTCTCGCGCCCGACCATCGCCTCTTGCGCGGCGCGCTGCTGGCTGGTGATCAGCGCCTGCAGGGCGTGCAGGCGGGCGTCGGCAACCTCGGCCGGCAGTTCGGGCTTCTCGGCGGCGGGCGTGCCCGGACGGGGCGAGTATTTGAAGGTGTAACAGGCGCCATAGCCGACCTCGCGCACGAGGTTCAGCGTGTCCTCGAAGTCCTGATCGGTCTCACCCGGGAAGCCCACGATGAAATCCGAGGAAAACAGGATATCCGGCCGCGCCGCCCGGAACCGGTCCAGCAGGCGCAGATAGCCCCCCGCCGTATGCTTGCGGTTCATCGCCTTCAGGATGCGGTCCGAACCCGATTGCACCGGCAGATGCAGATAGGGCATCAGCTTGGGCTGGTTGCCATGCGCCGCGATCAGATCGTCGGTCATGTCGTTGGGGTGGCTGGTCATGTAGCGGATCCGCTCCAGCCCCTCGATCTTGGCCAGCTCGTCAATCAGATGGGCCAGGCCCAGATCGCGGCCCGCGCTCTGGCCGTGATAGGCGTTCACATTCTGCCCCAGCAGCGAGATTTCCTTGACCCCGCGCGACACCAGGCCCCGCGCCTCGGCCAGAACGCGGTCCACCGGACGGCTGGTTTCGGCGCCACGGGTATAGGGCACGACACAGAAGGCGCAGAACTTGTCGCAGCCCTCCTGCACGGTCAGAAAGGCGGTCGGGCCGCGGCGGCCCTGGCGTTCGGGCAAGAGGTCGAACTTCGATTCGGCGGGAAAGTCGGTGTCGACCGGGCTGCCGCCCTTGCGGGTCAGCTCGGGCAGGCGGTGATAGGCTTGCGGCCCCACGACCAGATCCACCAAGGGCATCCGCCGCATGATCTCGGCCCCTTCGGCCTGGGCGATGCAGCCGGTCACCCCGATCTTCATGTCGGGCCGCGCCTGTTTCAGGGACCGCATCCGGCCGAGGTCGGAATAGAGCTTCTCCCCCGCCTTCTCGCGAATGTGGCAGGTGTTCAGCAGGACAAGGTCGGCCTCTTCGGCCACCTCGGTCGTCACATACCC
Source organism: Rhodobacter sp. P2_H5 (assembly GCF_056403335.1). Classification (NCBI taxonomy): domain Bacteria; kingdom Pseudomonadati; phylum Pseudomonadota; class Alphaproteobacteria; order Rhodobacterales; genus Rhodobacter; species Rhodobacter sp. P2_H5. The sequence continues at coordinate 8,795 of NZ_JBFUFS010000014.1, read as the reverse complement.
CTCCGGCGCCATGGCCTCGGCCATGCGCTCGCTGTCATAGACATTCATCTGGCAGCCATAGGTCTTGATGAAAAGCTTCTTGAGGTCGGACATGAGGGGCACGGATGTTGGGGACAATCCGCCCATACGCCAAGCGCGCCGCCTTGGCAACGCCGGCGCCCAAATCGGGGCGTGGGCGAGGACCCGCAGCCCCTTGCGTTAGGCGCGGCCATGCGAGACGTTGGGGCAAAGACCGCACGGTGATGGATGCACTACAACACGCTTGACGACTTTCTGGAGACGGGCAAGGCGGCGCTGGCCAAGGGGCCGGTGGCGATCATCCTGGCCGAGGATGCGGTCGAGGTCGCCTCGACCCTGCGCCACCATCTGGAGGCGGGCTTCGTCCAGGTCCTGCTGCTGACCGACCCTTCGGTGCCCCTGGACGTGGCACTGGCGCCGCGCGTGCACCGGATCGACTATGACGCCCTGGCCGATCAGGCGATGATGACGGCGGTCAACCGCGTGGCCGAGGCCGCGCCGGGGATCTGGCTTTATTACTGCTACAACGCCGAATATCTCTTCCACCCGTTTTGCGAGACCCGCAACATCCGCGAAGCGCTGGCCTTCCACACCGAAGAACGCCGCGATGCCATGCTGTCCTATGTCGTCGATCTTTACGCCGACGATCTGGAGGCTTTCCCCAATGCTGTCTCGCTGGAGCGCGCCCATCTCGACCGGTCGGGCTATTACGCGCTGGGGCGGCCAGATGTCGCCAACCACAACCACCCCAAGGAGCGCCAGCTGGATTTCTTCGGGGGCTTGCGCTGGCGGTTCGAGGAGCATGTGCCGCCAGCCCGGCGCAAGATCGACCGGATCTGCCTGTTCCGCGCCAGGCCGGGGCTGATCCTGCGCCCGGATTTCACCTTCTCGGACGAGGAATACAACACCTATTCCTGCCCCTGGCATCACAACATCACCACCGCCGTGGCCAGCTTTCGCACCGCCAAGGCGCTGAAAACCAACGCGGGCTCGCGCTTCGATATCCAGACCTTCCGCTGGCACAATTCGACCCCCTTCACCTGGTCGAGCCAGCAGCTGATGGATCTGGGGTTGATGGAACCGGGCCAGTGGTTCTGAACGCCGGGTGGCGCGATCCCGATTTTTCGGCGAAAAATCGTGCCTGCCCTGGCGCTGCGGCAGATACGATTCCAACCTGATTTTTCGCAGAAAAATCGTGCCCCCCTCGATTTTTCTGCGAAAAATCGGCGCCGCTCAGGCGCGGCGCAGGCGGATCACCACGTCGACGCGGGCAATCTCGGTCCCCTCGGGGGCCTCGGGCAGCGCGGTGATCCGGATCTGGTCGGCAGGCGCATCGGTCAGGGCGTGGCTGTCTTCCCAGTAGAAATGCGGGTGATCGTCCATCCGCGTGTCGAAATAGCTGCGCGCCCCATCGACCACGACCTCGTTCATCAGGCCCGCCGCGCAAAAGGCGCGCAGCGTGTTGTAGACGGTGGCCAGGCTGACCTTCTCGCCAGCCCCACCGGTCAGGGCAAACAGGCTCTCCGCCGTGACATGGCGGTTCTCGCCGTCGCCGACCAGAAGCCGCGCCAGGGCCAGCCGCTGCCGCGTCGGACGCAATCCGCCACGCGCCAACCACTCCGTTGCGCGCAGGGCCTCGGGCCCCATCGGATTGAACTGCATCTCAGACGTCATGCCGCTGTCACCCTGTTCTGCCAAGATCGCACCCGCCACCGCGAGCCTGCCGACTATACAAGCGCCGGGTCCGCATGGCCAGAGAGCATGCGCAACAGCACCAGCCCCGCCCCCGCCGCGATCACCGAGGCCGCCAGAACCCCGAGCCGCACCGCATTCATCTCGGCCCCTTCGCCAAAGGCCAGGCCGCCGATGAACAGCGACATGGTAAAGCCGATCCCCGCCAGCAGGGACACCGCCGCCATATGCGGCCAGCGCATCCCGTCGGGCAGTTTTGCCAGCCCGGTCGCCACCATCAGCCCGGTCATCGCCATAACGCCGGCGAATTTGCCTACCAGAAGGCCCAGGCCCACGCCGAGCGCGATCTGCCCGCCGCTGCCGCCGAGGCTCAGATTGCCCAGGGGCAGGCCGGCATTGGCAAAGGCGAAGAGCGGCACGATCAGATAGGCCACATAGGGCTGCAAGGCATCGATCAGCTTATGCAGCGGCGAGCCACCGCTGCGGTCCGCCAGCGGAATGCAGAAGGCCAGAACCACCCCGGCCAAAGTGGCATGGATGCCCGATTTCAGCACCAGCACCCACAGAACCGCCCCCAGAAGCAGCGCCGGGCCGAGCCGCGCCACCTTCAGCCGGCAAAGCAGGATCAGCCCCGCCAGCGGCACCAGGGCCATCAGAAGATAGCTGACATTGAGGTCATGGCCGTAGAAGATCGCGATGATCAGGATCGCGCCCAGGTCATCCAGAATGGCCAAAGTCAGCAGAAAACTGCGCAGACCCGGCGGCAGGCCCTTGCCCGCCAGCGCCAGAATCCCCAGGGCGAAGGCGATGTCGGTGGCCGTGGGAATAGCCCAGCCCTGCCCGACGCCCACCCCGGCCGTCAGGCCCAGATAGACCAGCGCCGGAAAGGCCATGCCGCCCAGGGCCGCCAGCCCGGGCATCACCACCGCACTCGGGTCGCGCAGCTTGCCTTCCAGCATCTCGTATTTCAGCTCCAGCCCGACCGAGAGGAAGAACAAGGACATCAGCCCGTCATTCACCCACAGGATCAAGGGCTTGTCCAAGCCGCTTCCCCCGATCGCGATCGAGATCGGCGTGTCCAGAAAGCCCTGATAGGCCGCAGCAAGGGGCGAATTCGCCGCCAGAAGCGCCAGAAGTGTTGCGACGATCAGAACGATCCCCCCCCAGGCTTCCTGCGACAATCCTGTCGCGGCCTGCCCGCTCTCTGCGCCTGTCGCTGTGCTCATCCGCCGTCCTTCCCGTTGTTCAAGCCGTGTCTGACCAAGATAGGGAGCTTTGCCCCGGTCGCAATGGCGCCTTCGCAGGCTGCCACCCTTGCGCCCCCTTCTCACGAGATGTTACATGGGATGCAACAGGCATAGGCAGTTCCGGGGGGACCACGGCAGCATGAGCGCTTTTCCGACCACATTCGACAAGGAGGCGCTTCTGGCTTGCGCGCGCGGCGAACTTTTCGGCCCCGGCAATGCCCAGCTGCCCGCCCCGCCGATGCTCATGATGGACCGGATCACCGAAGTCTCGGAAGATGGCGGGGAATTCGGCAAGGGCCATATCGTGGCCGAGTTCGACATCACCCCCGACCTGTGGTTCTTCGCCTGCCACTTCCCCGGCAACCCGATCATGCCGGGCTGCCTCGGTCTTGACGGGCTCTGGCAGCTCACCGGGTTCAACCTCGGCTGGCGCGGCTGGCAGGGGCGCGGCTATGCGCTGGGCGTGGGTGAGGTCAAGCTCACCGGCATGGTGCGGCCCGACCGCAAGATGCTGCGCTATTTCGTCGATTTCACCAAGGCGCTGCAAACCCGGCGCCTGACCATGGGCGTGGCCAATGGCCGCGTCGAAGCGGACGGAGAAGTGATCTATCAGGTCACCGACATGAAAGTCGCCCTCTCTGCCAACTAATTCGGGCGACCCGCCCCGGAAAGGATATCCCATGCGTCGTGTTGTCATCACCGGCATCGGCATCATCTCTCCCATCGGCAATTCGGCCGAGGAGGTCGAGGCCTCGCTCCGCGCCGGCAAGTCCGGCATCGTCGCCGCCCCCGACTATGCCGAGCGCGGTTTCCGCAGCCAGGTCAAGGGCCAGCCGCAGATCGTGCTGGAAGACCATGTCGACAAGCGCGACCTGCGCTTCATGGGGCCGGGCGCTGCCTACAACTTCCTCGCCATGAAACAGGCGATCGCCGACAGCGGGCTGGAACCCTCGGACGTCTCCAACGAGCGTTCCGGCCTGATCATGGGCTCCGGCGGGCCCTCGACCTCGAACTTCTTCCAGGCCTTCGATGCGGTCGTCAACAAGGGCGCGCCCAAGAAGATGGGCCCCTTCATGGTCACGCGCTGCATGTCCTCGACCAATTCGGCCTGCCTGGCCACGCCCTTCAAGATCAAGGGCGTCAACTATTCGATCACCTCGGCCTGCTCGACCTCGGCGCATTGCATCGGCAATGGCGTGGAACAAATCCAGATGGGCAAGCAGGACATCGTCTTCGCCGGTGGCGGCGAGGAGCTGGACTGGACGCTGTCCTGCCTTTTCGACGCGATGGGCGCCATGTCCTCGAAATATAACGACAATCCCTCGACCGCCTCGCGCCCCTATGACGCGACGCGCGACGGCTTTGTCATCGCCGGCGGCGGCGGTGTCGTCGTGCTGGAAGAACTCTCCCACGCCCTTGCCCGCGGCGCCAAGATCTATGGCGAGGTCACCGGCTATGGCGCCACCTCCGACGGCTACGACATGGTCGCCCCTTCGGGCGAAGGTGGCGAGCGTGCGATGCGCCTGGCCATTTCGACCCTGCCCGAGGGCCGCCAGATCGACTATATCAACAGCCACGGCACCTCGACCGTCGTCGGCGACGTGACCGAGATCGAGGCGATCCGCCGCGTCTTCGGCAACGAGGCGCATCCGCCCGTCGCCTCGACAAAATCGCTGACCGGCCACTCGCTCGGCGCCACCGGGGTCCATGAGGCGATCTATTCGCTGATCATGATGAACAAGAGCTTCATGGCGGCCTCGGCCAATATCACCACGCTGGATCCGGCGCTGGACCCGTCCGAAATCGTGATGACCCTGCGCGACGGGGTGGAAATCGACAGCGTGCTGTCCAACAGCTTCGGTTTCGGCGGCACCAACGCGACTTTGGTGATGAGCAAGTATCGCGCCTGACGCAGCCGGGCGCGCGGCATTTATCAGGCCGAACCGGAAAACCGGGGCCTTTTAGGGGGACGTGATGGCGGAACTGATGAAGGGCAAGCGCGGCCTTGTCATGGGCGTGGCCAATGAACGCTCCATCGCCTGGGGCATCGCCAAGGCCTTGGCAGCCGAGGGGGCCGAGCTTGCCTTCTCCTACCAGGGCGAGGCTTTCGGCAAAAGGGTCGAGCCCCTGGCCGCCACGGTCGGATCGGACTTCCTGGTCGATGTCGACGTGACCAATGACGAAAGCCTGGACGCCTGCTTTGCCGCCCTGAAAGAGCGGTGGGGCACCATCGACTTCCTCGTCCATGCCATCGCGTTTTCCGACAAGAACGAGCTGACCGGGCGCTTCATCAACACCTCGCGCGGGAATTTCAGCCATTCGCTGGCGATCTCCTGCTTCTCCTTCATCGACGTGTCGCGCCGCGCCTCCGAACTGATGCCCGAGGGTGGTTCGCTGATCACCCTGACCTATGCCGGCTCGAACCGCGTCACGCCGAATTACAACGTGATGGGGGTCGCCAAGGCCGCGCTGGAATCTGCCACCCGCTACCTCGCCAATGACCTCGGCCCGCAAAAGATCCGCGTCAACGCGATCTCGCCCGGCCCGATGAAGACCCTGGCCGGGGCGGCGATCGGCGGCGCCCGCGCCACCTTCCGCTTCACCGAGGCCAATGCGCCGATGCGCCAGAACGCCACGTTGGAGGCCATCGGCGGCACCGCCGTCTGGCTCTGCTCGGACTACGGCAATTGCACCACGGGCGAGGTCGTCCATGTCGATTGCGGCTTCAACATTCTGGGCATGCCGCAGCAGGACAACATCTGAAGCCAGCTTTTGGCAAAAAGAAGCGCGGCGCCGCAGGGTGCCGCGCTTTTTGCTTGCCTGGCGTTGCGTGATCGGCCAACACTTAGCTTATTAGCTAACATTCAACAGAGGCCCGCCATGCCCCAAATGATCTTTGTAAACATTCCCGTCACCGACGTCGCCCGCAGCCGCAGCTTCTACGAGGCGCTCGGATTTTCCATCAACGAAAAGTTCTCCGACCCCAGCGGCGCCTGCGTCGTGGTCTCCGAGACGATCTATTTCATGATCCTGAACCACGAGAAATTCGCCAGTTTCGCGACCAAACCGCTGGCCGACCCCGCCACCAGCACCGCCGTCATGGTGGCGCTGAGCCAGGACAGCCGCGACGCGGTCGATGCGCTCACCGCCGCCGCACTCAAGGCTGGCGGCGCCGAACCCAAGCCCGCGATGGACATGGGCTTCATGTATGGCCGCAGCTTCGAGGACCCCGACGGCAATGTGCTGGAGGCTTTCTGGATGGACCCCGCCGCCGCCGCCCCCTGACCCCCCCTGCCCCTTTCATGCTTGCCCAAATATCCCCGCCGGAGGCCCCGACCGGCAGGGCTCACCCCGACCAGCCGCCTTGCCTCACCCCCCCCTTAGCGTCAGGACCGCGCCATGCCCCGCATGATCTTTCTCACCCTGCCCATCACCGACATCGCCCGCAGCCGCCGCTTCTACGAGGCGCTCGGCTTCACCATCAACGAGAAATTCTCCAACGAGACCTCGGCCTGCGTCGTCGTCTCCGAGGCGATCTATTTCATGCTGGCACCGCATGAGCAGTTCCGCCAGTTCTCGCCCAAACCGCTGGTCCTGCCCTCCGAAGGCGCCAGCGTGCTTATCGCCCTGTCCTGCGACAGCCGCGCCGAGGTCGATGCGATGACCGACGCCGCCCTCGCCGCCGGTGGCAAATCCCTCCACGAGCCGGAAGACCTCGGCTTCATGTATTCCCGCGCCTTCGAGGACCCCGACGGCAACGGCTTCGGCCCGATGTGGATGGACCCCGCAGCCGCACAGGGCTGACGGCCCGGCCCAAAGCCGCCCTGCACGCCCCCCCGCCCTTGCGCCTTTCAGTCTGGCACAAATATCCCCGCCGGAGGCCCCGGCCCGCCAAAGGCGCAATGGATCGGATTTGGTGGATTTTGGAGCGGGCGACGGGAATCGAACCCGTGTCTTTAGCTTGGAAGGCTAAGGTCTTACCATTACACAACGCCCGCGCTCCGCCTCTCATAGCATCCCGCGCGGGCAGGCTCAACACCCCCGGCGCCGTGCTTCGTCCCTAAAACGCGCCGCCCACTCCGCGCTGACCGCATCCGCCATCGGCCGGTTGCTGGCAGAGGGCCGCTGCCCCGCCGGCATCGGCAGGCCCAGAAAATCCAGAACCCGCTCCGCCACGCCCACCGGATCGGCCGCCAGCTCCTCATAGGTCAGCGCCAGGGGCGTTACGCCCCGGCGCGCAAACCAGTCCTGCCAGGCGCGATTCTGCGCCGCAGCCGCGTCGCGCCAGGTCCGGATCCGCTCGAAGTCGTAAGCCACCGCCGCCGGATGCGCCGCCTCTTCAAAGCCCAGATGCCAGGTCCCGCTGAGCTCCGCCTTCAACCGCGACACCGCCTGCGCCACCGTATCCAGCCGCCTGAGCCAGATCGCATGGCTCAGCCCCAGCCCCTGCATCCAGTCCCCGCCGAGGCCCGCCTCAACCTCGCCCAGCGTCTCCCACATCAGCCGCAGGCCCATGACCGCCCCGCCCTCACGCCCGGCGCGGCAGGCCGCCTGGCCATAGGCCCGCCAATCCTGCGGATCCACGCCCCAGTCCGCCGCATATTCCACCCGGTCCTCGGCGCGAAACCACGACTGCGGATGCCCGGCCCGGCCGGAGGAGCGCAGCAAATGGCAAAGGAGCGTGCTGCCACTGCGCGGCGTGGCGCAGATCACATAGCCTCTCACGCCTCGATCTCCTCGATCAGCTCCGGCCCGGTGGCGCGGTTCGAGTTCACCGCCCGCCCGACCCGATGCGCCTGCAAGACCCCGGGCGCCGTGGGCTTCATCAGCAAAGCCGCGCCATGCCCCGCCTCGCCGAGCCACAGGGGCCAATCCGCAGACTCCAGAATCAAAGGCTCGCGGTCATGGATGCCGCCCATGTTCGGCCCGGCATTCAGGGTCACGACGGCACAGGTCACCAGCTCCCCCCAGGGCGCATAAAGCCCGCCCAGGGCCAGCGGCGCCCCATCCTTCCGCGTGATGTACCAGGGCAGCCGCGCGCCATCCTCCCCCGCACTCCATTCGTAAAACCCGCTCGCCAGCACCAGACAGCGCCGCTGCCGGATCGCCTCGCGGAAGGCCGGCTTCTCCGCCACGGTGTCGGACCGCGCGTTGATGATCAAAGGCCCATCGGTCGGCGTCTTGTACCAGGATGGCACCAGCCCCCAGCGCATCGGCCGCAACCGCCGGCTCCCCGCGGTCGAGGTCACCACCGGCACCGCCTCGGTCGGGCAGATGTTGAAGCGCGGGCTTTCGGGCAGGTCATTGGCCGCCACCGCGCCAAACAGCGCAGCCAGGGCCTCGTTCGGATGGGTCAGGGTCAGGCGTCCACACATGAGGCCAATCTAGCGCATCGCCGCGCCGCATCAAAGACCCCGCCCGTCCAGCCCCTTGGCCCCGACTTCGCGTCACTCCCCCGCCTCCCGCGCCCTCGCCCCTTGAACTTGGCCGGTTGCGGCTGTATCTACGCACGTCCCGTCTAGAATGGCCCAGCTGGTGGCCATGGCGGCAATTGCGGAGTTTACCCATGTCCTGGACCGACGAGCGCGTCGAGACGCTCAAGAAGATGTGGGCCGAAGGCCAGTCAGCCAGCCAGATCGCCAAGGAACTCGGCGGGGTCACCCGCAATGCGGTGATCGGCAAGGTCCACCGGCTTGGCCTGTCCAACCGCGTCGGCCCGGCCACCACCGAGGAAGAGGCCGAAGAGGCCCCGGTCGCAGCCGATCCGCCGCCGAAAGCCGCCGAGCCGCCGCGCCCGGTCGAACCGGCACGCGCAGCCCCGGTCGAACAGCCGCGCCC
>NZ_JBFUFS010000013.1:0-110845 GCF_056403335.1 Rhodobacter sp. P2_H5 | reverse complement strand
GTATTCCGAGACACGTGCAGCTCCCGCACGATCTTCTTCACCGACCAGCCCTGAACGTGAAAGGCCCGACGGACCCGCGCGATCGTATCCACCCCTTTCAACTCCCCCTCCGCCCGCTGCATCACAGCGGACGGTCTGACACAACATCAGGGGGGTCAAAATTGGACGCCGATCACCCTACCTAAGGGGTCAAAATTGCACGCCGAAACACACACAAAACGAAAACCCGGCGCTAACGCCGGGTTCGTTTGCCTGTCTGCCAGAACGGGGCCACGTCGCCCGCCATGATGCAGCCATAGGGGTCGATGTAATCCTCGATCTCGGCCAGACCGTAGTCCTTGATCTGGCGCACCACGGCCTCCGCCCGTTTGTAGCCCGAGGGCAGTTCGGACATGTCGATCGCGCCGGCATGAAAGCGGATGTCGAGGCCCTTGGTCTCGGCCAACAGCATAGCTTCGGGGGTCATGGCGCCATTGCGCCGCCGGTGTTCGGTGCGCGAAAAGTTGCGCCCCGCGCCGTGGGGCGAAAACCCCAGCCCATGTGCGGCATCGCTTCCCCGCACCACCAGAACCGGCTCGGCCATGTTCAGGGGGATCAGGGTCAGCCCGGTGGCATCGGTGGCATAACCGTTCCACGCCGGGGTTGCCCCCTTGCCGTGGTAGTACAGGCCGTCCCGTTCAAACACGAAGTTATGCTCGTTCCAGAACCGGTCCGCGGTTTCCGCCTTCAGCCGCTCCACCACCGCCTGATGCAACGCATTGTGGTTGGCCTTGGTCCAGCGCCGGATCAGCTGCAACGCCTCCCAATAGCTGCGGCCTTCTTCGGTGTCTGCGGGAATCCAGGCGTTTTGCTTCAGCGTGGCAGGGGAAAGCACCTTGCGATACTGCTCCGCCACCTCCATCCCGGCCTTGTACAGCAGCGCCCCCGGCCCACGCGATCCGTGATGGGTGACCATCGCCGTCCGCCCAGTCTTCCGCGACCGCCCCACGAACAGGAAATGGTTGCCGTCGCCTTGAGTCCCCATATGGCTTTGCGCCACATGCAGCGCCTTGGCCGAGTTCAGGAAACCATTGGCGCGGAACCCGTCCAAGAGGTCCAGCGAGACGGAAAACCGCCGCCCATTCTCACGCCCACCCGGGCCGAAATGGGTGATGTCATGGGCCGCATCCAGCACCGCCTTGGGGTCACTATGCCCCAGATCGGTGATCATGACCGAGCAGCAGATGTCGGCTGAGTGCATCCCCGGATGGATGGCATTGCGCGCTGCCACAACCCCGCCCACCGGAATGGTTCCCACGGGGCCCGCAGGGCAGGCGTCGGGCATGATCGCGCCGGCCTCGATGGTGGGAGTCCGCATCAGAACGCGCATGGTTTCGGACACGCCCGCGATATTCTGCACCTCGTCGGCATCTTCGGCCACGATATTGGCATGAAAGGCCAGCCCGTTCTGCAGGGGCAGGTGCGCCACAGGCGCAGGTTTCTCGGCCTCCAGCATGGCGCGCACCGCCTCCGCCGTCAGTCCTTGCGATTTGGCAGCCTCCGCCATGGCAAGCAAGTCCGCAAAGGTGGGGCCGGGGCGGTGGCCCCAGGCGATCAGGTCGGTTCCGGTAATCTTGTCGTCCATCTTGCTCACCTCACGGGCCACGCCCGGTCAAAATAGGTCATCCTAAGCCGCACCGAGGGCGATTTGTCGCCCCGAAGTGCCGCCACCATTTCCGCCAGTTCAGGCATGGGCCCCATCCGGCACATATGCTCCGCCACCGCCCGCCGCACGGCAGGACTGGCGTCGCCGGCCCCTTGGCGCAGCAGCGCCACTTGCTCTGCCTTGGCCAGTTCGCGCGCCTTCCACAGGGGCCGGGTTCTGAACAGACCCATGGGTCTATCCACCCAAACCCGTTCGCGCCCTTCGGTCCAGTAGACCTTGCCGCTCAGCACCGCCTCCAAGGCAACGGCACGCACCGCGCCCGACCTTGCCTCACGGGCCAGGCGGGGCCATTCGGAATCGAACAGCGCAAATTGCATCGCCCGCCGACACAGCCGTACCAGGGGGCCAGAGACCTCGTGGTCCAGCATATTCAGCACAGCCCGCCGCACGTTGGGCAAGTCCAGCACGCCGCCCGCCCGAAGGGCCGCCCCGTCCCAACGCCTCCAGGTCAGCGCAGGCCCGAGCAAGAGGCGCAGCACCGGAGCCAAGGCATCGGCGGGCAGCGCCGCCAGCACCGCGCGGAACCTCGGATCCGCCACAGCACGCACCTGCGGCACCCAGTCATTGCAGCGCGCCAGCAGCATCAGTGCCACTGACGGGCAGGCATCCCGCACCGTCAGCGCGCGCACCGCCGCCTCGCGCACCCAGCCATCCCGGTTCGACAGGAACAGGACCGCATAATCCGGCCCCTCCGCCAGGAAGCGCTCCACCTTGATGCCGCCAAGTTTCATCGCGCTGCGCGACCATGCCACAGAAACGATCAGGGCGATCTCGTCCTGCAATGCGGTGAAGTCATCCGCCGATTGCGCCAGCAGAAAAGTACGAAATGCCCGCAAGGCCGGATCATTGCGCTTGCCCCCGGTCGCGGCCAAGGAAGCAGCCGCCAGCATGCCGCGCCAATCCTGTTGCGCCGTCTCGGTCAGACCGGCCTTGGGTCGTTTCCACTTGTCCCACATCATCATCTCATTCACTCACATACAGGTCCCCGGCGACAACGGATTGGCGACACGTCGTGCTCTATCCAACTGAGCTACACGCCGAAGCGTGGCGGGACTTGAACCCGCGACCCCGAGAGTGACAGTCTGTAGTGCCGCACGGCATTCGCCGGGGGTAGGTTGGCTGGAAGGGAAGGGCTCGAACCCTCAACCCACGGGACCAAAACCCGTTGCTCTACCAATTGAGCTACCTTCCAATGGCGGCCCTCGGCGACGAGGGGAGAAGAGACCATGGGGCCCCGTCCGCACCGTTGGACGCCTGCAAGGAGGGGATTCGAACCCGCTCGGGTTGCCCGTTGGAGCATGTAGTCCCTTCGGCATTCGCCGAGGGTCGTTCCGGTCCGGCGACCAGAATCGGGAGGACAAATCATAAGCTATTCGCTTGCGCGAAGCCGAGAGTCGAACCCGGCCCCTCCGGGTTGCCCCGGCGCTCTAACCTGTAGTCCCCCCGGCATTCGCCGGGGTTGTCGTGGTTCCCGGCGACAAGGCAGGGGCGAGACGTTTGACTGAGCTACCCGCTTGCGCAGGGCAGGAATCGAACCTGCGACACACGGGGTTTTACCCGCTGCTCTACCCTGTAGTTCCGCCAGCATTCGCCGGGTTTGGTTTCGCATAAGTCCCCGGCGACGAGGGGGTGGTGAAACCAGCTCAGTCACCCGCTTGACACCGTTCGCGGCTTTGCGCCGCTCTGGTGTTGCCTTGGCGCTCCCTGTAGTTCCGCCAGCATTCGCCGGGGTCGTTTGGTGCAGAAGGGCAAGGGGTTGCGAGACACCGGGTTACCCCGCCGTTTTGAAGAGGTTGTAGTCCCGCAGGCATTCCTTCCGCTAGAGGTCCTGGCGACGAAACTTTGGGGAAACATTGCTCTACCAACTGAGCTACCCACCTTGCGGCAGGGCGGGGATCGAACCCGCGACCGATGTAGTTCCGCCGGCATTCGCCAAGCTGGCCCCGGCACTTGTGCCGGGACCCTTGTTACAGAGGGGTGGCCTCGATCTGGCCGACCCAGTGGTCCGCACCCATCTCGCCAGCCGCAAAGGCGGCGATCTGGGCGAAGACCGCGTCCGAGAAACCGCCGATGTTCAGCACATCGGGGCGTTCGGCCGCCTGGGTCGTGCCGTAAGGCTGGATGTCGATGCAGACCAGCTTGGCCGCGGAGTTCCGCGCCTTCAGCCTGGCCCATTCCGCCATCATCGCCGTCGCTTGCCCCCCATTCCGGGCATCCACCCAAGACTGGTTGTCCGACACGAAAATCACCAAGTCCGGCGCCGTCTTCGCCGCGTTCAGCCAGGCCAAAGGGGCCGAGCAGTTGGTGCCGCCCCCGCCCAAAGCCGCCAGTTTGGCCGCGTTGGTCAGGATGGTATCCCGGGGCTCCAGCACGGTTTCCCGCACATTCACCTCGAACGGCAAGACCATCGCCCCCCGGTTTTTCCGCAGAACCGCCGCCGCGACCAGCGCCGCCACGTCGATGCAGCGCACCGCCGAAGTGGCACCCGGCCGATAGCCGGTGACCGCAGACGCCATCGAGCCCGACACGTCAGGGCAGACCGCCACCGTCCCCGCCAAGGCGGGCACATTGGCCACGGCAAGCTCCATCGCGTCATGCAGCGCCTCGCGCAGCGGGGCCGGAACTTCGGTTGCCGCGGTCAATGTCGCCATCAGCTGATAGGGCAGAACCCGTGCGGCGCTGACCTTTGCAGGATCGCGCAGCACCGAGGCCACATGGTCCACCACCCCAGGCACGGCAAAGGCGCCATGCCGATCGAAGGTGTTCAGGTTCTGCCGCAGCATCTGCCACGAGCCCTTGTACGCGATCTGCGCCCATTGCTCCGCTGTCAGAGGCAGGTCGGTCAGCATCTGGAACGGCACGTCCGGCACTTCTGCCGTGGCACCGGCCCGAAAGGCCAGCCAATCCCGCACCACTTGCGGCAGCGAAACCATGTCCGCCGGTTTCCCGATCAGCCATGCATAGAACGCCGCCCGCTCGGGGGTTTCCGGCTTGGGGTGAACCATCTTGATCACGTCCGCCAGCGACGGATCATTCCCGACCGCGGCTGCCAGCAGCGCCCGGTCGGATGCCGCGTTCAGCCAGGCCTGCACCATCGCCTTGGGCCGAGACCCCAGCGACTTTCGCCCCGTCTGCCCGGACCGCATGATCTGGACAAAGGTCCGCAGCTTGCGCCCGCTGTCGACCACCCGGTCAAAGACCATGGCAAACAATGCCGGATCGCGCCGGGCCAGAACCGCCAGCAGAAAAGCTGGCGTGTCCTTCATGTGGCCCTTGGCGCGGACATGGAGGGCCGCTTTTGCCAGAAACACCGGCTCCACCGCATCGGCCAGCTTGGCCAGCTGGTCGACCTGACCTTGGGCATCCTGATAGAAGGCGTGACCAAAGGTCCCGGTCATCGCCAGTTGCGCCAGGGCATGCGCGTCGGAGTACTCATAAGCCTTCGCCCCCTCAAGGTTGCGGGCGGTTGCCTTGGGCAGCAACCGCCCGACGGTCGCTGCAAACACGGATTTGTTTGCCATCCTCTTCATCCTCTTGTTTTCGTGAGGCTTTTTTGCCCGATCTCGCTGCCTGGAGGAAGTTTTTCGCAAAATGCGGGCAAGTCCTTGATCGCCAAGGTCAATTCGGCGAATCGGTGAAATTGCTTCCGAAAAATGCAATCCATTGCTATCGTGATTTATCCAAAGGGATAAGCTATGCGTAATGTGGTCATCGGATTTCTCGGCACCCAGCTGGATATGGGCAAGAATCGCTCCTGGCGGCCTTCGGTCGAGCTCACCCGGCATGCCCAGTTTCCGGTGGATCGTTTTGAACTGATCCATGACCAGCGCTATGCCTCACTGGCGCACCGGGTTCAGCAGGCCATCGCCGCCGTCTCGCCCGAAACCGAGGTTCGCCTGGTTCTGATGGACCTCGCCAACCCGTGGGATTTTCAGGAGGTTTACGGCAAGCTTTTCGACTTCGCCAAGGACTACGGCTTTGACGAGGACCGCGAACGCTATCACGTGCATCTGACCACCGGCACCCATGTGGCGCAGATCTGCTGGTTCCTTCTGACGGAAAGCCGCCATATCCCGGCCAAACTGCTGCAAACCGGCCCGCCGCGCGGCGAGGAGACACCATTTGGCACGCTGGACGTCATCGACCTTGACCTGTCCCGCTATGACGCCCTGCAACAGCGGTTTCAGGCGGTCAGCCGCGACAATATCTCGCTTTTGAAGGGCGGGATTGAGAGCGCTACCCCTGACTTCAACACGATGATCCATCGGCTGGAAACCGTGGCGTCGCATTCCGATGCGCCCTTGCTGCTGTTGGGAGAGCCGGGCTGCGGCAAAAGTCATCTGGCGCAACAGATCTATGAATTGAAATTGCAACGCCGCCGGGTCAAGGGCCGCCTTGTCCAGCTCAGTTGCTCGACCCTGCGCGGCCCGCAGGCCCTGCCCACCCTTTTTGGGCAACGCCGCTCGGTCACGGGGATCGCGGGTACGGAGCGGGCGGGTTTGCTGCGCGAGGCCGATGGCGGCGTCTTGTTCCTCGACGAAATCGACGCATTGGAACCTGACGCGCAGGCCTTGTTGCTGCAGGCCCTTGAGACCGGGCGCTACTATCCGGTCGGGTCGGACAGCGAGGTGACCAGCCGGTTTCAGATCATCGCCTCGGCCAGTCGCGACCTTGGGGAATTGGTTGTGGAAAGACGTCTGCGCCCGGACCTGTTCGCGCTTCTGAATCAGTGGACGTTTCGCCTGCCACCGCTGCGCGACCGGCGCGGCGACCTTTCTGCCCATATCACGCATCAGCGCGGTCTGGCCGAGCGCAACCTGGGCCGCAGCATTGGCTTCAACGCCGATGCGATGGCCCGTTACCTGCGCTTTGCCCGTGATCCCTCCAGTCCCTGGACCGGCAATTTCCGCGACCTTGCGGCGTCGATCCACCGGCTCTGTACGCTGGCCGAACGCGGGCGGGTCACGCTCGCGATGGTGGAGGACGAGGTTGCGACCCTGACAGCGCAGTGGCGGTCGACGGGTATTGACGGCGACCGCGACCTTCTGACCGAAGTCATGCCCGATCCGGATGCATTGGACGAGTTTGACCGCGCCCAACTGGCCGCCGTCATTCGCGCCTGTCGCGCGTGCCCAAGCCTCAGCGCGGCTGGTCGCCGCCTGTTTGCCGCCTCACGCGCCGGGAAGGCCAGCCAAAACGATGCGGACCGGCTGCGCAAGTACCTCGCCCGGTTCGACCTGGACTGGGCGGGCGTGCAACGGTCGTAATCGTGAAAATGGTAGGGCTGCGCAAGTTGGGCTTGTCTCATCAGCCTCGCATGGGATTAAGCCCCGGCTGTCGTGGTTGAGGTGCCGCAGTTGGGCAAGCAATCCCATTTGACCGCGATCCGACCAGAGATGGTCGAGGCAATGGCGCCGGATCAGGCGTCTTTGGCAGCTGCGGTCCAGCTTTTGAAACCGGCGTTGTGGTCGGGAATGGGCGGCGCGGCAAAGGGGCATCTGATCTGAGGCGTCGGTCAAGGATCGGGGGCCAACCCTTAACTTGTGGCCGCCGATCTCTCGGACATCGGCAGCAAATGCACGTGTCCGTCGTGCAAACTCCCCTGTAAACATGCGCTTGCCTTGAAGCTGATGCAAAGCCGTGGTGCGGCTTTTGCTCAAGGCGATGTGCCGCAATGGGTCAGCGAATGGATCGGGCGCAAGACAGAGACGGCGTCTGCGGTCTCGGTCGGTCAGGGACCACCGCTGGCGACGGCAGTCGCCGAGGCTGGTGCCGCGCTAGACCCAAAGGCTGGGGTAGGGCGAGAGGCGCAAGGGGTCAAGCGGGAGGCTGATACCACCGCCGCGATCCGCACCGGTCTGAGTGATCCGGAAGGCTGGATCAGCGACCCGTTGCGCGCGGGCTTGCCGGGACTGTTGACGCAGCTTTCGGTCCGGTGCCGCCAGATTTCGGCGCGACAGGTCGATGCCAAGATGGGCGCTTTGGCCGCCCGGGGTGATGAAATCCCGGCCCGCGTCCAGTCTTTACCCGCGCCACCCGCATGGAGGCGCTGGTGGCCGAGTTGGGCAATCTGGCTCTGATCTCGCGCGCCTGGGGTGACGGTGTTGCACCCGATCCGGGCCTGCGCCGCCAGATTGCCACCAAGAAAACCCGCAAGGCACTGTTGGCTGACCCGGACGCTTTGCCCGTCACGGCCCTGTGGCAGGTCGCGGCGACGCGAAAGGGGACGCGGCGCGATTGATCCGACCCTCAACGCTGGACCGCCCCGAAGGCAGAGTTTTCCGACCTTGCTCAGGGTGACGGGCTGGTGATGCCACCTGTTTTGGATCGCGCCATGTGGCCGTTCTTCGTTGTGGCATCTACGCCAAGCCTCCAACTTTTCGGCCGGGTCGGAAAGTGTCAGGAACCAAGGCGTGTTGAGGCATTCGGCGCGGAACCGACCATTGAACGCTTCGATGAAGGCAGTGTCCGTCGGTTTGCCGGGCCTTGAGAAGTCCAGGGTGATGCTGCGCTGAGAAGCCCAGAGGTCCAGGTCGCGGGAGCGATGGCTGACCTTGGGTCGACGCACGACCGGATAATGGTTTTCATGCCAGCCGGCATTGGTCAGCAGTCCTGCTGATCGGCCTGCCATCTTCGTTTCCCGCAAATGTGGGATCATCAGATCCCGCTTGGTGGAGAACTTTTCGGGGGCACTCCAGTGGCGGTTGGGCAAGGCCATCCCTGGTGCGTTTGCGCTGGCCGACTTTTCAGGTTCAAAGCGCGTCCAACAGGCGGTTATCGCAGATCTGGCCGGGCTCCAGGTCCGCGGCCCAGCGATTCAGTTGAGAATTGGGCGGTGACCACTTAGCATGGCCTGAATTCTTGACAGCAGGTGGCCGGAATGTTGAGCAATCTTTCTGAGGGTGACATCAGGCTGCTGAAGGTCTTTGCCAAGGTCGTGGATGTCGGCGGGTTTTCCGCAGCCCAGATCGACCTCAACATCAGCCAGTCGACGATCAGCACCCACATGACCTCGCTGGAGCAGCGCCTGGGCATGCGGCTTTGCGAGCGGGGGAGGTCGGGGTTTCGCCTGACCGAGCGGGGGCAGCTGATCTATCAGGCGAGCCAGCGGCTGTTCATGGCGCTGGACGAGTTTCGCAGCGACGCGGGAGCGGCGCGGAACTGTCTGACGGGCAACCTCGTGGTCGGCATCGTCGACAGCCTGATCACCAATCCCGTCTGCCGGCTGCACCGGGCGATTGCCGCATTCAATGATACCGCGCCAGAGGTTCAGATCACGATCCGCGTCATCTCTCCATCCGAGATCGAGCGGATGGTGCTGGAGGGCACCTGCGACCTGGGGCTTGGCACCTGCGGCGAGCATTCTCCCTATCTGGAATACGAGAATATCTTTGAAGAACGGCAGGTTCTCTATTGCGGGCAGGGGCATCCGCTGTTTGCCCAGCACCGGGAGGTTGACGTCACCGAACTGAAAGACCACCAGTTCGTGCGGCGCGCCTATGCCTCGCCCGAACTGCTTCCGGGCGTCAAGCTCGGCTCTGCGGCGGTGGCGGATCTGATGGAGGGGGTCGCGGCCTTCATCCTGTCGGGCCGCTATATCGGCTTTCTTCCGGCGCATCTTGCGCAGAACTGGGTGGCACAGGACATGATGCGGCCAATTCTGGACGATGTCTTGGGCTATCCGAACCCCGTCTATCTTGCGACGCGCAAAACCGAGGCCAAGAAGCCGGTGCTTTCCGTGTTCCTCAAGGAATTGCGCCAGGCACACGGTGTGGCCCCGCAAACCGTGGAGGCAAAGCGCAGGATCAGGCTGCCAAAGGCAGGATGATCCTTGCCCTGCGGTCCTTTGGTCAGTGCTTCAGCACCTGGCTCAGGAACAGTTTGGTCCGCTCGTTCTTCGGGGCCGAGAAGAATTCGTCCGGCGGGGCGATTTCGACGATTTTCCCTTGATCCATGAAGATGACCTTGTCGGCCACAGTCTTGGCAAACCCCATCTCATGCGTCACGCAGATCATGGTCATGTGATCCTCGGCCAATTCGACCATGACATCCAGCACCTCCTTGATCATYTCGGGGTCGAGKGCMGAGGTYGGCTCGTCGAASAGCATGATATGCGGCTCCATGCAAAGCGCMCGGGCGATGGCGACGCGCTGCTGCTGACCGCCGGAGAGCTGTGAGGGAAATTTGTGCGCCTGCTCGGCGATCCGAACCCGGTTGAGATAGACCATCGCGCGCTCTTCGGCCTGTTTGCGCGTCTCCTTGCGCACTCGGCGCGGGGCCAGCGTGAGGTTGTCGAGAATGCTCAGATGCGGGAAAAGGTTGAACTGCTGGAACACCATGCCAACTTCGCGCCGCACATGGTCGATGTTCTTGCTGTCCGCCGTCAATTCGACGCCTTCGACCAGGATCTGGCCTTTCTGGTGTTCTTCCAACCGGTTGATGCAGCGGATCACGGTGGATTTGCCAGAGCCGGAGGGGCCGCAGATCACAACGCGTTCGCCCTTTGACACGGTCAGCGAGATGTCTTTCAAGACCTGAAACTCGCCGTACCATTTGTCGACGTGGCGCAATTCGATCATGGTTTCGGGCATGTGCGGCTCCTAGCGCGTGACCCGCAGCCGACGTTCCAGCACGCGGGAACCGAGGGTCAGCGGGTAGCAGATGGCAAAGTAGATCAAGGCGACAATCGCGTAGATGATCAGCGGCTTGAAGGTGGCGTTGGCCACGATCTGGCCCGACCGGGTCAGCTCGTCAAAGCCGACGATCGAGGCGAGGGCGGTGCTTTTCACCAGCTGGACCAGGAAGCCCACGGTCGGCGGGATCGCGATCTTGAAGGCCTGCGGCAGGATGACATAGCGCATCCGCGTGGTGAAGTTCATGCCGAGGCTGGCGCTCGCGTCCCATTGGCCGCGCGGGATGGCGTCAACGCAACCGCGCCAGATCTCGGCCAGAAAGGCGCTGGCGTAAAGCGTCAGCGCGAGGCCGGCGGCGATCAGCGGCGAGACTTCGACGCCAAGAAGCGGCAGGCCAAAGAACACGAGGAACAGCTGCAGCAAAAGCGGTGTGCCTTGCAGAAGCTGGATGTAGATCGTCGTTGCCCGACCGCCGATCTTCGGCGCGCCATAGCGCCAGAGCAGCAGCAAGGTGGCCCCGATGCCACCGCCGATAAAGGCGATCAGCGACAGAAGCAGGGTCCAGCGCGCCGCCAGCAGCAGGAAGGGGACAACGTCGCCAAGGTGCAGGGTGATCATGTGCGCTGCCCCACGAAGTAGCGGCGTCCGGCCGCGTTGAACACCCAACGCAGGGCCAGCGCCATGCCAAGGTAGATCAGGGTGACGACGAAATAGGTTTCAAACGCCCGGTAGGTGCGCGACTGGATCAGGTCGGCCACATGCGTCAGGTCAACGACCGCGATCTGGCTGACCACGGCAGATTCCAGCATGGTGATGATGATCTGGCTGACGAGCGCGGGATAAACCACCGCCACCGCCTGCGGCAGGGTGATGTAGAGAAATACCGCCACTGGCGACAGGCCAAGGGAAAGCCCCGCCTCACGCTGGCCGGGGGGCACCGCCTCAAGTCCGGCGCGCATGATTTCAATGCCGTAAGCCGTCAGGTTGATGGTCATGGCGAGGGCCGCGGCCGAAAGTGCGGACATCTTGATGCCAAGGCTGGGCAAGCCGAAGAACACGAAGAACAGCTGCACGATGAAGGGCGTGTTGCGGATCAGTTCGACATAGGCGCCGACTGCGCGCTGCGCCCAGACGTGACCCCAGCGCCGGGTCGCAGCGCCGCCGATGCTGAGCGCCATGCCCAGCGTCGCGGCTATCGCGGTCAGCGCCAGGGTCAGGCCCGCTCCGTGAAGGAGCAGGCCCATGCTGGCGGCAATCGCGCTGAAATTCAGCTCGTAACCCATGTCTGAATCAGAAATCCTTGGCGAGCGGCTGCTTCAGCCACTTCACCGCGATCTCGTTCAGGCTGCCGTCGGCCTTCATCGCCACAACGGCCTTGTCCAGCGCGTCTTTCAGTGCGGTCTCGCCCTTCTTCACGGCCATCTGGCTCGGCGAGGACAGGAGCTGGAACTTCTCGACCGGTTCGATCGCCGGGTTCTGCGCCAGGATCGTGGCGCCCACGTCGTTGCCGACAACCATCAGCTGCGACTGGCCCGACAGGAAGGACGAGATGACACCGCTGTAATCGGCGTAGCGTTGGATGTTGGCGTCGGCGGGGGCGATCTTGGTGACCTCGGTATCCTCCAGCGTGCCCTTGTTCACGGCGATGGTCTTGCCGGACAGGCCCGCGGCATCCTTCACGTCAAGCTCCTTCGGACCCATCACGACGATGTAATAGGGCGCGTAGGGGGCCACGAAATCAACAACTTGCGCGCGCTCGTCGCTGAAGCCGATCGACAGGAGGACGTCAACCTTGCCCTCGGTCAGAAAGGGGATGCGGTTCTGGCCCGTGATGGCGACCAGTTCCGCTTTCACGCCTAGGGCCGCGGCCAGCTTGTCGGCCACTTCGGTGTCATAGCCTTCGATCTTCATCGCCGAATTCAGCGAGGCGAAGGGCGGGAAGTCTTGAAAGATGCCGACTTTGAGCGTGCCGGATTTGGTGACATCACCCAGCGCATCGGCAAAGGCCGGGGCAAAGGCAGTGGTCAGCAGCACGGTCGCCAGAGCGAGGCTGGCGCGGCGGGTCAGGGCATAGGTCATGCTTGTTTCCTCAATGTTGGGGTTGGGGCGTTTCTTGGTCTTCAGTGCAGTGACGCTGGTTCGCGGCTGAGTTCAATACCGATGAACCGAAACTCAGTTTGGCGGCGGTCGATGTAAGCAGCGGCCAAGAGATTGATCGGTGAAGCACCGTGCCGGGTCGAAGTGCCTCATATCATGTCAGATCAGGGACAAGACAGACACGGAATACCGTCTGCACCATGCCATTCAAATTGACGGCCATCAAAGCGAACTTCTGATCTCTGGCGTGTTTCGTGTCGATTGGAACGGTTAGTCATAGGGTCACACCATAGACAGGGGCAGACCCATGACCGACTTCAACCAACCGCTCGGCGGCAATGACATGGCGCGCTTTGCCGGCCCGGCCACGATGATGCGGCTGCCGGCCCAGCCGACGGCCGAGGGGCTCGATGTGTGCTTTGTCGGCGTGCCGCTGGATATCGGCACGTCCAACCGCTCTGGCACACGGCACGGGCCGCGCCAGATCCGGGCGGAGTCCTGCATGTTGCGGCCGTTCAATCTTGCCACCGGGGCGCGGCCCTTCGAGTCCGTCCAGGTGGCGGACATTGGCGATGTGGCGATCAACACCTTTGATCTGAAGAAATCCATCGGCATCATCGAGACGGCCTACGACGCCATCCTGTCGCATGGCTGCAAGCCCCTGACGCTTGGCGGCGACCATACCCTGACGCTGCCGATCCTGCGCGCCATGCGCAAAGTCCATGGGCCGGTTGCGCTGATCCATGTCGATGCCCATGCCGATGTGAATGACGAGATGTTTGGCGAGAAGATCGCCCATGGCACCCCGTTTCGCCGCGCCGTCGACGAGGGCCTTCTGGCCTGCGACAAGGTGTTTCAGATCGGGTTGCGCGGGTCAGGTTACTCGCCCGAAGATTTCAACTGGTCGCGCAGCCAGGGTTTTACGGTCGTTCAGGCCGAAGAGTGCTGGTATCAGTCGATGAAGCCGCTGATGGAGCGGGTGCGCGCCCAAATCGGCAACCATCCGGTTTACCTGACCTATGACATCGACAGCCTCGACCCCGCCTTTGCCCCCGGCACCGGCACGGTCGAGGTCGGCGGCTTGTCGACCTGGCAGGCGCTGGAGATCATCCGCGGTTGCCGCGGCCTGAACCTGATCGGCGCCGATCTGGTCGAGGTCTCGCCGCCTTACGATCCGTCCGGCAATACCGCGTTGATCGCGGCGAATTTCCTTTATGAAATGCTGTGCGTCCTGCCCGGCGTCAGCTACGGAGGCTGAGCCATGCCCACATGCGGTGAAATGCTGGTCCAACTGCTGGAAGGCTACGGCGTCGACCTGATCTTCGGCATCCCCGGTGCGCATACGCTGGAGCTTTATCGTGGCCTGCCCGCCACCCAAATCCGCCACATCACACCGCGCCATGAACAGGGCGCGGGCTTCATGGCCGATGGTTATGCCAGGGTCACGGGCAAGCCGGGGGTCTGTTTCATCGTCACCGGCCCCGGAATGACCAATATCGCGACCGCGATGGGGCAGGCTTTCGCGGATTCCGTGCCGATGCTGGTGATTTCGGCCGTCAACGCCCGCGACCAGTTGGGCATGCAGCAGGGCCGCCTGCACGAGCTGCGCTCGCAGCAGCACCTGGTGTCCGGCGTCGCCGCGTTCAGCCATACGCTCTTGGACCCCGCACAACTGCCCGGCATCCTTGCCTGCGCCTTTGCCGTGTTCGGCAGCCAGCGTCCGCGTCCGGTGCATATTGAAATCCCGCTGGATGTGATCGTGGCAGAGATGGGGGAGGGGCCTTTCCTGCCATGGTCCCGGCCCACCAAGCCCGGCCCTTCGCCCGCAGCCATCGCCAGCGCCGCCGGTTTGCTGTCCAACGCCCGACGCCCCCTGATCGTGGCGGGTGGCGGCGCCATCGAAGCCGCCCCCGAACTCCGCGCCATGGCCGAGCATCTGGGCGCCCCCCTGTTCATGACCATCAACGGCAAGGGCATTCTGCCTGCCGGCCATCCGCTGATCCTGTCCGGCAATCTTGGACTTGCTGCCATGCGGGACGAAATGGCCGCCTGTGATGTGATTCTCGCCGTGGGGACCGAGTTTGGCGAGACGGAGATGTATCCCGAACCGCACCCCCTGCAGATCAACGGCAGCCTGATCCGGATCGACATCGACCCGCTTCAGCTGACAACCTCGGTCCCGGCTGCCTTGGGGATCATGTCGGACGCGAAACTTGCCTGCGTGCCCCTGCTCGCCGACCTGCGCGCGGCGGGACCCGGCACCTTGGACGACGGCGCATCGCGTGCAAGCCTGGTGCGGGACCGGATCGACGCAAATCTCTGGCCCGCGTGCAAGACCCATCGCGGTCTGATGGCCACGATCGTCGAGGTCTTCCCCGACGCCATCATCGCCGGGGATCAGACCGAGCCGGTCTATGCTGCCAATCAGTTCCACCAGGCCAGCCGCCCAAGGTCCTATTTCAATTCCAGCACCGGCTACGGCACCCTGGGTTACGGGCTTCCTGCGGCGCTTGGGGCCAAACTCGGTGCGCCGGATCGCCCCTCGGTCTGCCTGATCGGGGACGGTGGCCTGCAATTCTCGCTGGCGGAACTGGCTTGCGCGGTTGAGGCGAGGATCGCCTCGGCCATCATCGTCTGGAACAACGCAAGCTATGGCGAGATCAAAGCCATGATGGCCGAGCGTCGCATCTCACTGATCGGTGTCGATATCTTCGCGCCGGATTTCGTCGCCCTGGGCAAGGCAATGGGGTGCCACGCCGAAGCGCCGGGCGACATTGCCAGCTTCAAGGCTGCGCTGGCCGCGTCCGTTTTGCGCGATGTCCCCACCCTGATCGAAATCCGCGACCCTTCGACCCTGGCGGATGCGCTTCGCGGCGGTGACCGGTAGCAAGCGTGCCGCCGGGCGATAACGGCCTTGCCGGATCACCCGCTCCAAACGGGGGGAGGGCCCGTGCACCAAAAGGCCGCTTTCGCGGCGCCGCGCATACATTGACGCATCCGCAACTACGCTTTGGTACTTCGATATGGTTCGGCCCGGGTTGGGCTGCGACCATTCCCGCACCCTCCGCACGGGACGTGGCTGCGGACGCACGGTAGGCAAATCCTTTCCAACAGGAGTCTGAAATGACGTCAATGACCAGAAGGCAGGCGATGCAAACCGCCGCCGCCACTTTCGCCGCAAGCTCGATCGGCTTCATGAGCCGCGCGGCCGGCGTTCCCGAACTGACCTGCGTCGAGTGGGGCGGGGGCGTGGTGGATGCGATGAAACTGATCGCGGCCAAGCAGGACAAGGTCACGATCGACTGGGTGCTGCACCAGGGCGGATCGGGCGCGATCCTTCCCAAGATCAAGGCGACCTGGCCCAAGGCGGATTATGACTATGTCGCGGGCTGGGAAGGCTCGTTCAACGGCATGCTGAAGGAAGACTGGCTGGTGCCGGTGACCGTCGACATGGTGCCCAACCTTGCCGATATCCCGGAAAAGATCATCGTCAAGAACGCCAAGGGCCAGTGGATGGCGGTGCCGCGCGCCGTGGGTGGCATCTATTTCGCCTACCGGTCCGACATCAGCCCGGTGAAGATCCAGACCATCGAAGATCTGTTTGACCCCAGCCTGAAGGGCAAGCTGTGCTGGCCCGGCCCGACCCAAAGCATGATGCTGCAAATCGTGGCATTGGCCCTGCATGCGGGCGGCGATGAAAACAACATGGAACCCGGCTGGGCCTTGATGAAGAAGCTGGCGGAGTCCGGCAACATCGGCCGGATTGCGGTGACCGACACCGATTTCACCACCTCGCTGACCAGCGGTGAAACCGTCGGCGGCTTCTATTCCGAACCCCAGCTGACTTCGGTGGCCGCCTCCTTCCCGGTCACCCGCCTGACCAAGACCGAGGGCCTGCCGGTGTTCCTGTATCAAAGCGGCTTCGCGGTGTTCCAGAACCGCCCGAACCTGCAAGCGACGCTGGATTTCATCAACTTCGCGATCAGCCCGGAGATGAGCGAGATCTATGCCGCCACCGCAGGCGAGGCGCCGCTGAACGTCAAGGCCAAGACACCGGACAACCTCAAGCACCTGTCGTTCACGCCCGAGGAGTTCGACAAGTTTGTCTATGTCCCCGATTTCAACGTGGTCCTGACCAACCAGGACGCCTGGGCCAAGCGTTGGGAAGACGAGATTGCACCGCTGATTTGATTTCGGAAACTGGAACAGGAGGGACGGAAAATGATCCTCAAACGCTTGCCAACCCCCCTGTTCCTGCCAGCGGCGGCGGTCTTTCTGATGCTGTTCGTGCTGCCGATGGCGGGGCTTTTCGTTGAAAGCCTGCGCTACTACGAACCCGGCAGCATCGGCGCGGCCGCCGATGCGCCCTTCACCTTCGCCAACTATGCCGAACTCTTCAAACCGTCTTTCGCCAACTTCTTCCTGCAGACACTGCGCATCAGCCTGATCGCGTCTTTGGCCGGGGTGTTTTTCGCTTTGCCTCTCGCCTATTGGACGGCGCGCAAGCTGTCGCCCACCTGGCGCACCCTTGTGGTCGGATTTTTCGTCACCCTGATGTTCCTCAGCGTCCTCGTCCGCACCTATGCGCTGGAACTGACGTTTGGCGCTGTCGGCCCCTTCGGCCCAACTCTGCGCGCCATCGGCATCTCGACCAACAGCCGCGCCTATATCGAGGTTCTCGTGGGCGCGGGCCTGCTGCACTACATAATCCCGATGTCGACCCTGACCCTGCTCGCCACGTTTCAGAACGTCGATCCGCGCCTGACCGATGCCGCTCAGGTGCTTGGCGCACCGGCCTGGAAGGCCCATCTAACCATCACCCTGCCTTTGTGTATCCGCGGCATCCTTGCCGCCTTCCTGTTCGGCTTCACGTTTTCGATCAGCGCCTTCGTCATCCCGATGATCCTCGGCAAAGGCCGCGTGCTGTTCATCTCCAACCTGATCTACACGCGGTTTTCCGAGATCGCGAACTACCCCAGTGGCGCCGCCATCTCCGTGGTGCTGTTCGTGCTTGCGATGGTCATCGTCTATGTGATGACCCACTTCGTCAACAAACGGTGGGCCCAATGAATCCGCGCCGCGCTGACGATCTGATCCGCTTCCTGTGCAAGCTGATGAACTGCGCCATCGTGCTGTTCCTGCTGACCCCGATCCTTGTGACCGTCCTGATGGCCTTTGACTCTCGGGACTACCTTGGCCCGCTGCCGCCGCCCTCCTTGTCATTCCGATGGTTCACCGCGTTCTTCGCGGACAGCTATTTCCTGAAGGGCCTTGTGACGAGCCTGAAACTCGCCGCCGCTTCCGTCGTCCTGTCGCTGACCGCCGGGATCGCCACGGCCTATGCCACCGACCAGACCCGGTTTCGCGGCAAGGATGCGCTGATTGCCTTCTTCTTGTCGCCCCTCGTCGTGCCGCCCGTGGTGATCGGCTTTGCCTTGCTGCTGTTCCTGTCGAAAATCGGCGTGATCGACGGCTTTGCGCGTCTGCTTTGTGGCCATGTCATCATCACGATCCCCTACACGATCCGCGCCACGCTGGCCGCCCTTTCCGGCATCGACCGCACCTATTCGGAGTCCGCGCTGATCCTCGGCGCCACCGAGCGCCGCGCCTTCTGGGACATCACCTTCCCCTTGGCCCGCACCGGCATCGTCAGTGGCGCGATCTTTGCCTTTGCCATCTCGATGGACGACGTTGCCGTTTCGATCATGCTGACCGATGCCAAGACCTACACCCTGCCCATCGCCCTGATCAGCAGCATGCGCGCCAACTTTGACCTGTCGATTGCCGCGGCCTCGGTGATGCTGATGGCCATGACCATCCTCCTGATCGTGATCCTTGAAAAACTCATCGGCCTGAACCGCGCCATCGGTCAGGGCGTCTTTCGCTGAAAGCTGGAACCATGTCCGAACCCGTCATCCGCTTTGACACCGTGACCAAGTCGTTCGGCGCCCTCGCCGCGGTCGACGGCATCAGCTTTTCGGCCGCGCCGGGCGAAACCGTGGCGCTCCTTGGCCCGTCCGGCTGTGGCAAGACCACCACCCTGCGCCTGATCGCCGGGTTTGAAGAGCCTGACCGCGGCCGCATCGACATCGGCGGCGAGTCCATGGTGGGCAAGCGCCCCTATGAGCGCAATGTCGGTCTGCTGTTCCAGCACTACGCGCTGTTTCCGCACATGACGGTCGCCGAAAACATCGGCTACGGCCTGAAACACCGCCATTGGCCCAAGGCCGAAATCGCCGCCCGCATCAATGAGATGCTGGCTCTCGTGCAACTGTCGGGGTTCGGTGACCGCCGCCCCCATCAACTGAGCGGAGGCCAGCAACAGCGGGTCGCTCTTGCCCGCGTGCTGGCGACCAAACCCCGCCTTGTCTTGCTGGATGAACCCCTGTCCGCGCTCGACGCCAAACTGCGCGAGGAATTGCGGGTCGAGTTGAAGAAGATCCTGGCCGCGGTCGGCTCCACCACGATCGTCGTCACCCATGATCAGGACGAGGCCATGGGGCTGGCCGACCGCATCATCCTGATGAACAAGGGCAGGATCGTACAGCAGGGCGCCCCGGGCGAGGTCTACTCCCGCCCGGTCAACCGGTTTGTCGCCGGTTTCATGGGGCGCAGCAACTGGCTAGAGGGCACGATCAAGGACACGCATCACGGAAGCTTTGCGAATGTCGTGCTGGACAGCGGCCTGGTCCTGACCGTCGCAAACCCAAGGATCGCCGATGATGCGGCGGTCAGCGTGGGCATCAGGCCAGAGCGGATCACCCTGGGACCCGAAGGCGACGAAGACCGCGTCGTGGGGTCCAATCAACTTGACGGCTCGATCGAGGGCGCCATCCACATGGGCGCAGACATCCACTATCGGCTCGGAACCGCGGCGGGGAGCTTGACGGTGGTGCGCCCGAACAGTGCCGAAAATCTGTTCCGTGTCGGGGAGGCGGTTCGCCTGGGCTTTTCTTCGGAAGACTGCCTTGTGTTTGCAAAGGCCGAAGCGGGGGCGCAATTTTCAGGCGGCGTTCCAAAGGCGGGTCAACAATAGGCCTACCCGTTCGCTTCGCTGTTCTCCGTTCAGGTCCGCACGCAACGGTCGACTTCGGCAAGATGCGGTCAGAACGCGTTGTCCGTTCAGAAGGTTGCCCTGAATCGATTGGAATTTTGTAGCGCTGCGGCAGACTCTGCTCAGGTTGGCGCGCCAGAACGAATGCCTCAGCTGGCGTTTCCATATCGAACGCCCGACGCGTTCGACCATGCCGTTCTGCCGGCGGCCATGTCGGGCAATGAACTCCTCCTTCAGGCCGTAGCTGCGGACCAGGGCGATGTGACGTCAAGACCAAGCTGTTGTCACAACGCGGCAAGATCGCCTTGGCGCCCTTGCCCAGGGTGCCGAACCGGGTGATCAGGGCGCGATCGAGTGCGCTGGCGGCGGTTGTTGCCTTGCAGGATCGCGACAGATGCCAGCCGAGAAGCTCGCGGGTGTGGCCGTCGATGCGGAGGCGCAGGGCCTTGTGGGCACCGTAGGTCCCGCCAACCCTGGATCAGTAATATCCGTTGCAGCGTGTTCTTGTTGAAGCCCGAACGCCAGACCACAATGCGGCAGCCGAAAGCGAGCTCACTCTTGTTGATCGCCCTGAACGGATTGGCACAACGCGGATCGATCTTTTGCGCGACTTTGGTCGGTTTTGTATTACCCAGTCTGCCGCGCCGCACTGAACCAAGCGCAAAGCTTGGTCAGCTGCACAATGGTCCCATCGGCCGGATGCTTCGGATCATATTGCTCACGCTACTCCAGAGGGTTCGCGCGCAGAGCCATCTTCGTGGCCTCCGCGCCCCCTTCAGGGGCCACGGTTCCTTCGAAACCCATGCCGAGCTTGCCGTCACCCGTTCAAGCCTCGATCTCCGAGGGTTAGGGGCCATCGACCCGACCGGCCTCAGCAACCGTGGTCTTGCCTTCAATGATCTCGACAGCAAAAGCCACTTTCAGCGCGGCAGTTCACCGTTCGATGCTGTTCTCCCCTGTCACACTCGTCGCTATCCTCCATCTGATAGCTCGAGCAGGTCGTCGGAGGGGCGATACACAATGGCATGAAAGTACGCCAACTCGGGTGGCTATTCGCCCTGAGCGTGCGCGAACGCCGTGCCGTCCTTTTGGGTGGGATGGCTTCAGGAGAGTTTGGCGAAGCGTTCCGGGGCCAGGGTGCGGAGGGCGTTCAGGATCTCGGTGCGCTTGTCGGAACTGGCGGCCGCGAGGATGGCCTGGATTTCCGCGTCAATTACCTTGCGGTTGGCCCCCCGGGCCTCGGCCTTGGCGTACCATTCGTTTGCCTGGGCATAATCGCTCAGGTCGATGTGACAGGCACCGAGCAGCGTGCAGGGGCGGTAATCGGCTTTCGACAGGCCATGGGCTTCAAGCCCCATGATCCGGGCCTCTTCCGGGCGGCCAAGGTCGCGCAGGGCGCCGCCCCTCGTGGTGCAAAGGGCCGAACGCGAACGCCGCTCGCTGGTCCTGCCCAGCGCCTGCCCGGCGATCTTGCGTCCCTCGTCTGGCACACCCGCCTTCCGCCAATGGGCGCAGGCACTGACGGCGGCCCAAGGATCGCCGACCTCCTGCCATTTCCTCGCGCAGTCGAGCGCCATGATCCTGTGATGAGCCTTCAGGAGTTCGGCACTGGCATAGTCCTTCCCGTGGTGCGCAAGCCAGAGCAGATCGGCCGCACTGATGGGTCGGCCCGCCGTCACCCCGTGGACGATCGTTGCGACGCGGGGGGATGCTTCGTGGTCGATATAGCCCAATCCGAGGGCGTCGAAGGGGCGCCGCCTGGCCCGCTTGCGCTCGATTTCGGCGAAGATCCTGGCATTCTGCTGTTGGGAGTGGGTCAGCCATTCTGCCTTTTGCGTTGCGACGCTTTGCCTTTCGGCGTCGTGCCCAGCCTGCGCCATCCGTCGCTCTGCTTGCTCCTGCCGGGCGGCGAGGGCGAAGTCTTTGGCCGTCGTACGGCCTTTGGCATGATCCAGCAGGGCCAGAAGGCTGTGGCTGGTCAGATGGGCCTCTTGCAGGGGCGACAGGGTTTTTCCGCCCTCGAGCCGCAACAGGATGTCATGCAGGCGCGAACCGGGTTGCCGGGCGGAGGCGATGTCATCGAGGTGGTACCGTTGGTCAATCGAAAATGGCAAAGCGCAAACCCATGTCGGGGAGGGGCAATTCCTTGCAGTTGGGGACAGCCACAGGCTGGAAAAAGCACTGTCGGAGGAAACGGATTGTTTCCGGTGGTCTGCCATGTGAGGGTGCCATAGCGCGCCTGATGGATCCCTCAGCGGCCCACGCGCCGCCTTTGCGGCATTCCCTTCACGGCATGGCAAATCGAAGCCGCCCTCGCCCCCGGAATATCTTGCACTTTGCCCGGACCGCGGCCAACTGTTGCTGATTGTATCAGAGGATCAGAGATTATGACTTCGATTCCCTCAGACCCGGCAATGGTTGTGGCCGACTTGAACACCGCGCTTCCCTTGCGCAAAATCAGCGAGCAAATCGACCGCCTGCCGCTTTCTGCCGACATCAAAGCGCTTCTGCTGGACCTTGCCAAGGTGACGGTAAATGTGGGGACAACGGTCCTGAAGATCGGGGCAAAGATCCTGACCGTGGTCTTTGACATCATCGGCCAATTCCCGAACGCGGTCTTTGGTTTGGTCGTCTCGGTCTGCGTTGGGATGCTTGTCGCGTCGGTCCCGCTGATCGGGGGGCTGCTGGCGCCGTTCCTCCTGCCGCTTATGGTGGCTTTCGGGCTGGCCAAGGGGGCGATTGCCGATCTGGCCAATGCGAGCTGGGCTGCGCGCATCCGCGATCTGGAAGCCAGACTTGCGGCGGTGAGCGTCTGAGTGGAAAAGCCTGTCGGTTTTGACGGTCTCACGAGGGTGGTGGCGGATCCCTTGCGGTTCAAGGCGCAGCTGCACATCGGGGAGGACGCCTATATCAGCCTGACCACCGGGCGGCTGGTCGGTGATCTCTGGCATGTGGGCTCGGCGGCCGCGGTGGGCGGGATGGCGGCAGGTTCCAGCGTCACGGCAGGGGCCTTCTTTGGCACCTGGCTCACCGGGTTGGGGATCGGCGTGGCTGTCACGCCGGTGGGATGGATCCTCGGTTCGGCAGCGGCGGCGGGGGCCTTGGGCTGGGGTGTCCTGCAGGCCTGGCGTGGCTATGCCGGGTCGCGGGTCGAATCCGTGCCAAAGTTCATCACCACGCCGATCGACTTCCTGGCTGCGGCGCTTTTCGATCTGGTCGCCGGGCTGTGCGTGCTGGTCGCCCGGGAGGCCGGAGATCTGGACAAGTCCGAGCGTGACGGAATAGCGGACTATTTCGCTTCGGTCTGGGGGCTTGATCCGGCCTATCTCGCCGCGGCCCTGCCCTTGATCGAGGCGGAAACGCTTGGCCGCAACATTACCGATGCCGCCCGCGCCCTGGCCGATTACAAACGCCAGAACCCCGACTGCAACTACGAGGCCATGTCGGCCGAGATCCTCGCGCTCTTGACCGAGATAGCCGAGGCGGATGGCCAATTGGACGCCGCCGAAACGGCCGCCATAGCCGAAGTGCGCCGTGTCTTTGCCGAAGTCGGCCGCACCGGGCTTTTGTCGCAGGCAACCGGGGCCCTCTCGCAGGCGGGCGCGGCGATCTCGCGCGGTTTTCAGGCGGGCCCGGGCAAGCTATGGGACCGGGCGGCAAGTTTGGTTTCGACCGCAGTGGCCGCGCCGGACCCCGCGCCCCGGTCAGGGCGTCTGCCGGTGCCGACGCTTTGGCTGCTAGGCAAGACCGGGGCAGGTAAAAGCTCCCTGGTGCGAGCGATGACCGGTCTGGCCGAGGCCGAGATCGGCAATGGCTATGCGCCCTGCACCCGCACGTCACGGTCTTTCGACTTTCCCGCAGACGAGCCTGTGATGCGCTTTCTGGATACCCGGGGTCTGGGAGAGGTCGCCTATGATCCCGCGGCCGATCTGGCCGAAGCCGCGAAAAGCGCGCATGTCGCGCTGGTCCTGATGCGGCTGGATGATCCGGTGCAGGGCGTGGTGGTTGAAACCCTGGCGCGCCTGCGCAAAGGCAAGGTTCCGGTTGTCGTGATCCATACGGCCGGCGATCTCTTGCCCGAGCCTGGCGCGCGGGCCCGGATGGTCGTCCATAACCAGCGCATGGCGGAGGCGGCCTTCGGCGCCACCTTGCCTGCCGTGGAACTGGATCTTTCCGCCCCGGAAACGGCCGATCTCGCCCCCCTCATCGCGGCTCTGACCGATGTCCTGCCCTCGGTCGTGCTTTACCTGATGAAAAGCGCCGCCAACGGCGAGGAAGAGGCCGAGTTTGCCCGGCACCGCGCTCTGGTCCTGTCTTATGCGGGCAGCGCCATGGCTTCGGGTGGGGTGCCTCTGGTGGGCGCGGTGGGCGTGACGGGGTTGCAACTGGCGATGCTGAAAGCCCTGGCCGGCCGCTATGGTGTGGTCTGGGATGCAAGGCAGATCGCCGCCATCGGATCCGCTCTCGGGCTCGGGGTGATCGGCGGCCAGGCGGCGCGCATGGCGCTGCGCGGTCTTGTCCAGCTGGTGCCGGTGATCGGCACGGTCGCCGGGGCCGCGGCGGGGGCGACTTCGGGCTTTGCGGTCACCTGGGCCTTGGGGCGCACCGCCTCCTGGTGGTTCTACCAGCAGCAACATGGCGGGTCCGTCACGGACAAGGACCTGCGAAACCGTTTTGCCGAGGCGATGAAGGGAGCCGATCTTGGGCGGCCTTAAGAGCGTGATGCAGACCTATCTGCGCGGGCGGCTGGCCCTGTATGTGGTCCTGCATTTGGCGCCCCTTGCCGTGCTTGTCGTCCTGGGCTCGCTTTGGCTGGGCGAACATGGCCTGCTCTTGCCCTTCGTCCTGATCACTACGGTCGTAATTGCGGGCTTTCGCCTGATCAACCGGGCTTTGGCCGGCCGTGTCCGTCCCACCCCCAAGGGCGAGCCGTTGATCGCGGGCAATCCCGAATGGACCGAGAAAGAGCGAAGCCTGTTTCAGCGCCTGAGTGCCGAGATCCGGGGAAAGCTGACCGAGCCCATGCCCTGGCCCGCCCTGCAA
The DNA here is from genome assembly GCF_056403335.1 of Rhodobacter sp. P2_H5. Lineage (NCBI taxonomy): Bacteria > Pseudomonadati > Pseudomonadota > Alphaproteobacteria > Rhodobacterales > Rhodobacter > Rhodobacter sp. P2_H5. Next base: position 86,313 of record NZ_JBFUFS010000013.1, on the reverse strand, counting down.
CAAGAGGCGCTGGTCCTGCTGAACCGCGCGGCCCACGAGGTGTCGGGGGGGCAGAAAGGCGCGATGGATTTCTCGATCCCCGAGGCGCTTTTGCTGGCCGACCGGGTCATCGGCCGCCTTCGCGGCGACCTGCGCCGCTATGTGCCGATGGCCGATATGGTGCGGGTCAGCACGCTTTTGTGGATGTGGACCCAAAGGCGCCGGATCGAGCAGGGGATGAAGGTCGCGCATGGCGCCTGGCGATTGCGCCGGGTTGCGATGAACCCGATGGGCGCAGTCTTGCAAGAGGTGCAAAGCCTGCTCATGAGCCCCTCGACGGGTGCGTTGAAGTTCGCGGGCCAGACCACCTTGCAGCAGGTGATCCTCGAAGAGGTCGCCGCCGCCGCGATAGATCTGCATGCGGGCTATCTGCGCTATACCGAAGCGGAACTCCTGGAGATCGAGCTTTCGGCGACGGAGGCCGACCTGGGGCGCATGGTCGTGGCGGATCAGCCGCTGCGGGTTCTGGTCGTGGGGCAGGTCAGCGCAGGGAAAACAAGCCTGATCAATGCTTTGGCCGGGGAGGCGCTGGGCGAGACGGATATGGCCCCGACGACGCCCGGCCTGACCGCGCATCCCCTGGGCCTGGGGGCGGCGGATTTCACCTTTGTCGACAGTGCCGGGATCGACGGCAGCAAGGCGGTCGAGGACCGGCTTCTTGCCGAACTGCTGCAGGCCGATCTGGTCATCTGGGCTCTGCGCGCCAACCGCCCCGCCCGTGCGCCCGATGTGGCCCTCCTCTCGCGCCTGCGCCACGCCTGCGACCAGGGCCTGCGCCGCCGCCCTCCGGTGATTGTCGCCCTGACCGGGGTCGATCTCTTGCTGAAGGGCTGGCCATTTGCCGAACACCGCTTGCCGCCCGATGCCATGTCCCTGCTCGGAGACGTGATCACCTCCAGCGCCCGCGACCTGGACGAGCCCTGCGTGGTGCCCCTGTGCCTGACCGCACCGGAATGGAACTTGGCCGCTCTGGAGACCCTGATCCTGTCCCACGCCTCCGAGGCCCTGATGGTCCAACGCAACCGCCGAAGGCTTGAGAGCAAGACCACGGTTCGCACCGAGGTGGCAAAAGGGCTTGCCGGTTTCGGCCGTCTCACGCAGATGATCGCCAGCCGATGGAAACTCTGATCCGCCAAGACTGCTTCCGTTGCCTATGCGTGATGAGCCAGTGCCAAACGCCATTGCCTCCCATGTTTTATCCCGTGCGAGCGCCACTCCGGGCTGGAGACTTTTCCGTGTGGCCGGTTTGGGCCCCGCGTGTGGTGGGCGGTCTCGCCGGTTGCGCAGCCCGAGGCCGCGTTGCGGGGTGATCGTTCCCTGTGCCCCGCCCGCGCCATCGCCACCTGTGCCGGATCGTCGACATCAAGCGGCAGGGTGAGGAGATTGTCGTGGGCGCCGAGACATTCTGCGATGGCGTGAGGATTGCGCGCCGTCGCTAAAACAGCGTCGCCCCACTCCAGGGCCTTTTCCGCCATCCGCGCGCCGAACCCGCGCGAGGCGCCGGTGATGAACCATGTCTTCCTGATCCGATCCCCTGGAAATGACGCGTGCTCAGGCGGTGAGGATGGAGACGACGATCTTGCCCTCGGCCCGGCGTTCGGTCAGGGTGGCATAGGCGTCCTCCACGGTCTCAAGCGAGAAGACGCGCGGGTCGAGACGGGGCCTGACCAGGCCCGCCTCGATCATGGCGGCCGCCGATTTCAGGATCTGGCCATGATGGGCGCGGCCCGCGCCATCCAGCAGCGGCGCCAGCGTGAAGACGCCGGAATAGGTGCCGCCCTTGAAGGAAAGCGGGGCCAGGGCATGCGACCCCCAGCCAAGGCAGCTCACCACATGGCCGAAACGCTTCACCGCCTGAAAGGACGCGTCAAGAATGCTGCCGCCGCCGGTGTCGTAGACATGGTCGAAGCCGGCCCCGTCGGTGTGGCGGTCCACATAATGCTGGACGGTTTCCTGCGCGTAATCGATCGGCGTGGCCCCCATCGCGCGGATGAAATCCGCCTTGCGAGCGCCGTCGACGGCAAAGACCCTCGCACCCAGCGCCACGCCGATCTGCACCGCGATGTGACCGACGCCACCCGCACCGCCCTGCACCAGCAAGGTCTGGCCGGGGCGGATCTGCGCCCTGTCCACCAGACCCTCCCAGGCGGTGATCGTGATCAGCGGCAGGGCGGCGGCCTCGCGCATCGTGAGGTTGGAGGGTTTGTGCGCAAGGAGGCGGGCATCGACAGCCGCATATTCCGCAAGCGTGCCCTGAATGCCGCCGACCCCGCCGGTCATGCCGTAAACCGCATCGCCGCGCCGAAATGCCGTGACATCGGAAGCCACCTCCTCCACCACGCCGGCCAGATCGAGCCCGAGGATGGCCGGCAGCGGGTGGCGGGCATGAGCGGCAGCGCCCGCCCTGATCTTGGTGTCCAGCGGATTGACGCCGCTGGCGTGGATCCGCACGAGAACCTCGCCCTGGTTCAGGGTCGGGCGGGCAATCTGTGTCAGGCGGAAGGGGCCATCGTTGGTCTCGACGCGCGCCGCCTTCATGCTGTGGTCCGGGTGGGTCATCACACTCTCCTTGTTGCTATGTTGGGTGATGGCCCCAATATGAGTTCGATATTCTTGCATGGCGATCAAAAGTACCGCACGATATCCATGCAAGAATGCATGGGTGGCACGTGCCTGACCTCGACTGGAGTGATCTCCCGATATTCCTGGCCATTGCCCGGGAAGGCACGCTCGGAGCGGCCGCGCGACGCTTGAAGCAAACCCAGCCCACGATGGGCCGCAGGCTGCGGGCGCTGGAACAGGCCGTCGGCGCCGCGCTGTTTCAGCGCACGAACGACGGCTTCGTCCTGACCGACGAGGGCGCGGCGATGTTCGCGCATGCCATCCAGATGGAAGAGGAAGCCCATGCCCTGCAGCGCCAACTGGCGGGCAGCGTTGCCGGGCTGGACGGCATGTTGCGCCTGTCATGTTCCGACTGGTTCGGGACGACCATGCTCAGCCCGGTTCTGGCAGAGTTCACCCGGCATCACCCGAACGTCACCGTCGAACTCCTGACCGACCCGCGCTTTTACAGCCTGGCGCGCCGCGAGGCCGATCTCGTCATGCGGATCCAGCCATTCGAGGAGCCGGAAGTGATCGCGCGCAAGCTGGTGACCATCCCCTACGGGCTTTACGCCCGGCCCGGCCATCCGCCGGTCGAACGGGGCGATGGCGCCGGCTCCGCGCTGATCCTGATGGATACGGCATTCGGGGGCATGCCGGATGTCGCCTGGGTCACGCAGGCACTTCCGCGGGCAAAGGTCGCATGCCGCAGCAACAGCCGCGAGGTGCAGGCGCGTCTCTGCGCGCTGGGCACGGGGCTGGCGGTGCTGCCACGGCCTCTGGGCGACGCGACCCATGGGATTTCCCTTGTCGATCTCGGCGAACGCCCGCCCTCACGCGACACCTGGATCGGCTACCACCGCGACCTGAAGCGTCTGCCGCGTTTGCGCGCCCTGCTGAATCTCATCATCGACAGGATCGGGCAGGGCGGGCCATGGGCCGATGCCCCGAACCTGCGCTGATCTGATGGACGTCGCCGGTGTGACAGCGCCATTCTGGGGTGGGGCAGGCCTGACGCCCTCGCCAAATACCTCACCCGCGCAAGGCGGCCGCGCCTTGAACCACCCCGAATCTTGAAGGGTCCGGCGGTCCCGCTACGGCTCAAGGGCTCAAAACCAATGTATAATTCTCGCGGAGCGCCGCAGATGCCAATTTGGGCCGGCAAACACGGGATGCCTTGCGGCTTCAGAAATCGGGATCGTCGGAGAATGCGGGGCGCAGCGGTCCGCAGACGGGAGCGGTTTGTCCGTGGTGGGCAATCCTGCCCCTGCAGCCATGACATTCAAAGGAAGACCCAAGTGAAAATCCTGACCGACATGATCCTCTCTCAATCCGCCTATACCGCCGAGATCGACCTGCCGCTGGAGGCGATCGACATCGCCGGCTGGCTTTTCACCCTGTCGGAGGCCGAATATCTGCGCTGCTGCCCGCCCGATCACATCGGGTCCGGCGTCACCACGACGGATGACGGTCGCCGCATGGTCATCAACGTGGAAATGATCGGCACCGGTCTGGTCATCCAGCACTATGTTGCCGAGGAAGCCTCGCCCGCCTACTGCCGGATGAACTCGATTTCCGACGTGTTCACGCCAGTCGGGCGGACCCAGGTCAATGTGATCTGGGAGCTGATCGCCGAAGCAATCGACGGCGGGCGGACGCGCTACACCAACCGGGTGACCTCGCATCCGACCGATGTCTTCCTGGATTTCGTCGCAGCCCATGGCCAGAGTTTCGAGCAAGCCGCCATCGCCCGTCAGGAGGCCGGTGGCGACCACAACCGCCGCGAGACGCCGCTTTTTGCCGCCAGCATCGCACGGCACGCCAGCGCCAAGGCCAAGTGAGCCCCGTCCGCTTGCTTTGGTTCCGGGCCTGCGCGGCAATCCTCCCCGCGCCGCGCCGATCGCTGCGGGGTCACCCTGCCTCAGGCCTCGCGGGCGGTAGGCGCGCATCAAGCTGGGAAAACAGCTGCGCCGCCCAGTCCGAGAAGGCCTTCAGCCGCGGATTGGTGAAGCGGCTGGCTGGATAGACCAGATGCATGACATGGGGCGCGGGCTTCCAGTCGGCCAGAAGTTCGACCAGGGCGCCCGATGCAAAGCGCGGGCGGCCGAGGAACCCGAAGGTCTGCCCGATCCCCAGGCCCGCGCAAAGGCTGCGCAGATGGGCGGTGCTTTCGTTGACCGCCACCCCCCTGGTCACGATCATCTCCATGCTTTGGCCATCGCGGGCAAACCGCAGGGGAAAGCGTTTGCCGCTTGAGGCGGAGAAATAACTGACAACCTGATGATCCGGCTCGATCTCCGCCGGGTGGTTTGGCCGCGCGCGCCCCTCCAGATAGGCGGGCGCGGCGCAGAGCACATAGTCCAGTGCGCAAAGCCGCCGTGCCACCAGCGCGGTATCGGCCAGATTGCCGCCGCGGATCACGCAATCCACGCCGTCCTCGACCAGATCGACATGACGGTCGCCGACGCCCAGCATCAGCTCGATCTCGGGATAGCGGCGCTGGAACTCCGGCAGGGCGGGGATCAGGATCTGGTTGGCCAGAACCGAGCCGACATCGACCCGCAGCCGCCCGCGCAGGGCCCCGCGGTGCCCGGCCACGGTCGCATCCATCTCGTCCAGATCGGACAGCAGTTTTTGCGCGCGTTCGTAATACAGCGCCCCCTCGGCGGTGATGGTCACCGCCCGTGTCGTGCGCTCCATCAGCTTGGCGCCGACATGCGCCTCCAGATCCTGCATCATCTTGCTGACCGAGGACCGCGGCAAGTTCAACTGGTCGGCCGCCTTGGCGAACGATCCCGCTTCGGCAATGCGCGCGAAGGCGCGAAGCGCAAGGAGCTGGTCCACAATGTCATCCCGGTTGCCTTTGTCCCCGCGATAAGACGGCGCGGCCCTGCACGCGTCAAGCGCAGCGGTGGCGCGCTTGACGCGTGCAGGGCCGGGATCATCCATCCCGCTGAATAATGATTCCACGGCTGGCGACTTCCGGGCGCGGAGGGCAGGACCTAAATCCCTCCCTGAGAAAGGGCAGCGCGGCCGCCAATGACCGGCCTTTCGCCCCTCAAGGAGACAGACATGAACCGCCAAGCCACAGCCCGGGTTTCCGGGATCGATGCCGCACGTCGCGGAGTCCGGACCGCGATAGTCGCTGCACCGTCGCTGGTGGCCTTCAAGGCCATGCGCGCCGCCTGACCCGCGAAAACCACCACAAGCAACTGAAACTGGAGACCACCATGACCAACAGACTTTCCGGCAAGACCGCCGTCGTCACCGGCGCCACCAGCGGCATCGGCCTCGCCACCGCCAAAGTGCTCGCCTCTGAAGGGGCGCATGTCTATATCACCGGCCGCCGCAAGGAGGCGCTGGACCGCGCCGTGGCCGAAATCGGCGCCCAGGCCACCGGCATCCGGGCGGATTCCTCCAGCATGGCCGACCTTGACCGGCTTTTTGCCCAGATCAAGGCCGAGAAGGGCCGGCTGGACGTGCTTTTCGTCAATGCCGGCGGCGGCTCGATGCTGCCTCTGGGTCAGATCACCGAGGAACAGGTCGACGAGACCTTTGACCGCAACGTCAAGGGCGTGATCTTCACCGTGCAAAAGGCGCTGTCGGTGCTGGGCAAGGGGTCGTCGGTGATCCTGACCGGATCGACCGCCGGCACCGAGGGCACGGCGAGTTTCAGCGTCTACAGCGCCTCCAAGGCGGCGGTGCGCAACCTTGCCCGCTCCTGGGCGCTGGATCTGAAGGACACCGGTATCCGGGTCAATGTCGTCAGCCCCGGCGCCACCCGCACCCCCGGGCTGGTCGAACTGGTGGGCGACGATCCGCAGCAACAGCAGGGCCTGCTGGACTATCTCGCCTCGCGCATCCCTCTGGGCCGGGTCGGCGAGGCGGAAGAGATTGCCAAGGCGGTCCTGTTCCTCGCCTCGGATGACGCGAGCTTCGTCAATGGCGCCGAACTCTTCGTGGATGGCGGTCAGGCGCAGGTCTGAAACCGGGCGGCGTAACGCCGCTTCGCCACCTCAGGGGAAGACTGCGCGATGCGCGCCGTCTTCCCCATCGCACATGGCCGCCCGGCCGAATGCGGTGCCATTGCGAACGGTCAAGGCCGACAAAGGATTTCTGGTCTTAACTGGTCGCGGAGGGGGATCTGCGCTGCGATGCCGGATTCCCCACGCAAGGCGGGGCAGGGGGTGGCAATGGCGTTTCCGACGACACGCTCCTCGACACGGGATTCCAACGAACCGCTGGCGCCTTCGGCAACGCTGCTGGGGCTGGGGGACTTGCAGGTCTGTTGCGACGCTGGCGTTCTCGATTTCGAGGACACCTCGACCCTGGAGCCCCTGGCCGATCTGATCGGCCAGTCGCGGGCGCTGGATGCGATCCGCCTTTCGGCCAGCATCAACCACGCCGATTTCAACCTGTTCGTTCTAGGCCCCGAAGGCACCGGGCGCCATTCCGCGGTGCAGCGCCTGCTGGCGGCCGAGGCGGCGGCGCGCCCGACGCCGCCCGATTGGGTCTATGTCAACGACTTTGCCCGCCCCGACCGGCCCCGCGCCATCGCCATGCCGCCGGGCACAGCACCGCCCCTGCAAAAGGCGATGCAGGCCTTGGTCAACGATCTGGCCGAGGATATCCCCGCCCTCTTCGAATCCGAAGAATACCAAAGCCGCCGCAGCACCATCGAACAGCGCCTGGCCAGCCGCAAGGAAGCGGGCTTTGACAAACTACTGGAGCGCGCGCGCGGGCGCAATGTCACGATCCTGCGCACGCCGATGGGCTTTGCCATCGCCGGCATGCGCAACGGCGAGGTGATCAAGTCCGACGACTTCGCCAATCTGCCGCAAGACGAACGCGAGACGATCGAAAAGGGCGTTTCGGCGACCGAGAAGGAGCTTGCCAAATACCTCCGCTCGATCCCCAAGCTGGAGAAGGAGCACCGCAGCGCTGTCGCCGCCCTCAACGCCGAGATGGCGGAGGAGGCGGTGGATGACGCACTGGCCCCGGTCCTGGAGGGCTTCGGCGCAATCGAGGCGATCAAGCCCTATCTGGCAGCCCTGCGCGCCGACCTGATCGAAAACGCCGAGGTCTTCCTGCGCGAGGGCAACGGCAGGCAGGAGGGACCCTTTCCGGTGACCCATGCCCATGTCCATGACCACCCGGCCTTTCACCGCTATGGCGTCAACGTGATGGTCTCGACCGCGCCCGCGGCGACCGGCGCGCCGATCGTGGCCGAGCCTTTGCCCTCGCTGTCCAACCTGATCGGCAAGGTGGACCACATCTCGACCATGGGCGCCCTTGTCACCGATTTCACCCTGATCCGTCCCGGCGCGCTGCACCGCGCCAATGGCGGCTTTCTGATCCTGGACGCGATGCGCATCCTGACCGAGCCGCTGGCCTGGGAGGCGCTGAAGCGCAGCCTGGAGATGCGGGCGATCCGGATCAGTTCGGCGGCCGAGATGCTCAGCCTGATCTCCACCACCTCGCTGGAGCCCGAGCCGATCCCCTTGCAGATCCGGGTCGTGCTGGTGGGCGATGCGATGGTGCATCTGCTGCTGCGGGCCTACGACCCGGATTTCACGCGCCTGTTCAAGATCGCCGCCGATTTCAGCCATGACATGCCCCGCACGCCCGAGGGGGTGGGGCTTTTCGCCCGGATGGTGGCCGCGGTCTGCCAGCGCGACGCTTTGCGCGCCGTCAGCCGTGATGGGGTGGCGGCGCTGGTCGATGTCGCGACCCGCATCGCCGAGGATCAGGGCCGCATGTCGCTGCGGATCGGCGCCCTGTGGGATTTGTTGCGCGAGGCCAATCACATGACCGAAGCCAGTGGCAAGACCGTGATCGACGCCGCCCAGATCACCGCCGCCCGCGCCGTGGCCGAACACCGCGTGGACCGCGCCCGCGAACGCCTGCAACAGATGATCCACGAGGGTTCGCTGATCGTCTCGACGGCGGGGGCCGAGGTGGGCCAGGTCAACGGGCTGACAGTGGTCAGCAGCGGCCTTTTCGACTTTGGCCTGCCGGTGCGCATCACGGCGCGGGTGCGGATGGGCAATGGCAAGGTCATCGACATCGAACGCGAGATCAAGCTGGGCGGCCCGATCCATTCCAAGGGCGTCTTGATCCTGCAGGCCTTCCTCGCCTCGCGTTATGCCGCCGATGTGCCCTTGTCGCTATGGGCCAGCCTGGTCTTCGAGCAGACCTATGGCGGGGTGGAGGGCGACAGCGCCTCGGTCGCCGAACTTTGCGCCCTGCTGTCGGCCTTGTCGGGCATCCCGGTGTCGCAGTCCTTCGCCGTCACCGGCTCGATCAACCAGATGGGAGAGATCCAGCCGATCGGCGGGGTGAACGAAAAGATCGAGGGGTTCTTCGACTGCTGCCGCGCCTCGGGCCTGACCGGCCAGCAAGGCGTCCTGATCCCGCGCCGCAATGTGCGCAACCTGATGCTGCGTCCCGATGTGGTCGAGGCGGTGGCCAAGGGCCAGTTCCGCATCCATGCCGTCTCGGACATCGACGAGGCGATCGAAGTGCTGACCGGCTTGCCCGCCGGCCTGCGCACCGCCACCGGCGCCTTCGAGGACGGCTCGGTCAACGCCAATGTCGAAACCCGGCTGAGCGAATTTGCCTGGGCGCTGCGCGATTTCATGAAACCCGGCAAAGAGGCGGCGGCCCTGGACGTCGATGAGTGAAGGAGAGGCATGATGACCCACAAGGATGTTCTGTTCCGCTCTGCCGCGCGGGAAAAGATCCTCAGCGGTACGACGCAACTGGCCGACACGATCCGCGTCACCCTGGGCCCGAGGTCGAAATCGGTGCTGATCGACCGCAAATACGGCCCTCCGCTGGTGTGCAACGACGGGGTGACCATCGCCAAGGAGTTCGACCTGAAGGACGCGGCCGAAAACCTGGGCGTGCGGATGCTGCGGCAGGCGGCGGAAAAGACGGCCGATGTGGTGGGCGACGGCACCAGCACGGCGACGGTGCTGGCCCAGGCGATCTTTGCCGATGGCGTGCGCAACGTGGTCGCCGGGGCCGGGGCGCTGGACATCAAGCGCGGGCTGGACCGCGCCGCGCGGGTGTCCTTCGAGACGCTGAAGGCGCTGTCGCGTCCGGTCAGGACAAGGCTGGAAAAGACCCAGGTCGCGACGATCTCGGCCCATAACGACGCGGCCATCGGCGATCTGGTGGCTGAGGCCATGGAAAAGATCGGCTCGGACGGCGTGATCACGGTCGAGGAATCCAAATCCACCGAAACCGTGCTGGACGTGGTGGAAGGCATGCAGTTCGACCGCGGTTTCCAGTCGCCCTATTTCATCACCAACCAGGACAAGATGGAGGCAGAGCTGGAAGACTGCCTCATCCTGCTGTTTGACCGCAAGATCAGCGTGTTGAACGATCTTCTGCCCCTGCTGGAAGAGGTGATCAAGGCCGGAAAGTCCCTCCTGGCCATCACCGAGGAGATGGAGGGCGAGGCGCTGGCCACCTTCATCGTCAACCAGATCCGCGGCACCTTTCACAACTGCGCCGTCAAGGCGCCGGGCTTTGGCGACCGCCGCAAGGAGCTGTTGCAGGACATCGCCATCCTGACCGGCGGGCAGGTGATCTCGGCCGATCTGGGGCTGAAGCTGGAGAATGCCAAGATCGGCTACCTCGGCCGGGCGCGGCGGGTGGTGGTGGACAAGGACACCACCACGATCATCGGCGGCGGCGGCGATCCGGGCCAGATCAAGGGCCGCATCGCCCTGATCAAGGCGCAGATCGACAAGACCACCTCGGATTACGACCGCGAAAAGCTGGAGGAGCGTCTGGCCAAGCTGTCGGGCGGGGTGGCGGTGATCCGCGTCGGCGCCCCGTCCGAGGCCGAGATGAAGGCTCGCAAGGACGCGCTGGACGACGCGATCAGCGCCACCAAGGCCGCCATCGCCGAAGGCATCGTGCCGGGCGGCGGTCTGGCCCTGCTGCGCTGCATCCCGGCCCTTGAGGCCGAAGCTGCGCTTTGCGAGGGTGACGAGCGGACCGGCGTGCAGATCCTGCGCCGCGCGCTGGAGGCGCCAGCCCGGCAGATCGCCGAGAACTCGGCGCTGGATGGCGGGGTCGTGGTGGCCCGGATGCTGGAGGGCAAGGGCAACTTCGGCTTTGACGCCGCAGCCAAGACCTATGTCGACCTGATCGAGGCGGGCATCGTGGACCCGACCAAGGTGGTGCGGGTCGCGCTGGAAAACGCGGTCTCGGTCGCCTCGACCCTGTTGCTGACCGAGGCGACGATGACCGACCAGCCCGAACGCGAACCCGCCCGGGCCGAGGTGCCGATGTGACCCATGTCAAATCGGGGCAAGGGAAACTCCGGTAGACTGGCGGCCTGACAGAAGGGCGCACGATGCGGGCAGGGGCAGAGGTTGTGTTTCGGACGAAGGGCTTGGCCAAGGTCTACACCTCGGGCGAGTTGCAGGTTCATGCCCTGCGCGGCGTCGATTTTCAGGCCGCCAAGGGCGAGATGGTGGTGATCCTCGGCCCCTCCGGTTCGGGCAAATCGACCTTTCTGAACATCATGGGCGGGCTTGATACCGCCTCCTCCGGCTCTGTCTGGTTCCGCGATCTGGAGCTGAGCGCGCTGGATGCCAGGGGCCTGACCCAGTACCGGCGCGATCATGTGGGCTTTGTCTTCCAGTTCTACAACCTTGTCCCCAGCCTGACCGCGCGCGAGAACGTGCAGCTGGTGACCGAGATCGCCCGCGCGCCGATGACCGCCGACGAGGCCCTGGCCCTGGTCGGCCTGACCGACCGGCGCGACCATTTCCCGGCGCAGCTGTCGGGCGGCGAGCAGCAGCGCGTGGCCATCGCCCGCGCCATCGCCAAGAACCCCGAGGTCCTCCTCTGTGACGAGCCGACCGGCGCCCTCGATTCCGCCACCGGCATCCGCGTGCTGGAGGCGCTGGCCCAGGTCAACCGCGTGGTGGGGGCGACCACGCTGATCATCACCCACAACATCGCCATCCGCGAGATTGCCGACCGGGTTCTGCGCTTTGCCGATGGGCGGATCGTGGAAGAGTCGGTGAACAGCGTCAAGAAAAGCCCGGCGGAGGTGTCATGGTGATCTCTCCCCTCCGCCGCAAGGTCCTGCGCGACCTGCGCCGTCTGTGGCCGCAGGTTCTGGCGATTGCGCTGGTTCTGGCGGCGGGGGTGGCGACGCTGATCCTGGGCAACGGCGCCTATTCCTCGCTGTCCGAAACCCGGGCGCGCTATTACGAGGCCAACCGTTTTGCCGATGTCTTTGCCGATGTGACCCGCGCGCCGCGCGCGCTGCTGGCGGAAATCGCCGCCATCGACGGCGTGTTGAGTGCGGAGGCGCGGGTGGTCAAGCTCGGCCTTCTCGACCTGCCCGGCATGGTGGAGCCGGGGTCGGTTCTCATGGTGTCGCTGCCGGAAAACCCCGGCACCGGGTTGAACCTTCTGCATCTGCGGCAGGGAAGGCTGCCCGACCCCTTGTCCACCTCGGAAGTGGTGGTCTCGGAAGGTTTCGCCACCGCCCACCGCCTGCGCCCCGGTGCCACGCTGGCCGTGCTGATGAACGGTCAGCGCCGCGAGCTGACCATCACCGGCACCGCGCTGTCGCCCGAGTTCATCTATACCCTCGGTCCCGGCCAGATGATGCCCGACCCTCTGCGCTATGGCATCCTGTGGCTGCCTCGCAAAAGCATCGAGGCGGCCTATGACCTGGAAGGCGCCTTTTCCAACGTAGTGCTGAAACTGGCGCCCGGCGCGTCGGAGGCGCGGGTGATTGCCGCGCTGGACTGGCTGACGGCGCCCTATGGCGGGGTGGGGGCCTCGGGGCGGACCGATCAACTCTCGCATGCGTTTCTGGATGCCGAACTCCGGCAGCTGAGCGCGATGGTCAAGGTCCTGCCGCCGATCTTTCTCGCGGTGGCGGCGATGCTGGTCAACATGACCCTGTCGCGCCTGATCACGCTGGAGCGCGAGCAAATCGGCCTTTTGAAGGCGATCGGCTATTCCTCGATGGCGATCACCCTGCATTACGTCGAATTCGTGCTGCTGATCGCGGTGGTGGGCATCGGGATCGGCTTTGTCGCCGGGGCCTGGCTTGGGGTGGGGATGGCGCAGATGTATGCGCGGTTCTTCTCCTTTCCCTTCCTTGTCTTCACCCGCAACCCGCAGGTCTACGGGCTGGCCGCCATCGTGACCCTGGCCTCGGCGGTGGCGGGGGCGCTTTACGCGGTGCGGGCGGTGGTGAACCTGCCGCCCGCGGTGGCGATGGCGCCTGCGGCCCCGGTGTCCTACCGCCAGAGGCTCGGCGGGGTGCGCCGCGCCCTGACCCTGCGCCAGACCGAGGTGATGGTGGCCCGCCACCTGATCCGCTGGCCGTTTCGCACCTTTTCCAGCGTCTTCGGCGTGGCGATGGCGGTGGCGCTGCTGGTCGCCTCGCTCTGGTCCTTCGGGTCGATCGACCGGATGATCGACGTGACCTTCTTCCGCTCCGAACGGCAGGATGCGCGGATGGTCTTTGGCGAGGCCACCCCCTACCGCGCGCTTTTTGCCGCGCGCCAGATGCCCGGGGTGCTGACGGCCGAGCCCTTCCGCACGGTGGCGGCGCGGATCAGCCACCGCAACCTCTCCAAACGGCTGTCCATCACCGGGCGCCTGCCCGCCCCCGGCCTGTCGCGCGTGCTGGACCCCGATCTGCGCGTGATGACCATGCCGGAGGCCGGGCTGATCCTGTCCGAGGCCCTGGCCCTGGCGCTGGACGTGCACACCGGCGACCGCGTGACCGTGGCTTTTCTGGAGGGCGCCCGCCATGAGGTGACCCTGCCGGTCAGCGGCATCTCGCTGGGCTATGTCGGGCTGGGGGCTGCGACCAGTATCACCGCGCTCAACCGGTTGATGGGCGAGGGGGCGCTGATCTCGGGCGTCGATCTGCAGATCGACCCCGGCGCGCGCGGCGCCTTCTTCACGGCGGCCAAGGCCACGCCGCAGACGCGTTTCGTCACCGTCACCGCCCTGACCGTCACCCGTTTCAAAGAGACCCTGGCCGAGAATATCACCACGATGATCACCGTTTATGTCACCCTGGCCGCCATCATCGCCGTGGGGGTGGTCTACAATTTCGCCCGCATCTCCCTGTCCGAACTGGGGCGGGAACTGGCTAGCCTGCGGGTTCTGGGCTTCACCCAGGCCGAGGTGGCCGCCGTGCCCTTGGGAGAGCTGGCCGTGGTCGTTGCACTGGCGCAGCCGCTTGGCTGGGCCATCGGCTATGGCATCGGGGTCGCGATGGTGACGGCCTTTTCCTCGGACCTGTACCGCGTGCCTTTCGTGGTCGGGCCGCAGGTCTATGCCACTGCCAGCCTGGTGGTCTGCGCCGCCGCCCTCGCCTCGGCTCTGGCGATCCGGGGGCGGATCAACCGGCTGGACATGATCGAAGTCCTGAAAACGAGGGAATGACCCATGCGCCGCATCCTCCTGGCCCTTGCCGCCCTTCTGATCCTTGGCCTTGTGGTCTGGGCCTTTCTGCCGCAGCCGGTTCAGGTCGATCTGGCCCTCGTCGCCCCGCGCACCATCGACGTGGTGGTGGAGGAGGAGGGCGAGGCCCGCATCCGCGAGGTTTACACCGTATCGGCCACCATCGCGGGCAAGCTGGGGCGGATCACCCTGCACGCGGGCGATGCGGTTCAGGCGGAGCGCACCGTCGTCGCCTCGATCGGGCCGGTGGCGCCGGCGCTTCTGGACGCCCGCTCGCGCGCCATCGCCGAGGCGAGTGTGGCCGCCGCCAGCGCCGCCGTCGACCTCGCCCGCGCCCAATTGGTCCAGGCCGAGGCGACGCGGGATTTCATGGACACCGAGGCCCTTCGCGCCCAAAGGCTTTATGACCGCGCCGCCATGTCAGAGCGGGCCCTGGACAATGCCGTTCTGCAGCAACGCACCGCCGTGGCGGTGGTGGACAGCGCGCGTGCCAATCTGGCCGTCCGGGCGCGCGAACTCGACAGCGCCAAGGCCGCTTTGGAAACCGATGCGACGGGGAGCGCCACCTGCTGCGTGGACCTTGCCGCACCGGTCTCGGGCCGGGTGCTGCGCGTGCTGACCGAGAATGAACAGGTGGTGCAGCCCGGCACGCCGATCCTTGAAATCGGCGATCCCGCCGATCTGGAGGTGGTGGTGCAGCTCTTGTCGCGCGATGCCGTGCGGGTGGAGGCCGGGGCCGCGGCGCAGATCACCGGCTGGGGCGGCCCGCCGCTGGCGGCCGTGGTCAGGCGGGTGGAGCCGGTGGCCGTCACCAAGGTCTCGGCCCTGGGGATCGACGAACAGCGGGTCGAGGTGGTGCTTGACCCTCAGGGCGATCCGGGCACCTGGCAACCTTTGGGCCATGGCTTCCGGGTGATCGTGGGCATCACGGTCTGGCGCGGGCAGGATGTGCTGGCGATCCCGGTCGGGGCCCTGTTCCGCGACGGGTCGGACTGGGCAGCCTATGTGGTGCAGGACGGCAAGGCGCGGTTGCAGGTCATCACGCTCGGTGAGCGCAACGCGGATTTCGCCCAGGTGCTGTCCGGGCTGGCCGGCGGCGATCAGGTCATCCTGCATCCCAGCGACCGGGTCAGCAGCGGCACGCGGGTGACAGGCTGAAGCATCGCCCGCCGCAGCCAGCGCGGGGCGGCGCGCTCCGGTCTGCGCGAGACCGAAGCCTTCCGCCCTCCGGAACCCGCCGACGCCTCGGCAGTTGAACCCGGCCCGCCATTGCGCGGGGTCAATGCGCAACGGGCGCGCGGCGACAAGATGGATGGAACGCAACAGCCCAGAGGAGGATCAGATGGAACATCCCGGCTGGCGGAACCGGGTCTTGGCGGGCTTTGGTGCCGCGCTTGCCTCGGCTGCTGTCGTCTTGCCAGCCACGGCGGGCGGCGCGGGTGCGCTGGGCGCAGGCGTCCTGACACTCGGCCTCATGTTGGCCGCCCGGGCGTGCCCCTGGCTCCCCGGGCGGGTTGCCCATAGCGGCCAACGCCATGTCAGCTGATCCGGCAGGTCCCGCCCCCTCTGCCGCACGGGGCGATGCGTCGGAGAACATGCGCCTTGCGCAGCGGCTTGACGCCTATGCCGCCTTGCTGGAGCAGCAGGGCGACAACCGGTTTCGCGTGCGCGCCTATCGCGATGCCGCCATCGAGCTTGGCCGGATTGCCGAGCCGGTCCGGGCGATCTATGGCCGCGAGGGTGTGGCGGGCCTCGTGGCGCTGCCCAAGATCGGTCACGGCATCGCCGCGGCCCTGGCGCAGATGCTCACCACCGGGCGCTGGGCACAGCTGGAACGTCTGCAGGGCGAAAGCGGCGCCGCCGGGGTCTTCGCCACCATCCCCGGCATCGGCCCGGCCTTGGCCAACCGCCTGGCCGACCAGGAGGATATCGAAACGCTGGAGGAGCTTGAGACGGCGCTGCAGCCCGGCGCCAAGCCGATCCCCGGCTTCGGCCCCCGGCGCCGGCATGCTGTTCTGGCGCAACTGTCCGAACGGCTGGGCCGCTTTCGCACCGCGCGCCCCGGCACGCCGCCGCCGCCGGTCGAGATCCTGCTGGCCGCCGATGCCAGCTACCGCAGGCGCGCCGCCGCGGGAGAGCTGGCCACCATCGCGCCGCGCCGTTTCAACCCCGAAGGCGTGTCCTGGCTGCCGATCCTGCATGAAAAGCGCGGCGAGTGGTTTCTGACGCTGATGTATTCCAACACGGCGCTGGCCCATGAACTGGGCCGGACCCGGGATTGGGTGGTGATCTATTATCACAGGGACGGTCAGCCCGACGACCGCTGCACCGTCGTGACCGAAACCCGCGGCCCGCTGCAGGGAAAGCGCGTGATCCGTGGCCGGGAGGCCGAATGCGCTGCAGCACAGCCGCACGAGCCCGCCGCCGGGGGCGATGCCGCGACAGGGCCCGGGTCCTGACCTCCCTGCCGGACGGGATCACCGGCGCCGCTGCAGGACCATCCCCATCAGCAGGCCAATCCCCACAACGGCCAGCAGACCGGCGAGCCAGGGCCGCGGATGCTCGCGGACGCTGTCCTCGGCGGCATGTTCCATCCGGGCCAGACGCCTTTCGACCTGAAGCAGGATGTCCCGGCCCTTCCTCAGCATCTCGTCACGGGAGAGGCCATCGTCCTCTTCGGATGGGATGCCGTGTTTGCCAAAGCTCTTCAAGGCAAGCCCGAGGTTCAGCGCAGCATCCCGCAGCGCATCGAGGCTGGAGGGAGCGCCATGCCGGTCTCCCTCAGCCTCGTTCGTGGATTTCATCGTATCTTCAGGCATTTGATAGCCTCCCTCGTGCAGAATTGGCTGGCGTCCCCCATCGGACCTGAGGGAGGGTCGCAGAATTCGTTGCCCGGTGAATTGACGGTTATCATCGCAAGGCGGGCGCATGGCCGCCTACGGCGCCTTTCGGCCTGCGCCGGCGGCCTCGGGGGCGCAGGCCCCCTCTGCGGCAAGGCCAAGGGCAGTGCAGGCCCGGGCAAGCGTCGCCTGCGCCGCGCCACCCGCGTCGATGGCGACCCAGCCCGACCCGTCCGCCTGCCCCCCGGTCCGGCCCGCCAATCCCGGAGGCGCTCCGGTTGAGGCCAGCGCTGCGATCTGCTGGCGCACCACGGCGGCATCGGCATCCGAGGCGTCGTCCCGCCGGCCCGTCACCCTGGCAATCAGGACGGCTTCGGGTGCGGTAAGCCAAAGGCCGTGAAAAGGGATGTTCAGGCGCTGGGCCAGATCCTGCGCGGCCTTGCGCCACTGTGGATCCAGAAAGGTCGCGTCCAGGATGACGCTGTGGCCAGCCGCCAGGACCGCGCCGGCGCGCTGGATCAGGCGGTCGTAGACCGCGTTGCGGTCGGCGGGGGCATAGGATGCGCGGGCACCACCCTGCTTGCGCATCGTATCGGTGCGCAGGTGAATGGCGCCGGGGCAGGGGGCCAGCCGCAGGGCCAGATCCCGGGCCAGAACGGTCTTGCCGCTGCCCGACAGGCCGCCGATGGCCGTGAGGGTCGGTTCTCGCACGCCAAGGCTGGTGATGGCCTCGCGCAGATAGCGCTGCGCCTCGTCCGTCGAAGCCGTGGCATGTCCGCTGGCGCGGTCGGTCTGCATCAGGACCATGGCGCGGATCGCGGCGCGGACCGACAGGAACAACGGCAACGCCGCCAGTCCGCCATCCTCGGTCCCGCCCTCTTCTGCCCTGCAGGCGTCGCGTAGCCAGGCGTTCAGCACGGCATTGGCCTGATGGCCAAACCCGCGGTGGCAGAGGTCCATCAGCAGAAAGGCGAGATCGTAAAGCACATCGCAGGTGGCCAGACGCTCGTCAAACTCCAGCGCGTCGAAAAGGACCGGCCTGCCTTTCAACAGCACAAGGTTGCGCAGGTGCAGATCGCCATGCACGCGCCGGACATGGCCCTGCGCTGCCCTTTCGCGCAGGGTGCCAGCCTGCCGGGCCAGGGCCTGCCGCGCCCTGTCCAGAAACTCCTCGACCCGCCCGGCCCCCAGGGGTGCCGCGAAGGCGCGCAGTTCCAGCGCCAGTTCGTCGAGGATCTCGCCGATCAAGGTGTCCCCCGGGGCGGGCATCCTGGGACAGCCGGCGTGAAACCGCGCGATCACCTGCCCGAGCGCCGTGGCCACCGCGTCGGTCAACTGCCCGCTCGCCGCGACCTCCGTCATCTCGCTGGCGCTGGAAAAGCGGTGCATGCGCAGCACCCATTCGACCGGCCGGCCCCTGCCATTCAACGCCAGCCCGCCATCGGCCCGGCGGGTGATCGGCACCACATCGCGATAGATCATCGGCGCGGTGATCCGGTTGAGCTCCAACTCCCGCTCCAGCAGGGCGTGGCGCAGTTCGGGGGTCGAGAGGTCCATGTAGCTGTAGCGCGCCGCGCGCTTGATCTTCAGCGCCACCTTGCCGCAGAGGAAAACATGCGCACCGTGGGTTTCGACATGGCTGACCTCTCCGCCGCCGGCCCGCGCATAGGGCGCGGGCGACAAGAGGAAGGCAATCACCTCTGCCTGCGCATGGGGGTCGATCGGTGTCATCGCAGGGCAGGGTCCTCTGATCGGGGCGTGGACGCATGGTACGAATTTCCCCGGCGCCCGACATTGACTTCGGTCAAGGCGGGTCGGTTCGGGCTTCCTGGACGACCACCCGGAACCACCGGCCGCACCAGACCCCGCCCCTGTTGAGCAGCGTCAATGATGCCGGCCGGCACTTCTGCAAGGGTGCCGCAGGGGCCGGACGGCCCTGTCTCCTGCGTGAAAGGGAATCAAATGAGTGACATGGACATCCGACAGAACGTTCTGGACGCTTTGGAGTTCGATCCCGGCATCGACGCTGCGGCCATCGGCGTGGCGGTGAACAATGGCGTGGTGACGCTGAGCGGTCACGTCGCGACCTATGGCCAGAAGCTCAAGTCGGAAGAGGTTGCGATGGCGCTGCGCGGCGTCAAGGGGATCGCGCAAGAGATCGAGGTGCGCCCCTTCGGCGCCAATACCGTGGCCGATGACGAAATCGCGCAGCGCATCGGGAATGCCCTGCGCTGGAACACCAGCATCCCGGCGGATGCCGTCAAGGTGAAGGTGCAGGCCGGCTGGGTCACCCTGACCGGAAACGTGGAGTGGAATTACCAGCGCGATGCCGCCTCGCGGGCGATACGGGACATGGCCGGGGTGAAGGGGGTGGCGAACGCGATCATCATCGCGCCGAAGGCCAGCCCGGCCGATATCAGCGACCGGATCGAAAAGGCGCTGAAACGGCAGGCCGAGCTTGACATGCTCAACATCAGCGTCGTGGTCGCGGACGGGTCGGTCACGCTGGATGGCAAGGTCCACAGCCTGACCGAACGCCGGATCGCCGAACAGGCCGCCTGGGGCGCGCCGGGCATTCACAGGGTGAATGATCGGCTCTCGGTGGTGTGAGGGTCTGGGGGGGKGGGGGGCTGGAAACGCAGCCTCCCTCGCAAGTTTCGGATGCCCCAGTCTGGACAGGGGCATCCGCCAGTCAGGACGGGTGCCCCATTTCTGTCGCCTCAGAGCTTGGCGCGGGCACGGGGCAGGTTGCGATCCTCTGGGCAGAGGTCCTCGGTCACTCGGCCGGTTTCGCGATGGCCGCCCGACCGGCGGACGGCGGGAAGATCAGCTGAACGATGCCGCCCAGCCCCAGAAGCACCAGCGCGAAGTTGAAGATCCAGCCGACCAGCGGCACGAAATTCAGCCCCCAGGCGACCAGAAGCCCCGCGCCCACCACGACAAGGCGCATGAGCAGCGTGGATTGCTCCGCAAGGCCGAAGGCGGAGAAGACCCGCATGGCCACGACGAAAACCCCCAGCAGATAGCCCAGAAGCCAGCCCAGGATCACGCCTAGCACCGCGAAGGGCACCAAGGGCAGGCCGAGGATGGTCATCGCCGCCACCGGGACGACGCCGAACAGGGCGGAAAGCCCGAAAAAACCCCAGAGAAAGCTCTTGCCCGGATGGCTGTCGACCGCCGCGCGCAAGCGCTCGGTCAGGGCGGGCAGAAAGGCCAGCAGCAGGGCCGACAGGACCAGCAGAAACCCGTATCCGACGAGAAAGGCCGAGAAGATCGCGAAAAACGACGGCATGACCGGGAAGGCCGGGCGCGACCAGTCATGCATCGGGCGGCTGATGATGTCGGTCTTGGCCCTTTCCTCGAAGGTCACATGGTCGGCGGCCACGATCCCGGGCGGGATCGTGATGGCGGAAGGGGCGGAATAGACCAGCCGGCCGCCGATATGCGCCTTGGGACCGAAGCTGATCTTGTCTGCCGACAGAAGAACGTCGCCGCCGACGCTGGCATTCAGTGTCACCTCGCCGCCCAGAGCCGTCAGCGCCTTGCCGACCGGCCCTTCGACGACCACGGTGCCGCCGGTCAGCCTGACGTTGCCGACCGCCGCCGCCGCCTCGGCGGTGCGCAGGTTGAAGCCCATGGCGGTGATATCCTCGCCCACCGGCGCGCGGACCGTCACGTTGGCACCGGCGGCGTAAAGATCGGCATCGACCGGCGCCTCGACCTGCACGTCAAAGCCCGCGACATGGGTGTCGCCGCCGGCATGGCCCCTCAGGACCACCGAGGCGCCCGCGGCAAAAACCTCGCCGCTGGCGGGCACATCGGGGAAGGTCGCGGAGCCGGCCATGAACCTGTCGGTGCCGTTGGTGCGGGCGACCGTCTCGGCCCGGACGGGAAGCAGCGGCAGAAGGGCAAGGAGGCAGGCGGCAAGGGGCAGGGTCTTTCGCATGACGTCCCTCATGGCAGGAATGCGCGGTCAGAGTGCCGGCAGGACGCCCGGCCCGCATTGACAACAATCATCCGCGCGCGGGGCGCATTGACCCGGGTCAATGCGGAGGCCGCGCTGCCGCCCCAGCCTGTTGCGGCAGGGCTGGCGGGAAGGGCGGCCCACCGGCAAGGCCACGGTCTTCGGCGCCATCGCGGCCAACTTGGAGCGGCGCGCGGCGGAAACCGATTTCACCCGGGGCATCCGACGCTTTGGCATCATGATCTCCGAGGTGACGCTGGTCATCGTCCTGGTGGTCTTCGCCGCCAATTCCTGGCTGGGCCGCCCGGTCTTCGACAGCCTGACCTTCGCGCTGGCGCTGGCGGTCGGGCCGACACCGCAGATGCTGCCGGCGATCCTTTCGGTGCCGCTGACCACGGGCGCGCGGCGGCTGGCGGCGGCAGGTACCGTCGTCAAGCGACTGTCCTCGATCGAGAATCTCGGCAGCATGGATGTGCTCAGCACCGACGAGACCGGCCTGACGCTGGAGGGGTTTCTCCTCTTCGCCGACCCGCCGCGCGCCGATGCGGCGCAGATGGTGCGGCGGCTGATGGCGCAGGGTGTGTCGGTCCGTATCGTGACCGCCGACAACCGCTTTGTGGCCGCCCATGTCGCCGCCGCCGTGGGGTTGCGCCACCCCAAGCCGGTCACCGGTGACCAGATTGCCGCCTTGGGGATGGACGCGCTCGCCCGGCTCGCCGCCCGCACCCAGGTCTTTGCCGAGGTCGACCCGGCCGGTAAGGAAAGGATCGTGGCCGCGCTGCGCAAGGCGGGCCATGTGGTGGGCTATCTTGGCGACGGGATCAACGATGCCACGGCGCTGCGCCTCGCCGACATCGGCCGCCTTTGGCAACATGGTGTCGATCGCGGTGGCCTCGGTCGTGCTGCCGTTCCTGCCGCTGACGGCGGGGCAGATCCTGCTCAACAACCTGCTGTCCGAACTGCCCCTGCTGTCGATTGCGCGCGACGAGATGGACGACGAGATGCGCGCCCGTCCGCATCACTGGCGGCTGGGCGCGCTCGCGCGGTTCATGGCGGTCTTCGGCCTTCTGTCCTCGGTCTTCGGCGGGCTGACCTTCTGGCTTTTGCTGTCGGTCTTCTCGGCGGGGGCCGAAACCTTCCGCACCGCCTGGTTCATTGAATCGCTTCTGACCGACTTGGCCTTCACGCCGGTGATCCGCACCGCGCGCCCGGCCTGGCGCAGCCGCCCGGCACCCTTGCTGCTGGGGTTGACGATCCTGGTGGCCTGTCTGCCCGTGATCCTGCTCATGCTGCCCGGCGCGGGTTACCTTCGCCTTGCGCTACTGCCGCCGGGGCTTCTGGCCGCGATCCTCGGGCTGACGGCGGCCTATGCCCTTGTCACCGAGGCGGCCAAGCGCCTGCAGGCCGACATCCGATGACGCTTGTCAATGCATAGGCGCCCGGACCCCGTCGCAAGGCGCTGGCCAAAGAGATCGAACGCGCCATGGCGCTGCCGCGCAACGACGTGGCGGGGTTGGGCCGATTGCTTGCGAACTGTGGCACGGCCACCACTGGCGGTGCTCCGTGCCGCGCCGGGACAGCGTCGGACGCGGGTCGCGGCCCGGGCAGGGCCTTCCGGGCCCGATGCGCCGGTCACGTTGATCGCGGTCAATGTGCACAACCCCGCCGCGTTTCAGAACGGATCCCGGTGCCGGACGGTGCAACTGGACACCTGCCGGCTGTTCGCGGCCGATGTCGCCGCACGGGCCAACGCTGCGCCGGTCGCCGTCATGTCGCCCGACAGCGGCGGGATGAAGCGGGCCGAGGCCTTGCGCCAGTCGGTGGCACTGGTGCGTAACCGGCCGGCCTCGCCTTCGTGGAACAGCACCGCGCCGAGGGGGGGGTGAGCGGCACCTTGTTTGCGGGCGCGGTGAAGGGCCACGAGGTCTGGATCGTCGATGACATGATCGAAAGCGGCGAGGCCCTGCTGCGCGCGGTTGCGGCCTGCCGCGACCGGCAGGCGCGGGCGGTGCATCTTCTGGTGGTCCATGCGCATGGCGATGCCGCGACGGCGTCGCGCCTGGCCGGGGCCGATATCGACAGCCTGACGGTTACCGAGACGGCCGCGGGGCTACAGGCCAGCCCGGCGGACCCGCGCCTGCGCATGCTGAGCGTCGCGCCGATGATCGGGCAATGCATGGCCCTAGTGCATCAGGGCAAGGCGATCAGCCCGGCGCTGGACCCGACCGGGTCGATTTGAGCGCAGCCTGGGCAAGATAGGGTCATCAGATGCACGGCGCCGCATGCGCGCGGCGAAACGCCCGCTAACCCGCCGCACCGGGGGAGCGCCATGCACCGTGACCCCATCATCACCTGGCACAGGATCGCGCGTTCGAAAGCCACCGGGCGGATCCTCGGGAAGCGGATCGCCCAGATCGGGCCGGCGCTGTTTTGCGGCTCTGCCCGCGCCGACGATGGGCGCGAGGTCTGTTTCCATAAGGTCAGCCTGATGGTGGGCAACTGGTCCGACCTGAAGGAAGGCGCGGGGCTGCGCCTTCGCGAACAGGACCGCCAATAGGGCCCCTGCGCCATGAATGTGGCGCCCGTGTGAGGCGGGCACCGCCCCTGCCGCGCGCGTGAAAGGCCTGCCGCGTCAGACGACCATCAGCCGGTCGCGCACCTCGCGCACACCGGGTGCGGACCAGACGGCCTGTTCGGCGGCACGACGCTCGGACAGGCTGTGGACCTTGCCTTCCAGGGTGACCGCGCCATTGGACACCTCGACCTTGATCGCCTTCACGTCCAGTTCCGCCTGCCGTTTCAGCGCCTTTTCGATCCGGTCGCGGATGTCGCCCGGGCTGGCCTTCGCGGCGATCAGGATAGCGTTGGTCACTCCCTTGACGCCGGCCATGTCGCGCACGGCAGTCGCGGCGGAATCGCGCTGGTAGTTCCATTCGACAGAGCCCGACAGCGTGACCCAGCCCGACTGGACCTTCACCTTCACCGCATCCGCCGGCAGCGTGGTATTCCAGCGCAGGACATCGAGGATGCGCCGCGCGATCTCGTCATCGGCCGTGGGATGGGCGCCAAGCGAGCGCACCTCGATCTCCTCTGCGATGGCCTTCACACCGCGCAGCCCCATGGCGACCTCTTCGGCCTTCAGCTTTTCGCGGTAGGTCGCCACATGCCCGGTCAGCGTGACCACGCCGTCATTGACGGCGACACCGATGCTTGCGGCATCAATGCTGGGTTCGAACTCCAGCGAGTCCATGACGTTCTGTCTGATGGCCATATCTGTCATCTCAAAACCTTTCAAATTGCGGAATCCGGCCTGTGGCCTTGGCAGAAACTGGCAGCGCCGGTCTCGATTCTCATTGACCATGCGCAACGGGCGGAGCGGCCTGGCGGAGCGGCGCAAACCACAAGGACCGCGGTTTGCGCGGTCCTTGCCAGCACTCATGACCCAATCACCAGAGAACCTCGGAGGCCATCCCGTGGTCAAACCTCGGGGCGATATTTTCAGGCGGCCTTGACCTCGACCTTGCGCTCGCTCTTCAGCACGGCGGCGGTTTTCGGCAGCGTCACCTTGAGGATGCCGTTCTCGAAGCTTGCCTTGACCTTGTCGCCCTCGACACCGGCGGGCAGGCGGAATACGCGCTGGAAGGCACCATAGCTGCGCTCATGCAGGTGAAAATCGGCGTCATCCTCGACCTTCTCGGCCGTCTTCTCGCCCATGATGATCATCATGCCATCGGAGAGCCTGACCTCGATCTGATCCGCACTCAGCCCCGGCAATTCCGCATGGAGTTCATAACCGCCATTGCGTTCCACCAGATCGACGGCGGGAACCGTCCAAGCAACCTCCGGCCAGAGCGGCGCCGAGGTGCGGTGCGGCAGGCCGAAGCGGAAGTCCGGCCATTCGAAACCGGCCACCAGCCGCTCCATCTGGTGGCGCAGGGCGCGGAGCGGGTCCCAGTCGTGCATCGGCGTGACACTTCCCTGCGCCTGCCCGCGCTGCACCGCCACTTCGGCCGCCTTCTTTCCCATCGTACACCCTCCTGCAAAGCGCTTTCCTTGGGCGGAAAGGGTAGGTCGCGACCGCCCGGGGGGCATTGATGGACGTCAACGGGCCGCGCGGGCGCTTCGCAGGCGCAGGATGATCTACATCAATGCCACGCTGCGGCGAACCGTGCAGAACTTCCGGCATGCCGGATATCTGGCGATGGTCGCGGAGGATTGCGATGAACGAGCGGGACCAGACCATGCGCGGCGATCTCAAGACGGAACGGCGGGTTGGACCGGCGGCTCCTTCGGAGGCGCCGGAGCCGGATGCCTATGAGGTGATCGACCATCTGGCGCGGTCGAACATGGCGAAATTGACCCTGGGCATCGCGCCCACGGCGCTCGCCGCCGCTTTCAGCGACTGGGCGGCGCATCTGGCGACGGCACCGGGCAAGCAGCTGGAACTGGCGCAACTGGCCTGGAAAGACGCCATGGCGCTGGGGCTTCATGCCGCGGGCGCTGCCGTGGGAGCAGCGCCCGAACATGTGGTCGAGCCCAAACGCCACGACCGGCGCTTTTCGAACGAGGCCTGGGAGAGATGGCCCTTCAATGTCCTGTCGCAAGGCTTCCTTGCGCAGGAGCGCTGGTGGTCGGCGGCGATGACCGATGTTCCGGGCGTCACCGGAGCCCATGAGCGGGTCGCCGATTTCGTGACGCGGCAGGTGCTTGACACCCTGTCGCCCGGAAACTTCCCGCAGCTGAACCCCGAAGTCCTGTCGGCCACAGTGGCCGAGGGTGGGGCGAACCTTGCCCGCGGGGCCGCGAACCTGTCGCTGGACCTGATGCGCAGCTTTGCGCATGAACCTCCGCCCGACACCGAGGGGTTTGTCGTCGGGCGCGATCTGGCCGTGACGCCGGGCAAGGTGGTGTTCCGCAACCACCTGATCGAGCTGATCCACTATGCGCCCGTCTCGGGCCTGGTGCATCCCGAACCGGTGCTGATCGTTCCGGCCTGGATCATGAAATATTACATCCTGGATCTGTCGCCCCGGAACAGCTTTGCCGCCTATCTCGTGGCGCAGGGTTTCAGCGTCTTCATGATCTCCTGGCGCAATCCGGATGCCAGCGACCGCGACCTGTCGATGGACGATTATCTGAACCTCGGCGTCATGGCGGCGCTGGGCGCCATTCAGGCCCGGGCCGGCCGGGCGCCGGTGCATGCCATAGGCTATTGTCTGGGCGGCACGCTTCTGGCCATTGCCGCCGCCGCCATGGGGCGCGATGGCGATGACCGCCTGGCCACGGTGACCCTGATGGCCGCCCAGACCGACTTCACCGAGGCTGGGGAGCTGACCCTTTTCATCAACGAAGCACAGGTCAGCTATCTGGAAGACATGATGTGGCGGCAGGGCTACCTTTCCACCGAACAGATGGGCGGAACCTTTCGCCTGCTGCGGTCGGCGGACCTGATCTGGTCCAAGAATGTCCAGACCTATCTGATGGGCAAGCCGCTGCCGATGTCCGACCTTCTGGCCTGGAATGCCGATGGCACGCGTCTGCCCGCCGCCATGCATTCGCAATACCTGCGCCGCCTGTTCCTGAAGAACGAGTTTGCCGAGGGGCGCTATCACGTCGGGCCAAAGCCGGTCACGGTTTCGGACATCCGGGTGCCGATCCTTGCCGTGGGCACCGAGGACGACCATGTGGCGCCCTGGAAATCGGTCTACAAAATCCATCTGATGTCGGATGTTGCGGTGACATTCCTTCTGGCGTCGGGCGGCCACAACACTGGCATCGTCGCCGAGCCGGGCCACCCCGGCCATCATTTCCGCCTCGCCACGACCGACAGCAACACCCCCTTTCGGGACGAGGATGACTGGCTGGCCGAGACGGAGCCGCAAGAAGGGTCCTGGTGGCCCGCCCTGGCAGACTGGCTGAGGGCGCGCTCCTCTGCGCCGGCGAAGCCTGTGGTGGACTGGGCCCGGCAGCCGCATCTTTGCGATGCGCCCGGAACCTATGTGCTGCAGGTCTGAACCCGGTCGAATGCCCGATCCGGCCATCCGGCCGCTGGCCCGGGCGCGTCAATCCCGTTCCGGGTGTTGATCCTTGTCATCGACGGGCCGCGCCTGTGCTATCAGGATGGCTTGGCGATCCCGTTCCGCAGCGGATCGGGGGGCTTGGCGCTTATGCCAAGGGCAATCGTTGTTGGCAGGAAAGACGCGCGATGACGAAAGCCGGACAGAACGCGATCCATGTCTTGCACAAGGGTTTGGGCGATCTGGCGCAAGGGCCGGTCGGCAAATACAGCACGACGCTGGTGCTTGACGACGATCGGGTGCCCTTCGCGGTTCTGGACACCCCCGACCAAATCCTGCGCCGCTCGGGTCGGGTGCTTGTCGACGCCGGTGGGGCGCTGGAGCTTCTGGGGCCGGAGGCCGAAAGGGTCGTCCAGCCCGCAACGCGCGGCGGAGATCTGGTGGCAGACCTCGTTGACGGGGCGGTCAGGCAGGCCCTGCAGGATCTGCCCCCCGGCAGCAGCCTGCGGCCCGTCGGATCCGGCCTTATGCGCCGTGGCACGCTCGTCTTGCTGAACGCCAAGGGCAAGGCCCGTTGTCGCGCCGATCTGCGCGTTCTGTGCGGCGCCGGAGACCGGCCCGCGATGGCCATGCTGGTGGCGGCCCTGGGCGATGCCAAGCCGTTCGCCCGATTGCGCAAGTACCTCATGGCCCATGACGCCAAGGCAGTCAGGCAAAGCAGGCTTTACACCGAGCTTTCCGCCGCGGCGCTTGGCGCCCAACCCGCGCCGCAAGCCGCCATCGGCCCGGGTGTCAGCGCCTTTGACGCCGCCACCGACCTTATCGCGGGCCAGATTGCCCATCTGCGCGCGCAGGAAGCGGGCATCCTCGCCGACCGGGATGCCGAGTTCCTGCACGACTACCGCATCGGCCTGCGTAAGATCCGGCTGGTGCTTTGCCTGTTCAAGGAGGTCTATGGCGCGGATCAGACCAGCGCCCTCAAGGCGGGGTTCGCCGCCCTGATGGAGCCGACCGGGCCGCTGCGGGACCTTGATGTCCAGTTGCAGGAAAGGCGGCCCCTGCAGGACCTTTTGCCGAAGGCGCTGCACTCGGGGCTGGACCTGATCTTTGCGCGTTTCGCCGAGGAGCGCCGCCAGGAACAAGCCGCCTTCGCGCGGCATCTGGCAAGCCCCGCCTATCATCGGCAGATCGCCGATCTTGCCAGCCGGTTCGATCGGCGCGGTGGTCTGGCTCCCGGCCCGAACGCCGATCGCTTGGCCCAGACCTTCGCGCGCCGCCTGATCTGGAAGCGCTACTGCAAGGTGCGCGGCATGGCCGGGCAGATCGACCTTGAAAGCCGGGACACTGCTCTGCATCTGCTGCGCATCCACTGCAAGAAGCTGCGTTACCTGATGGAGTTCTTCCGGGCCTGCCTTCCCGCCAAGGATTTCGAGCCGCTGCTCAAAGCCCTGAAAAACCTGCAGGATGGTCTTGGCGCGCAGAACGACCATGCGGTCCAGCGGGCCAGGCTTCGGGCCTTTCTGCAAGGCCAGGCCGGTGCGACCGACAGCGCCAGCCGGGCCGCCGCGCAAAGCGCGACCGCGCTCAGCGAAGTGCTTCATCGCAAGCAGCTTGAAGAGAGGCCCGCCGTTCTCAAAAGCTTCGCCCGGTTCAGCAGCACGGCGACGCGGGAGCGGTTCCGCAGCCTTGTGCAAAGCCGCAAAAGCGAGAGCTGACAGGCCCGTCGACCCCGCTATTCGGCAGCCTTTAGTGCCGATGCGGCCGTGTCGGTGTAAAGGTAATCCCGGGTGATCGGCACGGCATCGACCGCTCTGGACAGCTGGAACTGAAACACCGCCTGACGGTCGTAGCGGAAGCACTGCTCGCTCGCGATCAGATAGTAGCGCCACATCCGGACAAAGCGCGCATCGTAAAGCTTGAGGACCCGGTCGCGGTTGGCGTCAAATCGGGTCAGCCAGGCGCGCAGGGTATGGGCATAATGCAGGCGCAGGCATTCCACATCGGCGACCCACAGCGCCTCCTGTTCAATGGCTGTCAGTACCTCGGACATGGCGGGGACATAGCCGCCGGGAAAGATATGCTTGGCGATGAAGGGGTTGGTCGAACTCGGCGGCGCGATCCGGCCGATGGTGTGAATCAATGCCACCCCCTCGGGCGCCAGCAGCCGGGCGAGGCCGCCAAAATAGGCGCGGTAGTTCGGCAGGCCGACATGTTCGAACATGCCGACCGACACGATCCGGTCAAAGCTGCCCGTCACCTGCCGGTAATCCATCAGGCGAATGTCGATCTGGCGCTCCAGCCCCGCCGCGCGGACACGCTGGTTTGCGACCGCGCGCTGCTCGGTCGACAGGGTGATGCCGGTCACATGCACCCCGTAATCACGTGCCAGCGTGATCGCGAGCCCGCCCCAGCCGCAGCCGATATCCAGCACCCGCATCCCGGGCCGGAGCAGCAGCTTGGCTGCGATATGCGCCTTCTTCTGCGCCTGCGCCTGTTCCAGCGTGTCCTGGTCCGAGCGGAAATAGGCGCAGGAATACTGGCGGTCCTGGTCCAGAAACAGATCGTAGAGCGCGCCCGACAGGTCGTAATGCTCCTCCACATTGCGCCGCGACCGGGCGTGGTCGTTGGCCTGCGCCAGACCACGCAGGGCGAAGCGCCCGAAATCGGCCAGCCGGTGCCACCACAGCCGGCGTTCGGGTGCGAGGTTGATCATCACCACCTGCATCAAGCCATGCAGATCGTCGCCGTCGATCACCAGATCGCCATCCATGTAGCCTTCTCCCAACGCGAGGTCGGGGTTCGCCACCAGCCGCCGTAAGGCCGGTTCAGTCAAGATGCGCACGGTGACGCGCGGCAGGGCGCCGGTGCCGAAGGTCGCAACCGAATGATCGGGGAAATGGACGGTCAGCGTGCCGGTCTTCACCAGCTTGCCCACCATCCGTCTGAACAGGATCTGCCACATGACGTTGTGCCTTTCCGGATCGACGAAGGAATCCACCATACCCCACTTGGGCATGGTTCGGGACGTGTCAGAGCGGGGTGCTGTGATTGGCCGCTTTGATCGGGATCACCGCTTCCGCCCTTCCGGCGCCAATCAGGCTTGCCACGGTCATGACTTTTGTCAGATCGGCCCAGCATTGCAGCCAAAGCTGCGAGGTCTCGCTCACGTCCTCGGCAAATCGGTCGATACTTCCGGCGGCCAGATCCACCATGTTGCGCGTCGCACCGAAGGGATCGAGCGGGTTGTTCGCCGCCCAATGCCTGACAATTGCGCAGGTGGCCTGCACGCCACGACGCCTTCGCATCACCCAGCGCAGAGAGAGGGTCTCCACCTGATCCAGCATCAGGATCTGCGCCTCTGAAACCGGCGTGGTGCAGGCCGCCAGAAATGGCTCCTCCCGCGTCTTGCGGACCTGATCCTGCAACGGGGCCACCTGCGCGCTTTGCGGATTTCGCATCGACCGACCACTCCTTGCGTTGCATCGCCGGGCCACACCGTCGAATCACGGCGCGGCAGGCCATCAATATGGTCAATTCGGGGCGAGACGGATTTGACAGCCATCAATGCGGGCAGAGGGGCCTCCGGTCAGGGGGTGTTGAAAAGGTCGTGATCCGCGATTTCGATCAGCTTGTTCAAATCCATGATTTCAAATTCATAGGCGCCAATGATCCGGATCGCGCGCCGGGTTTCCAGTTCGTGGAACGCCCGGCTGAGGGATTCGACCCGCGCGCCAAGGCAAAGCGCCAGATCCGACCGCCTGATGGCCAACGTCAAACGGATCGGGCTGTGATTGGCAGCCCTTGCCCCGGTCAAGCCCCGCATCCTGCGGCGGCACAGGATCAGCAGATAGGAGGCGACGCGTTCGGCCACGCGATGGCAGCCCAGAAGCAGGATCCATTCGCGGGCCGTGTCGATCTCGTCAAGAAGATTGGCCAGAAGCAGGCGGTCAACATCCGGGTTCTGCCTGCGAATGCGTTCAAAGGTCATCCGGTCGATCTGGCAAATCCGCCCCGGCGTCAAAGCCCTGATCTGACAGGCGGCGCTGGTGTCGACACTGCGGCCGTAGATGTCGCCGGCCTCCAGAAGGCCAAGGATGTTGCTTCGGCCAGCGGGCAGCGACTGGCTCATCGCCAATACACCGTCCAGCACCAGACCGATCCTTTCGGGAAACTGGCCCTCGCGGCAGATGATCTGACCCGCCGAAACGGCCTCGACCCGGGCGTTGCCGCCCGGATCGTGGTCATTATCGGCAAACATCTTGAAAAGCATGGTCATCTGTTCTGGCCGTTGAAAGGGATTTCCGGTCTGAGGCGGGCTGCGAATGAAAAACTCATGGGGCCCTCCCTGCGGGAAAGCTGTGTTGAAAGCGTTGGGCCAAGATTGCCGGCGCGGCGCCAATTCCGCTGCGCCCGGGAACTGTTGCGGAAGGCAGGTCGCCCCGCATTGACTGCTGTCAATGACGGCCAATCCGGTTTCCGCCAGACCCCGTGAAGGGTTATCGTCAGGCATCCCAGGGGGGAATTGAGGGTGGGGCAGGAGTGCCATGCAGGCGAATGCCAGCGGCACAGGGCACTGACACTCTTATTGCCACGGGGCTGCAAAGCCGACCCGCCATCCGCACGGCTCCCTCAATTCAATTGAACGGGATATCAACGCCAAACCGGACGGAAAGACAGATCCGGCCGCAGCCGCATGTTATTCAAAGCCTGCGCGAATTGCTTTTTGTTTTCTGACCATCGGGAAAGGAGCATTGCCATGACTGTCACCTCCCCCTCAAAGTGCAGCAATTGTATCATTGCCCGAGAGGGGATCTGTTCAAGGATCGCGCCCCGCACTCGGGCCATTCTGGCCAGTCAGACGGCGATTTTGCAGTACAAGGCGAACCAGATCATCTGGGACGGCGAGGATCCTCCGCGCTTTGTCGGCATCGTGATGTCCGGCTGTCTGCGCATGCAGCGCTATGGGATTCAGGGCAGGCGCCAGATCGTCGGCCTGTTCCGTCTGGGTGACGTGATCGGCGGATTGGCCCGCGCCCCGCGCGACCACAGCATCGCGGCCGCGACGGATGCCAGCTTTTGCCGGGTGGACCGCCATGTCTTTCAACGGCTGATCGAGCAGGACCGCGGCCTGCAGCGTGCCGTATATGACCAGCAGGCGGCCAAGCTTGAGGAGTTGCGCCGGCTCACCGGGTCGCTTGGCGGGTTGACCGCGGCAGAGCGGCTGACGGCGTTCCTCGCCTCGGCCACCACCTGCATGCCCTGCCAGCCGCAGGCCGACAGCAGCCTGATCCTGACGGTCGATCTGCCGCGCGCCGACATTGCGGATCTCTTGGGCACCTCGGTTGAGACCATCAGCCGGATCAGCCGGCGGCTGGAGGCGGAGGGTGTGATCGAGATCATCAGCCCGCGCCATTTCCGGATCGCCGACCTGATGTCGCTGGTCAGGCTCGGCTGTCTGGAGCGCAGCTTTGACCGGATGCCCGGCGCGCTGCCGCCGCAGATGACCAAGCCGCGGATGCCGGACCAGATAAGCCCGGCACACAGGCCCGGGCTTGCGCCAGAGCGGGCCGCGCCAGCCCGCCCGGCCCGGCTGCCGGCGGCCCGCTTTCCGGCGGCGGCGGGTGTTGCGATGCGGCAATGAAGGCCCGCGCGGCGCAAGAATGGCGATCCGCCGGGCGCGCGATGACCCGTGCTGCGCGTCACCAGTGACACAGCTCTCCCCGCCAGACCTGCGCCCCGGTCGGCACTACGCCGGGAAATCGCTCGGCTCTTCGATGTTGTCGCGCTGCCGGATCGGAACATTCCGCTGATCAGCCGCCTCGCGGCTCTGGACCGATGCTTGGGCGGCCCCTCCTGCGACGGATCTTCTGGTGCGGGGCAACGCATAAGAGGTGCAGGCCGAATTGTCTGGCCTTGACCCTGCGAACTTCGAGGTCGGGCTGAGCGACGGTCTGCTGGCAGTCAAGGGCGAGAAGGTCACGGAGCGCGCGGAAGAGGCGGACGATTTCCATCTGCGCGAGCGCGACTAAGGCGCGTTCCAGCCCATGTTCCGCCCGCTGCATGTCGTTGATGCGCCGGCGATCTCGGCTTGGTTCGGAAACGGCGTGCTTTTGGTGCACATGCCCAGGACGGCCGAGGTGAGGGAAACGGAACGCAAGGTCGAGGTCACCGCAACCTGACGTCGAAAGCGCCCGGCGCAGGCCGGGCACCGCGGGACTGCCTCAGATCCTCATTTGCCGCCGCGCGCCTTTCGGGCTGGCGCGGATCACTCTTGTCGGCAGATCAGCGCCGCAGCCCTGCGCGCGAAGCCCCCGGAAGGGAGAGCGTTGGTGAAGGCGCACTATGGGGGGACAGGGACAGAACCTTCACCAACGCAGCCCTCCAAGTTCTTGACCGCTGCCGTGTCTTCGCGCCGGGGAGGGATATCCCTCCGGGCGACAGCCACAGCCACACGGTCAATGCGTCGGCGGGATGCCTCATCCAAGCGCCCGGCCCGCCCTGCCGCATTGACACCGCGCAATGGCCGGGATCCTGGTCCCCAAGGCCATCGCCCGTCACAAGGGCACGTCGTCATAGCGCCGCGCCGCCGCCGAGGCGGACAGCACCTCCGCCGCCGCCTGACCCATCAGGCCCAGCACATTGTTGGTTTCGGCGGCATATTGGTCCCGCGCGGCGGTCAGGAAGGCGGCGTGGATCTTGCGCAACTCCTCCAGGCTGGTGCAGCCCAGCATCTCGTGCTGGGTCTTGATATCCTGTTGCAGCCGGTCGCGGGCGAAGCGGACCGCTTCGGCGCCCATCTCCGTCCAGGTCCGGGCGGCCACCGTGCCAACCGCAAGCGGATGGCTGATCCAGGACAATCCGGAGGGCCGGGGGCTGGTCGAGGGTGCGGGTTCGGGCTTTTTCGCGGTCATCGGGTCTTTCTCCTTTTGGTGTTGCGACCGGCAGGCTTGCCTGGTCCTTGGGGCTGCGCCGTGCCGGAGCCGGACGTCACGGCAGCAGAACTGGTCCCGAGCGGGGTGGCCCGGCGGCTCGGACGGGGGAATCACGGGGCGGACGGATCGCTTGCTCGACCGCGGGCTCGCGCGCGCACCCGGCGCGGCCCTTTCCGGACGGTTTTCGCCCTCGGTATGGCATGGGGGAGCCTTGTCGCGGGCGCCAAGTGCCTGCGACGCGAAGGATGCGGGGTAAGGTCGGATATCTGCATGATGGGCAAAATCACGGATTCGGGGCGGCGGATCATTGACGGCTGTTAATGATCCGCCAGCCGACGCGGGAAAGAATGCAAGAGGTGGTGCCGCTGCTCCTTTCAGGGCAGCCGGCGCGACCGATCCTGCGCCACTTGCCGGCGCGATAACCGAGAGGGCCGCGAGATGAAGACGACCGGGATCACGACAATCGATCACGCGCCACAGGTCGTGGCCGAATGGCTGAACCTGCTGCAGGAGGATCTTGGCTGGCCCGACCGTTCCAGAGCCTACTTTCTGCTGCGCGAGACCCTCCATGCCGTCCGCGATTTCCTGACCGTGGACGAGGCGGCGGACCTTGCCGCGCAGCTGCCGCTCCTGATCCGCGGCATCTTTTTCGACGGCTGGGTTCCGGCGAAGACACCCGCCAGACTGCGCACGGTCGATGACTTTCTGGCCCGTGTGATGAAGGGCTTCAAGGATGACCCGCCGGTGGCGCCTGATCGCGCGGTGGCGGCGGTGTTTTCGCTGCTGCGCCGGCAGATCAGCCAGGGAGAGTATCACCAGGTCGCCTGGGCCATGCGCAAACCCCTGCGTGATCTGTGGCTGTGACGATGGCTGTGACGATGGCTGCGACGGGTAGCCGGGAGACGGTTGCGCTGGGCGACGAGGTGGCTTTCCTGACTGAAATGCCGGGCGTCGTTCGGGTCGTCGAGACGCCTATGGCCTTTGTCTTCCTGACCGTTGATCTTGCCTTCAAGCTGAAGAGAACCGGTCAGTGTGGGGTATTTCGCCAGCCGCGCCCCGGCCTCTTCACCTCGACCTGCGCCTGCGCGCAGGATGTCACCCGGGCTCTGGTCGCCGTCTGGAGGGGGTCGGCAAGGACGGCGAGCGTCTGCGCGACGTCCGGCAGAACGCTTGCCGTGTTGCCAATGCCGAAAGTTACTACCGGGTGAAGCAGCACGGCTCGCACGCCTCGTGGAACCTGCGTGACGGGCATAGGCTCGCGAGGCCGCCGACCGTGATGATGCATCATGGTCCGACGGCCGTGGCCATGGTCTAGGGCCCACAACTCCGACATCGGCGACGCCAGCGCGACCGGGATGGCGCGGCGCGGGTCTTGCGTCTTGCGTCGCGTCGGCGAGAGCGCGGCAACGCCTGTAGCGCCGGTCCGAGGGTTAGGCGTGCGGCCCTTCATTGCTGGCCGACAATGCAAGGCGCGCCGGATCGCCATAAACTCTGCGTGGCGGTGACGTGCCGTCGGTTGGAAGGGAATGTTCAATCATGGAAATGACGCATTGGAAGGATGCCGTCGCCTTTCTCATCGGCCTGGGCTTGGTGACGGTGGTCTTTGTCACCAAGGCCACGCCGCCGGAGGGCGTCTCGGTTGCCGCGGCGAACTGGAACTTCGTGCTGGTCGGGCTTGCGGTCCTGGTGGTCGCGGGCTCGGCGATCTACGCCTATCAGCAATGGGAGGAATGGGTGCTCTTGCTGCTCGGGGTCTGGCTGGCGATTTCGCCCTGGGTGCTGGGCTACAGCGAGGTGACCACCTATCTGACCACGGCCCTGATTGCGGGGCTGATCGTCGCCTTGCTTGCCGGGGCCACGGTCTTGTGGACGGGCGGGTCGACGCGGGGCTGAGGCCACCGATGGGGCGAGGGGCGGCTGGGGCCGCCCCTTTCGCCTGCCGCCGCAATCCTGTGCCGACAGCACTCATCAAGGCGGATGGGCAACCCCTCAATGGCAGGTGACAATGGCAGGTGGCTCCGAAGGGCGACACGGGCGGGCAGCCGCTCACGACAAGACTTGTCTTGCGACGCGACCCCGGGCCCTTCCGGCTGCGGCTTCGCCTGTCGATCCTTTGATCGTCGGCGATTCCCCCTTGCCGGGCATTGACGCGCGTCAACGGCGGCCGGGGCGGAAAATGACAGTGGTCAATGCCGCCCGGCCGCCCCTGCGGCATCCTTGCCGCACATTCAGCCAAGGAGGGCGCCATGAAGGTGAACGAGGTAATGCATTCCCCTGCCGAATGGGTCGGGGCCGAGACGCTTGTCAGCGAGGTCGCAGCGCGGATGGCCAAGGCGGATATCGGGGCCATTCCGGTCGGACGCAATGACCGCCTGATCGGGATGATCACCGACCGCGATCTGGCGCTGCGCGTGATCGCCGAGAAGCGCGATCCGCAGACCACCCGCGCCGAAGAGGTGATGTCGCCGGGCATCATCTTCTGCAACACCGAGGAGACGGTCGAGGATGCGATCCACCTGATGGACCAGAAGAAGATCCGCCGCCTGCCGGTCCTGAACGACAAGAAGCGCCTGGTGGGCATGCTCAGCCTTGGCGACGTGGCGCATGGCACCGGGCTGCAGCTGGCAGGCGAACTCGCGCGCGCCGTCGCTGGCCATCATCGGTGATCCGAAGGGGAGCATCGCGATGCATGGCGAACGCATCTGGTATCTGGTGATGAATTCCAATCGGGCCCGCATCCTGCGCGGTCTGCCGGCCCCGCATGAGAATTCGGTGGCCGAATTGTCGTTGCACTCGGGCCACCACCGGCTGCGCGACCATCTGGAGGACCGGCCGACGCGGAGCTTTTCGCCCGCCTCCCCGGGGCGGCGGTCGGGGGTCGAGCCGGGCACGGACCCGGTGCGCGAGGACACGCTGCGCTTTCTGCAGGAGGTGCGGGCCTTTCTCCTCGCCGAATGCGAGGCGAAGGCGTTTGACGAACTGGTTGTCGTCTCGCCGCCCGAGACGCTGGGCCTGTGGCGCGACGTTCTGGCCGAGCCGCTGAAATCGGCGGTCCGCGCCGAAGTGCCCAAGAACCTCGTGCGCCTGCCGACGCACGAGCTGATCGACAGCCTGCGCCAGATCGGCAACGGCGATTAGGCCGGCCAGCCGATCGGCTGCACGAAGGTGGGGTAAAGCCGGGGGGCGAGGCCAAGCGTGTGGCCGATCGCCGCGCGGTCGAGCCCGCCTATCAGACAGGTGCCAAGCCCATGCGCCGCCGCAAAGAGGTAGACGTTCTCGGCGGCCATCGCCGCGTCGACCGTGGCCCAGAACCGCTTGTCTTCCTCGGTCTTCGCGGCTTCAAGCTTGTCGAGGTCCGAGACGAAGATCAGGCAGGCCGGGGCGGTGGCGACGAAGGGTTCGGGCGACAGGACTTTGCGGATATCCTCGGCCTTGGCAGAGCTCGCGCTGTTAGAGGCCGGATCATAGGACATGACCCCCTCGGCGGTTGCCACATGAACGCTGACATCGGCGGAGCCGTGCCAGGAGGGCGCGGTGTGCAGCCCGCTGTCCGGCCGGTTGACGCCAAAGGCCGCCCAGAGGACCTGCGCCATCAGGGCGGGGTCGATGGCGCGGGTGGCAAAGGCGCGGGTCGATCGGCGGCTGCGCAGCGCCTCGGTGACGACAAGTTCGGCCGGCGTGTCGGCCCGGGCGGGAATGGCCGGACCTAGAAGGGCGGGACCCAGAAGCGCGGGGGCCGAACTTGCAGCGGCCAGAAACTTGCGGCGCGAGAAGCGATGCGGGGAAGCGGGCATGGCGGAACTCCAGTTTGAAGGCCCGGCTGTCAGGGCGGGCGAAAGGCCAGCGAAGGTCCGGTGAAAGACCAATTAAATCCTGGTGAAAGGCTGGGCGCGCGCCGGCTTTGCGTCATTGACCGCCGTCATCCCGGCCCGTCAAAAGGCCGGCAAGCCCCAGGTCAAGCCAGGCCAGCACGCCGGTCCGGTTCAGGTGATCGCTGTCAAAGTAGTTGCGGGCCGACGGCAAGGCCGCGGCAAAGTCCGCCACGGGAAGGCCAAGCCGCTGCGAGAGGTCGGCAAGGCGCTCTTCGAACCCCGGAAGCTCGGGCAGCGCCGTGCGGAAGGCATCGGGCAGGGGCGGGCGGACGATGACCACGCGGGCGCCATGGGACCGGGCCAGCACGATCAGGGCCTCCAGATCGGCGAAGCCGCGATCAATGGCCTGCGGATCGGGTGCGGCGGGATACAGAAAGGCGATGCGGGCCTTGGTGGCGGCGGCATTGGGGCGCGGGGCGGTGTCGAACTTGGCCTCGGCCTCCCAGAGGTCGGGGGCAAAGCGGGTGCGGTCGTTGATCCGGGCAAAGCCCGTAACCTGGGCGAGGCAGGTCTGCCAATTCAGTCCGCGCCCGACGGCGCGGGCCAGGATGGTTGCCGTCAGGCGGTCGGCCGGAATCTTCGGCAGGATGTCGCTATCGGCCAGCCGGGCCTCGTTCCAGCGGCGGTCGGCAAAGCCGAAGGCGTCGAGGACGATCAGCACGCCGGTCGCACGGTGGTCGGCGAACCAGCGCTCGCCGATCAGCCGCATCAGGACGGGCCCGCCGCCGGTGACGGCCAGCGTCAGACTGCTCTGCCCTGTCCTCTCGCGCAGCACTGCGGGCATGTCGCCAAACCCCAGGGGCAGCGCG
Source organism: Rhodobacter sp. P2_H5 (assembly GCF_056403335.1). Taxonomy (NCBI): domain Bacteria; kingdom Pseudomonadati; phylum Pseudomonadota; class Alphaproteobacteria; order Rhodobacterales; genus Rhodobacter; species Rhodobacter sp. P2_H5. The sequence goes on along the minus strand of NZ_JBFUFS010000013.1, from coordinate 47,773 downwards.
TGCGAGGCGCCGAGGATGATCCAGTCCACCTGTTCGGGCGCGCCGGCGATGCGCAGGAAAGGATTCTGCTGGCCGTGCCGGCGCAGGATCGCGTCGGACCACAGGAAAAGCCCGGCATAAAGCACAAGGCCAAGGGCCAGGAAGGCCGCGATGCGGCGCGGGCGCCAGATCTCCTCAGAACCCGGCATAGATGAACCCCGTGTCTTGCCAGCGGCCCATCAGCAGCAAAAGCGCCAGCGCCGCGTAGAACCCCGACCAGCGCAGCGCGAGTGGGGCCGCCGCCAGACGCTCGGCCGCGGGACGGGTGCCGCTGACAATCTCGATCAGAAGAAGCGCCGCGATGAGAAGAACGCCGGTCTTGTGGTCGGCTGAGAAGGGGTAGCCCGCGACCAGCCCGGGAAGGGAGGTCAGGTTTGCGGCGAGGCGCGACAGGATGGTCAGCGCGTCAGGAAGGGTCGCGGCGCGGAAGAAGACCCAGGTGATCAGGATCAGATGGAAGGTCAAAAGCCCCCGCAGCAGCCGGGGAAGCGGGCGCTCGGGCCGGGGCAGGAAGGTCTCGCCCGCGACCATCACCCCGTTCAACAGGCCCCAGACCACGAAGCCCCAGCCCAGGCCATAGCCCAGCCCGGCATGCCAAAGCCCCGACAACAGGAACACGGCCATCAGGTTCAGAACCTGCCGCGCCCGCCCCCTGCGACTGCCGCCCAGCGGGATATAGACGAAATCGCGGAACCACTGGCCCAGGGTGATGTGCCAGCGGGCAGACCAGAACTCGGTCCCGGTGGACGCCAGATAGGGTCGGTCGAAGTTCCGCGACAGGCGCAGGCCGACGAGGGCGGACAGGCCGATGGCCAGATCGGCATAGCCCGAGAAGTCGCAATAGATCTGGAAGGCAAAGAAATAGGCCCCGATCAGCAGATCCACCGGGGCAGCATGGGCGGGGATGGCGAAGGCCGCCTGCACGGTGGGGGCGAGGCTGTCGGCGATGACGAATTTCTTGACGAGGCCGGACAGCAGGAAGGCGAAGCCCCGGGTAGCCAGCGTGGGGGCAAACGTCAGGGTCGGGATCTGCGGGATCAGGGTCTGCGGCCGCTCGATCGGGCCGGCGAGGAGTTTGGGGAACCAGACGAGATGGAGGACGGCGTCGCGCAGGGCCCAGCTCTCGTTCCGGCGCAGGCTTTCGGCCAAAAGGGCGATGGCGGTGAAGCTGTAGAAGGAAAGCCCCGGCGGGGCGCGGGGGTCCGGCAGGCCCAGGGCGTCGGGGAACTTGGCCCAGGCCAGCAGCGCGATCAGCGCAGCGATGGTGGCCTTGCGCAAAAGGATGGGGCCGGCGAGGGCGGCAAGCGACACCACCACCACGCCGCCCAGCCACAAAAGCCGCGACGGATCGGCGGCGGCATAGAACCACAGGCTGGCGGCGATCAGCCACAAAGGCCGCGCCCTCTGCGGCAGCACGCCAAGGCCCAGAAGGACAAGGCCGAGGAAAAGCCAGAAGGTGAGGTCCGCGTAAGTCATGGGCGCCCCTAGTAGGAGGCGCCTCCGGCCCGCAGCTCGGGCGGGATGGCGTCGATGGGGATGCCGGCGTTCACCGCCAGATAATCGGCCAGTTGGCCGCGCTCGGCCGGGGTCAGGGGCACGCCGACATGGCTGGGCTTGGCCATGGTGCCAAGCCAGGCCTCCCGGGCGCGGGCTTGGGTCACGACCACCGTGATGATGTGGCAGGATTGGCAACGCGCCAGCGCCATGTCGCGCCCATCGAGCGGCAGGGCGGCGGGGTCGGCCGGGGCGGCATAGGCCAGATAATCGGCCAGCGTCTGCGCCTGCCATTCGTCCAGCATCTGCACCCCCGGCAGATCGCCCTTGGTGATGGCGGCCAGCCAGTCGGGCGCCGCGTGCTTTTCGGCGAGTTTTGCCGCCAGCGCGGGGTCGGCTGCGAGAAGGCCCTGCAGGATCGTCCGCCCGCCCTCGGGAATGAAGGCGAAATAGTCCGTCCCGGCTGCCATTGCCCCGGTCATGCCGGCGGTCAGGACCGCCAGAGCCGCCAGGCCTCGCACCTTCGCCACCGCTATCATCGCCGCCTCCTTTCAGAACGCCATCACGGGTCAGAACCGCATCTCGGGCGGTACGTCCTCGATCCGCATCGGCATGTTGAGCGCCGAGTAATCGGCGAAGATCTCGCGTTCGGCCTGGGTCATCGGGATGACCTTGTGGAAGGGCGAGGCGAAGACGACGAGCCAGCCGCTCCGGTCGCGCCGCTGCATGAGGTAGCCCGAGAAAAGCGAATGGCAGGATTGGCACTGGGCAAGCGCCAGATCGTGGCCATCGGGGGGCAGGCTTGCGGCAGGGCTTTCGCCGGAGCCTTCCCCCGCCGGGCGCGGCGCGATGTGGGAGAGGTAGGCCGCAAGGGTCGCAACCTCGCGCGGGGTCAGGCCGGAGGAGGCCAGCGCGGCCTGCCAGTCCTGCGGGCTGCGGGTCCGGGTCAGGGCGTCACGCTGCGCAGCGGGGTCGGGAAAGGCGCGCAGGAACAGACCGCGCCCGCCATCCGGCATGAAGGCGAAACTGCCCCCCGGCGCCGCCGTGCCGCCCGCCAAGGCCGTGCCGACCACGACTGTGCCCAGCACGGCCAGAAGGGCCATCAGGCCGGCGGCGGTCTGGGTGCATCCCCCCTTCATCCCGTCCCGCCGAAATCGAGGATCGGGACGATGACCTCATCAATCGCGGGCAGCCCCGCGAAATCCCGGCCGCGCAGATGGTCGAGGCGGACCACCGTCCGGTCGTCGATATATTGCTCGCCGCAGTCGGGGCAGACCAGCGCGGGGATGTTGCGCACGACGACCAGACCGTCGTCCTGCCAGAAGGCGGTGCTGATCAGATCCGGGTGCAGGATGCCCGTGTTGCAACGCTCGCAACTCACGCGCAAAGCGCCGGGCATCAGGTCGACCGGGCCGGTTTCGGGGGTGTTTGTCTGTCCGTGCATGGCTTACCCCATTGCCTTGGCGGCGTTCACGATGCGGTCGGCGGTGACTTTCATCCAGCCGAACATCTCGGGCGAGGCGGGGGGCGGCGCGTCGGGGAAGGCCAGCCGGCGGAAGCGGGCGCCCTCCACGTTCTCGGCGCAGCGCGCCACCACTTCGGCGGCGGGGCCAAGGGTGTAGTAGCTCTGGTCCACCGCCAAAAGCCGCTTGGTCTTGGCCACCGAAGTGACCAGCGTCTCGGTGTCCATCTGCTTGAGCACGCGCAGGTCGATCACCTCGACCGACATGCCGGCCTCGCCCAGGCGCTTGGCGGCCTCCAGCACGTCGGGCATCCCGCCGCCGGAGCCGACCAACGTCAGATCGGTGCCCTTCTGGCGCACCGCGGCCTTGTCGAGTGGGATGACATAGGGCTCGTCCGGTACCTCTTCGGACAGCATGCGCAGGCCCGCGGGGTAGAGATACACCACCGGATCGGGGCTGCGCAGGGCCGCGTGCATCAGGCCCTTGGCGTCATAGGGGGTGGAGGGGATCACGGTGCGCACGCCGGGGATATGCATGTAGACCGAGTCGATCTCGTAATCCGAATGCTGGCCGGCGAAACCCGGGGTCTGGCCGGTCATCTCCAGCACGAAAACCACCGGCATCGAAGCCTTGCCCCCGGTCATGTGGCGCAGCTTGCCCGCGTGGTTCTGGATCAGCTGAAACGGCATGCCCGCGCCCTGATAGGGAATGTAGGTCGCCGCACGAGACCCGGCGAGGCCGGCGCCCAGCACGGCCGAACACATCCAGTTTTCATCGATCCCGGTGTTGACCACGCGCTTGCGGCCAAATTCGGTCTCCAGGTTGATCACCGGCATCCCGGCGTTCGAGGCGACAGGCGGGGTCAATTCGAAAATCCAGATCATCTTCGGATCGGCCCGCATCTCGGCCGCGACGGCCTCCAGCACGGCATACATCCAGGTCTTGACGGTCATGGCGATCCTCCTCAGGCGATCTGGCGAGGGAGAACCTCGCCTTCTGCGAAGACATGTTTCAGCCCGTCCTCGGGCTTGCACAGCGGCTGTGCGGCGGCCCATGTGAAGGCTTCGGCGACCTCGGCCTTGACCTCTTCCTCCAGCTGGTCTGCGGCCTCGGCGGTCAGGACGCCCCAGTCGATCAGCGTCTTGCGGGCGATGTCGACCGGGTCGCGCTGCATCCAGTCGCGGACCTCGCGTTCGGGGCGAAAGGAGGTGATGGCCAGGGGGTCATAGCCAAAGGCGCCGAGCTTGCCGACCTCGGCCCCCGGGGCGCCCCAGTGGTTGTAGTAGCGGTAGGTCTTGGCCTCGATGAAACTGGGGCCGCCGCCGGCGCGGGCGCGGTCCACCGCCTCTTTCGCGGCGTTGAAGACCTGGAAGACGTCCTGCCCATCCACCACCCGGGCGGGAATGCCATAGGCGCGGGCGGCGTCGGCGATATCGGTATGCGGGCTGGAATAGGAATAATGGGCGTATTGGTGATAGAGGTTGTTTTCCAGCACATAGATGAAGGGCAGGTCCAGAAGGCGCGCGTTGTTCAGGGCCGAATGGAAATGCGGCGTCGCATAGGTGCCGTCGCCGCCGAAGACCACGGCGACCTGATCCGATCCGCGCGCCCGGAAGGCAAAGGCCGATCCGGTGGCGATCACATGGCCGGGGCCGATCATCCCGTCCGCCCCCATGAAGCCGACCGAGGGGTCGGAGATATGCATCTCGGCCGCATAACCGCCATTGAGGCCGGTGGCGCGAAAGTCCATCTCGGCCTGCATCAGTTTCATGTCGACGCCCTTGGCCAGCGCATGGCCCGAGGGGCGGTGCGTGGAGTAGACGAGGTCGAGCTGGTCAAACGGCCCCTCGTTGCGCAGGGCGGCGCAGACGCCGGTGGCGACCGCCTCCTGCCCGACGTAGAAGTGGTTGTAGGCGCGGTAGGTCGGGTCGCTGAGCATCTTGTCGGCCATGGTGCGTTCATGCCAGCGGATGCGCAGGATCGTGCGCAGCATGCCCTTCAGCTTGTCGTCCGGCAGGTCCATCGCATAATAGCCGATCTGGCCATCCGCCCGCGCCACCGTGGCGGAAAGGCTGGCCACGGCACCCGCGATGCCGGCCACCTGCATGAACCCGCGCCGGGTCAGTCCGCCCGCCGCAGGGTTGGAGTTCTCGGCAGACATCCTTCATCCTCCTCCTCGTGACGAGTCGAAGGTCATTCTGCCCGAGCGGCCCAACACAGCATTGTCCGCCGTCAACGCGGCCCGCACGCTGCTCCGCTAGCCTGCATCTGTTCAGTTTGCGGCCATCCGGCCCGGGCCTTGGTCCGGGCCGGATGGCAAAGCTTCCTCCCGGTGGCAGAGGGTCAGCGGGGGCATCAATCTGTTGCGAAGCATCCGCGCCCGTGAGGACGATCATGCCCAACCCAAACTCCGTTCCCGTCCGGCAGGACACCCGCCCGGGACCGCTCTTCTGGCCCGATCCTCCTTTTGCCATGCGCGGCGCCTCCACCGCACTTTTGCCGGCGATGGACCTGACCGAAAGCGCCGCCGGCTGCCGGATCAGCATCGCCCTGCCCGGGATGGGCCCGGCCAGGGCGGCGGAACGCACGATCCAGATCAGCGCGGCATAGGGGCATCATGGCATTGTTCCGCGACAGGGATGAGGCGGCGGAGGTCTTGATCCGCCATTTGCCGGCTAAAATCGGGAAGGACTGGCTGATCCTTGCCCTGCCGCGCGGCGGCGTGCCCATCGCCGCGGCCCTGGCCCGGCATCTGGGGGCGACGCTGGATCTGTTGATCGTGCGCAAGGTCGGCGTGCCGGGCGACCCCGAACTGGCGCTGGCGGCAGTCACCGGACCGGGGCCGCAGGAGATGACGGTCAACGAGGATCTGCGCGCCATCTTGGGCCTGTCGCGGGACGAGGTCGAAGATCTGGCCCGGCCTGAGGTCGAAGAGATCGCCCGCCGGCGCAAGCTTTGGGCGGCGCCGGGGCTGAGCTTGGCGGGGCGGCGGGTGCTGATCGTCGATGACGGCGCGGCCACCGGCACCACGCTGCGCGCCGCCCTCGCGGCCGCCACCCGGCAGGGCGCATGGCAGGTGGGCGTGGCCTTGCCCCTGGCGCTGGGCCATGCGCTGCGCGGTCTGCCGGGGTCCGTGACGCCCGTGATCTGCCCCCATCCCGCGGCGGCTTTCCCGAGCGTGGGTGCGGGATACCAGCATTTCCCCCAGGTCGGCGATGACGAAGTGGCCGAACTTCTGTCCACCCTGTCACCCAGCACCCGGCCTTGACCTCCCCTCCCTCCCGGGGCTGGCCTGGCCCGGATGCCCCGCGCTGTTATGTCCCGGATGCGACGGGACGTGCTTTGTGCTATGAACAGCAGGCTCATCGGTCGGGGTCGGCATGAAGGATATTTCCATTCTCGTGGTGGACGATGAGGAGGCGGTGCGCGCCGTCCTCCGCGCCGGGCTGGAGAACGAGGATTGGTCGGTCACCGAAGCCGCCGACAAGGCGCAGATGTTCGCGGCGCTGGAACGCGAAAGCTTCGATCTGGTGACGCTGGACCTCGGGCTGGGCGACGACGACGGCCTGGCGCTGGCGCGCGAGTTGCGCGGGCGCTGGAACATCCCGGTCCTGATGATCACCGGCCGGGGGCAGCCGATCGACCGTGTGAGCGGGCTGGAACACGGCGCGGACGACTATATCGTCAAGCCGTTTCACATCCGCGAGGTGATCCTGCGCATCCGCAACACGCTGGAGCGCTACCGGACGCAGCTGGAAAAGGACGGGCCGCTGGTCTACGACCACAGCGCCTTCGACTGCCGCAAGGGCACGGTCACCCACCCCGATGGCTCTGTCATCGAACTGACCGGCATCGAGCAGCGGCTGTTCGAGTTTCTGGCCCGCCACCCCGGCCGCGTTGTCAGCCGGGACGAGATCGCCCAGGCGCTGCACGGGCGCGACTGGTCGCCCTTCGACCGCTCGATCGACGGCCATGTCGCCCGTTTGCGCCGCAAGGTGGAACCGCGGGGCGAGGCGCCGGTGCTGATCCGCTCGGTGCGGGGCGTCGGCTATGTCTTTGCGGCCGAGGTCAAGCCGGCGCCCGACCCTTCCTGAGCGCCTCGGCCACCGCCTCGGCCAGCGCCTTCAGCGGATAGGGCTTGGACAGGAGGGGCACCGGGGCGTCGCCGCCGTCCTCGTCATGCAGGGTGGCCGAAACATGGCCCGAGGTCAGCAGGAGTGCGATCCCCGGGTGGCGCGCGCGCAGCTCGCGGATAAGATCGTAGCCCGACCGCGAGCCGGGCATCACCACGTCGGAAAATACCAGGTCCACCGGCTCCCCGGCGTCGATCAGCGCCAGGGCGGCGTCGGCATTGCCGGCCTCGATCACGGAATAGCCGATCGCCTCCAGCCGAAGGATCGTCGCATCGCGCACCATGGGGTCGTCCTCGACCACCAGCACCAGTTCGCCATTGCCGAAGGGGTATCCCTCGTCCGCCTGCGCCGCGTGCGGCATGGGCACATCCGCGATGGGCAGGTGGATCGACACATCGGTCCCGTCGCCGGGGATCGAGGAGACTTTCAGGAAGCCGCCCGCCCGTTCCGTCGTCATGGTGACGCTGGTCAGGCCCAGCCCGCTGCCCCGTTCGGCCGGCTTGGTGGTGAAGAAGGGCTCGCCCACCCGGGCGGCCACCTCTTTCGGCATGCCCGGCCCGTAATCGCGGACCGAGATCCGCAGATAGCGCCCGGGCCGTTTGGCGCCGCTGGCCCGGGCCGCGGCCTCGTCCAGCGTCAGGACCTCGGTCCGGATGTCGATCTGCCCGCCGCCAGGTTGCGCGTCGCGCGCGTTCATCACCAGGTTCAGGATCGCGCCATCGACCTCGGGCGGGTCGGCGATCACCACCGCTCCGCTGGCCCCGGGGTGGAAATGAAACACGATCTCGTCGCTGAGCACGCGCTGGAACACATCCCAGACCTTGGTGATATGGTCGTCGATCAAAAGGGGCTGGCCCTTGGCCTGATGACCGCCCGCCAGCGCCAGAAGCCGCTTGTTGAACCCCGCGCCCATCTCGGCCGCGTCGGCCGCGTTGCGCAAAAGGTGCTGCAGATCGTCGTCGACCGTGCGCAGGTTGGCCAGCTCCAGATTGGCGAGGATGACGGTCAGGATGTTGTTGAAGTCGTGCGCCACCATGCCGGCGAGCCGTCCCACCGTCTCCAGCCGCTGCGCGCGTGACAAGGCTTCCTGCAGGCGGCGGCTTTCGGTCTGGTCCACGATCAGCCCGACCATCCGGGCGGGTTTGCGCTCCGCCCCCTCGCCGCTGAACAGAACGCGGGCCTGCACCTCCATCACCCGTTCGACGCCCTCCACCAGGGGGCGGACCTCACAGGCGAAGCGTCCGTCGCCCCGGGGGTCGAGCGCGCGCCGCTGCGCTTCCATATAGCCTGCAAGGTCGGTCGGGCGCAAAAGCGTAGTCCAGCCGTCGGTCGTCGCGGGGATCTGGCTGCGGTCGATGTGCAAGAGATCGACATAACTGTCGGAAATCGTGGATTTTGCAGTTGCCAGGTCATGTTCGAACAGGCCGATCCCCAGCGATGTCGTGATCTGCTGCAAGCGTTCGGCGGCGCGGCGCAGTTCGGAGTCGACCAACTTGCGGGCGGTGATGTCCTCGCTGAACATCGCTATGGCCACGACCCTGCCGCCATGGTCGGTGACCGGGCGTATGCGCCAGCGCAGACAGACATCGCGGCCGTCGTCCAGCCGGCAGGGGTCCTCCTCGCAGTCGACCGCCTCGCCTGCCAGCGCCAGACGGTGGGCCTCGCGCCAGCGTTCGGGCGCGCCGGGAAAGACCTCGTAGGGGGAGCGGCCGGACAGATCCTGCGACCCCAGCGCATAGCTGCGGGCCCATTCCTGCGACCAGGCAAGGTAGCGCATGTCGCGGTCGAACATCGCCATGGCCACCGGCGCATTCGACACGAACAGCGAAAACGTCCCATCCAGCGGGGCGGTGCTTCTTTTCGGTCGCGACCTGCCCCTGCCCATCCGGCGTCCCTCCCACTCACTACAAGCGCACGCAGTAGCGCACAATTCTACACAATTTCCGGTCTGCCGTCTTGGGGAGAGTTCTGGCATCGTTAGACCACGAATTGCCCGGTTGGGGTGTCAGGCCGGGCCTTCGTGCGTCTCTGTTCAAGGGGGGAAGCCTATGTCGATCACCCAGATTCACCGAACCTCGGCGGGCGACCGCTGCCAGACCTGCCAGGTGCGTCACCTCGGCTTTTGCAGCTGGTTCGATGCCGAGGGTTCCGCGCAGATCGTCAGCAGGTCCCGACAAAGCCGCTTTGCCGCGGGGGATCCGATCCTGCGGCAGGGCGAGGCGGTCGACCGGACCGGAATCATCCTGAACGGGCTGATCAAGATCGTGCGCAATGACGAGGATGGCGAGGAGCATGTGATCCAGCTTCTGCACCCCGGAGAGATGGTGGGCGACCCCCAGGCCACGGAATCTGCGTTTTCCTGGCAGGCGGCCACCGATGCCGAGCTTTGCTGGCTGCCGCCCGCGACGCTCTCCGCTGCCATTCGCGCCTATCCGGCGGCCTATCGCTGCCATCTGGAAGCGACGATGCGGCTGGTGCGGGAGCAGCGCTTTGCCGAAGTCGCCCTGCGCGGCCGCAATTCCCTGCAGCGGGTGGCCCATTGGCTGTTTCTGCAGATCCCGCCCGAGGCCACGGCCGGGCCGATCCGGCTGCGCATCGTGCTGAGCCGGCGCGACCTCGCCTCGCTGCTGCAGATGACGGTCGAGACCCTGTGCCGCGCGCTGCACCAGATGGAGGAACGCGGGGCGATCCGGTTGGCGGAGTCTGACCTTGTGGAGCTTTGCGACCGGTCGCGGCTGAAGATGCTGGGGCGCGGGCAGGACGAACGCCTGCAGGAGACGCTGTTGCAGGACGGCTGGGAATGGGGCGCGCGGCCTGTCGGGCCACGCCCCCTGCCGCCGGCAAAGCCCACCCCGCCGCGCCTGACCGCAGTGGCCGAGGGGCGCCGGGTCGTCTGAGCGCGTTGCCGGCGGGAAGGGCCGCTTTCAGGTCCGGTGGCTGACCGCGACATATTCCGAGGGTACATGATGGCCGCGGCGCACCAGCTTTTCGGTCATGATCGTGTTGCGCATGGTCAGGGCCGAGACGACGAAGGCCGCCGTGCAGCCGACCATCAGGGGCAGGAGGCAATCGAACTGCCCGGTGATCTCCATCGCGAAAACCACAGAGGTGAACAGCGCCCGCGACGCCCCGGCGAAACTCGCGGCCATGCCGATCAGCCCCGCCATCCGCAGATCGACGCCGGCATGGGGAAACACCGCCTGCATCGCCTGACCCGTCAGCACGCCGATGCCGCCGCCGATCGTGAAGATCGGCGCCAGCGTGCCGCCCGAGGTGCCGCTGCCCAAGGCGACCGACCACGAGACGAACTTCAGTACGCAGAACACCGCAAGCGTCGTGCCGACGAACTGGCCGTTCAGCAGCATGTCGATGTTCTCGTAGCCGACGCCCATGGTCTGCGGCGCCACGAAGCCGACCAGTCCGACCACCAGCCCGCCGATGGCAGGCCACCACATCCAGTGCAGGGGCAGCTTCTCGAACGCGTCTTCGATCAGGTAGATCGAGCGCGACATGGCCACCGCCACCAGACCCATCACGGCCCCTTCGACCAGATAGGCAATCAGCGCCGTCTGCGTTGCCGGGGCCATCGTGCCGACATGGAACAGCGGGTCCGCCCCGAAGAGGAAGGGCCGCAGGACGATGGCCGTCAGCACGGCGGCGGTCACCGGGATGAAGGAGCGGGGCCGGAACTCGAACATCAGCAGCTCGATGGCCAGAAGGATGGCCGCGAAAGGCGTGCCGAAGATCGCGGTCATCCCCGCGGCGGCGCCCGCTGCCAGCAAGGTCTTGCGCTCCAGCGCCGAGACATGGACGACCTGACCCAGCCATGACCCCAGCGCCCCGCCGGTCGCAATGATCGGCCCCTCGGCCCCGAACGGCCCGCCGGTGCCGATGGCGATGGCGGCGGACAGGGGTTTGAGGAAGGTCATCCGCCGCGGGATGCGGCTTTCGTTGGTCAGGACCTGCTCCATCGCCTCGGGGATGCCGTGGCCCCGGATCGCCTTCGACCCATAGCGCGCCATCAGCCCCACGATCAGCGATCCGACCACCGGCACGACGATGACCCAAAGCCCCAGCCGGTTGGCCCAGGGCGTCGTCATCTCGGCCGAGATCCTGCCATAGAAGGCGAGGTTGGTGATCAGGCCGATCAGAAGGACCAGCATCCGGGCGACACAGGCGACCACCACCGCGATCCCGGCGCTGAGGAGGACGATCTTCATCGCCCGGCGGTCCAGGGTCATGGCATGCCGCACCACCCCCGCCTCTTCAAGCGTGGCGGCCAGACCCACGGAAATCGGCAGGCCGGGCGTGGTGGAGGCCTCTTCGACGGGATGGCGGCTCATTTCGGATCGACCTTCTGGCTGGTGTCTGGTTCGAAGAACATGACCGGCGTCTCCTCGGACAGACCGGCGGCGAGGATGAGGGCGTCAAGCCCCTGCGCCAGCTGAGCCACCAAGGGTGGCGGCAGGTCCCGCAGTGCCTGCATCAACTTCTCCTGGGCGGTCAGGACCGTGTTGCGCGCGACGGCGCTGCCCGCCTCGGTCAGATACAGCGCGCAGCGCCGGCCATCCTCCGGCGTGCGCACCCGGCGCAGCAACCCCCGGCCCTCCAGGCGGCTGACCACCTCGGACACGGTGCTTTGATGGGTGAAGGTCAGCCCGGCCAGATCGTTGACCGAAACACCGTCGCGCGCGGCGACATGTTTCAGGACAAGCGCCTGCGCCCCGGTGATCCTGGCGCTTTGCTGGTTCTGCACCGAGGACTGGCGCAGGGCCTGCACGATGCGCCTGAGCGCATCCATGATTGTTTGGGCATCGGACGTCATGCGGGCCTCTTTGGCGCTGCGAATCAATATGGGAACCCATATAAATTGCCCCTTAGCCGCCCCACCGTGCCTTGTCGAGCCTTCGTGGCGGTCTGGCGGGGATCGGGCGCGCATTGCCCCGCTGCGCGGCGCCTGTCAGGGCAGCGGCCTCGGAAGGCGAGGGCCGGTTTCGGTGATGATGAGCTGCATCGCAATGTCATGGGGCTGCGGGAAGATCGTGCGCAGCTGCGCCGCGTCGAGGCCCAGGCCCATCGCAAAGGGCCGCGGCTGCAGTGCCGCCAGCGTGCGGTCAAAATAGCCGCCGCCATAGCCCAGCCTGTAGCCCGCGGCATCCCAGCCGACCACCGGGGCCAGGGTGATGTCGGGTGTGACCTGCGGCCCCTCGGCGGGGACGGGGATGTTCCAGAAGCCGCGCTCCATCCGGGTTTCGGGCGTCCAGCGGCGGAAGATCAGCGGCGCGCCGGGGGTGATCACCAGCGGCAGGGCCGCCTGCGCCCCGCGCGCCGCAAGGCCCGCCAGCCAGTGCCGCAGGTTCAGCTCGGACCTGATCGGCCACCAGGCAGAGATCGTCAGGCCCTGCAGCGTGCCGAACCGGTCTTCCAGCACGCGGTCCAGATGGTCCGCGATGGCCTGTGCGGCGGCCTGCCGCGTCACGACCGGCAGTGCGGCGCGGCAGGCCAGCAGCCGCTGCCGTTCCGCCCTGCGCCAGACCGCAACGTCGCGGGCCTGTTCGGGGTCGACATGGGCCGGGTCGAACGCATCGGCCATGCAGGGCGGCGAGGCGGGCGGTTTCATGCGGTCATCCCCTGCAGCCTGGCGAGGGCGGTGCGCGCCTCTGACAGGATCGCCGCGATGCGGTCGGCGGCTGTCGGCAGATCGTCGATCAGTGCGGCACTTTGCCCGGCAAAGGCCGCCATCGCCTCCAGGTTGCCTGTCGTGCAGCGCAGCGGCGAGTCGGTGGCGTAGCGGTAAAGCGGGCGCCCCTCCTCCCAGGCGATCACCTCACGCGGCAGGCGGTCGGGGTGGTGGCCCATCAGGTCATGGCCCAGGGCATCGGTCACCGAATTGCGGATGACGCGCACCGGCGAGTTCGCAGGCCAGTTGATCGCGAAAGCGTCGGTGTAGACGGTATCTTCCGCCCGGGCGGCGATCACGCGCGCCTTGTGGTCGTCATGGGCATAGGATTCCCGGGTGGCCAGAAAGGCCGTGCCGCAGTGGATGCCCTGCGCGCCGAGGGCGAGGGCCGCGATCAGGCTCGCGCCGGTGGCGAAGCCGCCGGAGGCGATCAGCGGCAGGGACGTTGCGCGCGCCACCTGCTCCAGCAGAACCAGGGCCGCCACCGTGCCATGCACATGGCCGCCCGCCTCCACCCCCTGCACGATCAGCACATCGGCCCCGGCCGCCTCTGCCGCCCGCGCCGCGGCGAGCGAGCCCACCTGATGCAGCACCAGACAGCCCGCCGCCTTGGCCCTGGCCACGACCTCCGGCACCACATCCCAGAAAAAGCACATCGCGGGCACGGCGCGCTCAAGGCAGACCTGCATCTCTGCCGCAAGCAAGGCGGGATCAGTGGCCGCCGGGATCAGGTTCACCGCGAAGGGGCGCGCGGTTCGGGCCCGCACCGCGTCGATCTCTGCCGCGATCCGGGCCGGGCTTTCGCGCACCATGCCCAGCATGCCGAAGCCACCGGCTTTGGCCACCGCGGAAACCAGTTCGGAGCGCGCCACCCCGCCCATTCCGGCCAGCAGGATCGGCACCTCGCATCCCAGTAGCGCGCAGACCGGGGTCTGCAAACGGCGATCGGACATGGCGTCTCTCCTCCTTGAAAGCTGCGCTAGAAGCGTGGCGGCAGACCGGCCCGGCCATAGGCGGTACGGGCGTCCTCAATGTTCATAAGGATCGACCCGGCGATCCGCTCGGCCCGTTCGATGACCCAGGCGGCGCCGGCGGGCGAGCAGACCTCGTGTGCGGTCTGGCGGAACAGGGTGAGCCAGCGGTCGAAATGCGCGGCCTCCACCGGCAGGGGCAGATGCTTGGGGATCGGCTGGCCATGATAGCGCCCCGTCATCAGCGCCACCGACGACCAGAACGCCACCATCTGCGCCAGATGGGGGCCCCAGTCGGTGATGCGCGCGGCAAAGACCGGGCCGAGCAGCGGGTCCGACCGCACACGGTCGTAAAAGCCATGCACGAGCCGCTCCAGGACCCTGTCGTCCAGTCCGGTGCGCACCATCAGATCGGCGGTCACCGCCGGGCGCAGGCTGAAGGCTTGTGAAGTTGTCATCGGTTGCGTCTCCATCGCGCCGTCCCCGGGTCGGGACTCATCGGGTATCCTGCGCTTTAACAGGTACATCATATATCCTTTAAAGCCGGTGAGAAGGGCCCGCATGCGCCGGGCATACGGACCCTTCGACCGTGCCGGCCTGAATGCCGGTTACTTGATCGAGGCGAGGTAGGCCGCGATGTCCTCGCCCCCGGTGGCCATCTTGAAGGTCATCTTGGCCACGACCTTGTCATTGCCGGTCTGGGCCTTCAGCCAGGCGGTGGGGTCGGTGACATAGGCCGCCACCATCGCCTCGTCCCAGATCGTGCCCTTGGCGCCGACCGCCGCGATCGAGTCGCCATATTTGAAATCGGCAAGGCTCGCGACCTTGCGGCCGATCACGCCGTAAAGGTTCGGGCCGGTCTTGCCGCCCTTCTGGATCGCGGTGCCATCGGGCGCCACGATGGAATGGCACGCCTTGCAGCGCTTGAAGTCATCGGCCCCCTTGGTGGCGTCGCCGGCGGCAAGGGCCGGGGCGGCGGCGAGGGTGAGGGCGGCAATCAGGGTCAGGGTTTTCATCGTAATCTCCATGAAGGGCAGGGGGGGTGAGGGGTCGGGATGGCAGGGGGTGGTGCGGGGCCGGGGGCGCGTCTGGGGCAGGGCCAGGTCAGACCAGCGCTTCGATCCGGGTTTGCGGAAACTGGGACAGGGCCGCCAGGATCGACGCGCGATCGGGCATCAGGCAGGCGGCGGTGGACAGCGCATCCGCCAGCGCCGCCGTGGGCGCGCTGATCGAAACCRAGGTCCATGTCGGGGTYGCWGGCAGGCCGGTCACSGGGTGCAGGATATGTCCGACCTTGCCTTGCGCGTCAAAAACGGTCCCCAGCGGCGCCGAGGTCGCCAGGGCGCGCGAGGCAAGTCCCGTCTCGCCCCCGCTGGCCAGCTTGACCGGCCAGTCCCGACCGCCGGGCATTTGGCCGAGGGCGCGGAACTCTCCGGTGTTGATCAGGATATCGGTCAGCCCCGCCGCGGCGAGCATCTCGGCCACCTTGTCGGCGATGAAGCCTTGCGCCACGCCGTTGAGCGTCAGCGCCATGCCGGCGGGCATCTCTACCGCCGCACTGTCCCAGCTGATGCGGTGCAGCCCGACCTTGGGCAAGAGCGCCGCGATCTGCTCCGGGCGCGGCGCGTCCCCCGCCGCAAAGGCTGCGGCGTAAAGCTGCCAGAGGGGTTGAACCGTCGGGTCGAACCTTCCGCCCGTCGCGGCACCGACGCGCGCGCAAAGCGTCAGACACTCCAGCAATTCAAAGGGCGGCGCATCCAGCCGGCCCGCCGCGTTCAACTGCGACAGGGCGGAGTCGGCGCGGTACAGGCTGAAGATGGCCTCCAGCCGCGCGATCTCGGCCACGGCGCGGGCGATGATGGCGGGGGCGTCGGGGTGATCCAGATAGATCGCGGCCCCGGCGCCAAGGGCGGTGCCATGCCACTGGGTGATCTGCGCCGCGCGTGCCGGGAAGGACAAGGGCAGGGCGGCCACAGCCGAAAGGGTCAGAAAGCGGCGCCGGGAAAGTGGGCGAGGGGTCAGGAGGCGGGGGGGCAGGATGGGCATGTCAGCCTCCGGTCGGGGAAAGGGCGCGCAGGCGCGCGGCGATGTCGGCGTCGGTCTCGGTATCGCCGGGGGCGGTGCCGGGCGTCAGGGCGGTCTGCGGGATCTGGGCCAGCGTCATCACCTGGCCGCCATGGCTGGCGGCGAAAGCCCGGGCCTTGGCGGGGTCGCTGAAGGGCACGAACTCCGGCGCGTCCATGCCGCCCCTGGCGTCGGAGCCCACGACATAGACCGCCTTCTCCGCGGCCAGCCAGTTGGTGGCGCCGGGGGACTGCCAGCTGGGCGCCGCGCCCATGTCGCTGACATAGGTGGCGGTCACGGTGTCGATCTGCTCKGGCATCCKSAGRTAGGCCACGGCATCCTTGACCTGRCTGAAGAACAGGGGCYTGCCGGGATAGGTSGCSAGGTGGATCTGCGCCTTGGGGCCGGGATGGCCCAGCAGGTCCATCTGGCARAAATAGCCGGTCGTATCGGCGGTCATCGCCACCGGCAGCGGGACCGGCGCCTCGTCCTTGCAGGCSGCCAGCAGCAGGAGGATCAGGGCRAGGCGCTTCATGGGGTCACCCTGCGGAAGGCTGCGGTGGCAAGACCCAGCGCCGCGACCGGCCACAGGGCGATGGAGGTGAGCGAGGCCCAGACCGGGATCGTGCTCGCCGCCCCTGCCACGCCGGCCGCCGCCGCCGTCGCCTGCGAGGCGGCCAGATTGAACAGCCGGAACGCGTCGGCCGGATTGGCCAGCAGGGCGACCGGAAAGACCCTGGTGCTGAAAAGGCCGCCATTGTCGGCCACGATGGCCGCGAGCAACCCCAGATCGTAGAGTACGATCATCCCCAGCCACAGCCCGATCGCCAGCCCCGCCGCCCCGGAGGGCCTGCGGGCAAGGGCCGAGGCCGCGTAACCCATGCCAAGGAAGGTGGCCCCCAACAGAACCGATGACCACATCAGCCGCCACAGCACGGCCAGCCCGGCCACCGCCGAAGCGTCCACCGCCAGCGCGGCCAGGGCTGCGATGCCATAGCCCACGGCCACGGCAAGGGTCAGGATCGCCAGATGGGCCAGAAGCTTGCCCAGAAGGATTTCCGGGCGCGAGACGGGATAGGTCAGCAGCAGGGGCAGGGTGCCTCGCTCCACCTCGCCGGCGATCGCGTCAAAGGACATGAGGAGCGCGACGAGCGGCACCAGATAGACCGCAAGGCTGGTCAGGCTGGCCACGACGACCGACAGGCGGTCCGCCCCGATGCTGCCGGTGGCAGAGGACCCGGCGGCCGAAAGCACCAGCGAGAACAGCGCCATCATCGCGATGGACATCGCAACCCAGCGATTGCGCAGGGCGATGCGGAACTCGGTCCGGGCGGTGGCAAGGATGCGGTTCATTGCCCGGCCCTCTTGCTGAAATGGCTGTAGATGTCCTCCAGCGAAGGCGGCTGCACGTCGATATCCGCGACACTGTCTCCCAGGGCGGAGATCCGGGCCAGAAGCCCCAGCTTTTCCTCCTGCCTCCCGGTCAGGGTCAGCACCCCTGCGGCACGCGTCGCCTCCGGCAGGGCGAGGGCAACCTCGGCCTCGGCGCCCGGGCGCGGGGTGACGTGGAAGGCCACCGGCAGCGCCGCGCGCCGGCGCAGGTCGGAGAGGCTGCCCTCGGCCACCAGAACCCCGCCCGACAGGATCAGGATGCGGTCGGTGCGCGCCTCCACCTCGGTCAGSGCRTGCGAGGACAACAGGATCGAGGCGCCCTCGGCSGCCAGCCCGTCCAGCAGTTCGTAGAAATCGCGGCGCGACACCGGGTCRAGGCCRGAGGTCGGYTCGTCCAGCACCAGCAACMTGGGCTTGCCGATCAGSGTTTGCGCCAGRCCSACGCGCTGSCGCATGCCTTTGGAATAGGTGCCGATGCGGCGCCGGGCGGCAGGGCCGAGGCCGACACGTTCCAGCAAGCCAAGGGCAAGGCTCGATTTCTGTCCGCGCAGGGCAAGGTAGTGCTGCATCTGCTCCAGCCCGGTCAGGGCGGGATGGAAGGCGGCATTCTCGGGCAGATAAGCCACGCGCGCGCGGGCCAGCGCCGAGCCGGGGGCGGCGCCGGTGACCTGCAACGTGCCGGAATCGTAGGGGATCAGGCCAAGGATGATCTTCATCATGGTGGATTTGCCGGCGCCGTTATGGCCAAGCAGAGCCACCCGCTCGCCGGGGGCGATGGTCAGGGAAACCTCGGACAGGGCGCGCTGGCCACCGTAGGTCTTAGTCAGACATTGCAGCGTCAGATGAGGCGTCATGGCTTGGKTCTTTCAGCCAGCGGTCGGCCACAAGGGCCTCCATCGCGGCAATCTTGGCAGGRATTTCGAKGGCGGGGGCGGTCACCAGCGGATGGCTGTCGACSACGCCACCGGGCAGGATGGCAGGGAAGGAGGACTGGCTCCACCGGATCAGCTGCACGGCGGGCGAGCCCATCAGCAGTGCGGCGGCGGGTTGCGACCACAGGATGGAATCCATCAGGTCATTGGGGCGGAAGGGACTGTCGGCATAGCCGTCGCCGTTCAGGTCGAACACCGGATGGTCGGACCAGAAATTGCCGCGGCCCTGAAAGCTCCATTCGATCATGCGGGTGCCGACGTATTTGACCTGCGTCCGGTTGCCGATGAAGGCGTTGCCGGTCATGGCATTGCCTTCGGAGCCCGCGGTGAAGTGGATGCCGATGTCGCAACCCTCGAAGCGGTTGCCGACGAACAGGTTCTTGTTGGCGTCATAGATGAAAGTGCATTTGGCCGCCCCTTTCACCAGATTGCCCGAGAAGTCGGAATAGTTCGAAGCGTTGATCATCAGCCCGTGGTCGCGGTCGCCCAGCGACATGTTGCCGGTGACCTTCACATGGTTGGAGAACATGATGGCAAAGCCAAGATGGTTGCCGATCGAGATGTTGTCGGACACCTCGCTGTCGCGCGTGTACATGTAATGGATGGCAAAACGCAGATCGCGGAACAGGTTGCCCCGGTAGATGTCGTGGCTCGAGGTGTTCGAGAAGATCCCGTCGCGGCCCCAGCGGATGTCGTTGCCCTCCACGATCAGGCCCGGCGCGTGCCAGACATAGACCCCGTTGCCGCGCTGGTTGAGGCGATCGGTGCGGCGCCCCTCGATGACATTGTTGCGCACCACGCAGTCGATGCCGCCATGCACGTCGACGCCGTGCATGTTGTCGGTCAGAAAGTTGCCCTCGACCACGTTGCGGTCGGCCCCTTTGAGGATCCTGACGCCGGAATCGATGTCCTCGTTGCGGTCGCCAGAGCGGGTGATCGCAAGCCCTTTYAGCGTGATRTCGTCGCCGGTCAGGGTGACGACACTGCCAACCCCCTGGCCGTCGAGGATGGCGCCCGGCTGGCCCTGCACCGTCAGCGAATGGTCGATCACGAAGGGCCCGGGATAGATGCCCGCCGCCAGYAGCAGCACATCGCCGGGCTGCGAGCYGGCGATGGCGCGTTGCAGGCTGCCTGTCCCCGGCGCCACGCGCACCTCCTCGGCCGGCGCGGGCAGCGCCAGCAGAACAAGGGCAAGGCTCAGGGACAGGCGCAGGCGCATCTCAGGTCGCCTTCGGTTCGACAAGCATCCGGCCGCGCATTTCCATGTGCAGCGCATGGCAGAACCACTGGCAATAGTACCAGTGCACCCCGGGCTGGGTTGCGATGAAGGTCACCGAAGAAGTGGCTTGCGGCCCGATCTCCATCGCGATGCCGTGGTTGCCCAGGGTGAAGCCATGGGTCAGATCGTCGATGTCATCGAGGTTGGTGACACAGATCGTCACCTCGTCGCCCTGCTTCACGGTGAAGCTCTCCAGGCTGAAGTTCGGCGCCTGGGACGACATGTAGACCCGCACCTTGTTGCCGTCGCGGATCACCGAGTCCTGGTAATCGTCCAGATTGACGCCATCCGCCTCGGCCTGCTTGCGGGTTTCGGCCCACATGCGGTCCTGCCTGTCCCAGACCGACAGCGGGTTCAGCTTCGAGGCATGGACGGCGATCGCGTCATGCGGCTCGGCAAAGTTCGGGCCGTCGTGGATGACCTTCATCCTGTCGCCGGAGATATCGATCAGCTGATCGTTTTCCGGCTTGAGCGGCCCCACGTTGATGAAGCGGTCCTTGGAGAATTTGCACAGGCAGACCAGCCACTTGCCATCCGCCTCCAGCGTCTCGCCCATCGAGGTTTTCAGGTGGCCGGGCTGGTATTGCACATCCACCTTGTCCAGGATCGGATCGACCTTCTCCCCGGCATAGGCCCTGATCGCCGTGGCGATGTTCCATTTCACCACCTGGCTGTCGAGGAACAGCGAGGTGAAGGCGTTGCCCTTGCCGTCAAAGGCGGTGTGCAGCGGGCCAAGACCCAGCTCAGGCTCGGCCACGACGACCGAGCGCGGGTCGGCGTCCGAGGTGAAGAGCGTGTCCAGCCTGGTGACATCAATCACCGTGACGGTGGGCGACAGCTTGCCCGCGATGCACAGGTGAACCTTGTCGGGCGCCATGTTGCAGCCATGCGGGTTGTTGGCGACCGGGATGTAGCGGGTGTAGTTCTTGTTCGACCCCTTGCGACCGTCCAGAACCTTGCAACCGTTGTATTCGGTGAAGTCCCCCGCCGCGATGCCCTTTTCGATCTCGGCAATGTTGAAGATCACGACATGGTCCATCTCGGCCGCGGTCATGTCGGCCTGCGTCATCCCCATTTCCGAGTTGTAGGAGGTGGAGAAGGCCCATTTGCCCTCGTAATCCGCATCGGTGTTGTCGAGGTTGCCCGASACCTGGACCTGCCAGGCCACGCGGAAGCTTTCGGTGTCCACGGCGGTGAAGATGTTGGTGTAGGTCGACGCATCGTTCATCGTCGAGCCGTCGTTCTTCAGCGGCGTCTCGTCCTCGCCGTTGCAGAAGAGATAGGTCGATTTCGGCCATTTCTGAGGCCGCATGCCGTGGATGCCGCGGGCGTTCGGGATCTCCAGCACCTTGTCGGTCTTCATCACGTCGCAGCGGATGCGGGCGACGCGGGTGTTGGCCTTGTCGTTGCCGAACAGGTACTTGCCGTCATATTTGCCCTCGGTGAAGGACATGTGGACGTGGTGCAGGTCGCCGTTATCATGCACGACCTGATTGTTGGCGGCGAGGTAGGCCCTGGTCTCCTCGGTCATCGTCTCGTTCAGGATGCGGCGGCTTTCGTTGGTGCGGCCCCAGCCGGTGGCCGAGCAGCGGTTGAACACCGGCACCCGCATCAGTTCGCGCATCGAGGGGATGCCAAGGATGCGCATCTCGCCCGACTGGCCCGAGGACCAGAAGCCGTAGTATTCGTCCAGCTGGCCGGGTGCGACCTGGAAGGAAGCCTCCTCGGCCCGGGCCGCGGTTGCGGCTGCGGTCATGCCCGTGGCTCCGGCCAGCAGGGCCAGACGCGAGGCGCCAAGCCCGCCCAGCAGCGCAGCACCGCCCGCGGTGGCCCCGAATAGTCCCCGCCGGCTCAGTCCGGGTTTTTCGCTCTCAGACATTTTTCGGTCCTTTCAGATTGGGATGGTTGATAAGGTCGCCAGGCCTCCGCGCGGACATCTCGACCGCGCCCACCGCGCCGCGCCGCTTGACCTGGCGGATGACGACCGGGCATTTGGTCTTGCTTTGGTAAAGCACCTGGCAATTCAGGCAGTTSACGCATTCGTTGGGATTGATCTCTCCGGTCGGATGGATGGCCTGCACCGGGCATTCGTTGGCGCAGGTCTGACAGGGCGCGCCGCATTCGTGGTAGCGCTTGAGCCAGTCGAACATCCGCATCCGCGCCGGGATCGCCAGCGCCGCCCCCAAGGGGCAGAGGTAGCGGCAGTAGAAGCGTTCGACGAAAAGACCAGCCGCCAGAAGGGCCGCGACATAGGCCACGAAGGGCCAGGCGCGGACGAATTTCAGAACGATGGCGGTCTTGAACGGCTCGATCTCGGCATATTGCTCGGCCTGGTCGATCGACATCAGCGACACGCCGAACAGCCCGAGGAAGATCATGTATTTCAGCGGCCAGAGGCGCTCATGCAGGCCCCAGGGCAGGGTCCATTGCGGGATGTGGCAGGCACGGGCGATCTTGTTGGTGATCTCCTGCAGCGCGCCAAAGGGGCAGAGCCAGCCGCAATAGGCGCCCCGTCCCCAGAAGATCAGGGCGGCGGCCAGCGAGAACCACAGGATGAAGGTCAGCGGGTCCAGAAGGAAGGCCTGCCAGCTGAAGCCGGTCACCAGGGCGCCAAACAGCGCCATCAGGTTGACCACCGACAGCTGCGCATTGGCATACCAGCCCAGAAACACCAGGGTGACGGTCAGGAACCCCATGCGGAACCAGAAGAAGGCGCGCGCCTTGCGGGTGGCGAGGCCCTGAAAGAAGAAGACCAGCGTCAGCACGGCCAGCATCACGGCAAGGCCCGCGATCTCCCCCTTCTTGTCCAGCCAGATCTTCCGCCACAGCGCGCTTTGCGCGGCGCTTTCGTCCTGGGTCGCTGCCGCACCCTCCGCCGTTGCCGCCTGGGTCGAGGTGGCCGCCGGGGCGGCAATCGTGCGCAAATAGTGGGGCGGCAGCTGGTAGGCGAGGTCGAAGGTGATGAAATCCTTCTCGATCGCGGCGACCTGGCGCTGCACCAGAAGCTGGATGCGGAAGGGCTTGGTGGGATCGAACCCCGACGCGGCCGGAATGCGGAACAGGTCGGTTTCGCTGAATTCCGGCGCTCCACTGGCCGCAATCGCGGCCAGCCGCTTGTGGTCGCGGTCATGGAAGCGGACCGAGACGTCATCCTGCACCAGCACGATGCGGTCAAAGATGCCGCCGCGCACATAGCCCGACCCCTTGAAGGAGAAGATCCCCTTGCCCACGATCATCACGGCCTGATCGCCGGGTTGCAGCCAGGCCGTCAGGTTGGCCTGATCCTGCGCGCTTAGCAGCGCCTGGCCGATGGCAGGCACCGAAACCAGGGCCACCTGCAGTTCGATGAAGACGCTGTCGGGCGGCGCGGTCTCTGGCCTGGCGGTGGCGCGCGGGTCGTTCAGGGCGGCGAAGGCGGCGTTGACCTGGCCCACGTCCAGCGACAGGCGGCGCAGGGTGCCGTCACCCTCCAGCGCCAGCCAATCCGCCGGGGCGGTGGCGGCGGGGTCGATCTCGACCGTGGGGCCGGCCACGACCTCTGGCGTCAACCCGCCAAGCCCGAGGGCTCGCGCGACCTTCAGGCCCGATCGCAGGATGCTGTCATCCAGCACCATCACCGTGACCGTGGCGCCCGAGATGATGTTCATCTCGTGCTTGCCGCCGGTCTTGGCCATCGCAACCAGGTCCATGCCGACATAGCTCGCCGCCAGCGCCTTGACCTTGGCCTCGGGGATGCCGATCAGCACGATGGGTTCCGCGTGCTTGACCAGCTTGACGCCGGTGATCTTGCCGGTCGGGTCGACCGCGACCAGCGTGTGGATCGGCTTGCCCGAATAGCCCGTCGTCCCCACGAAATCCGAGGTCAGGAAGACCCAGCCGATCTGCTGGCCCCCCTTCAGCACCGGCGCCACCGCCAGATCGCCACGGATCGGCCCGAAGCCATCGGCGCCGGCCACCAGCTCGGCCGCGGCGACCGTCGGCAGGTATTTGGCCAGAACGCTCTCGGCCAAAACCGGCAGGGCCAGGAAGACCATGGCCACAAGGCCAAGCCAAAAGCGGGTCAGAAGCGGGTGCAGAACGTGTTTCATGCCTCTTCTATGCCTGAGAGGCTGGCAGTCGCCCTTGATTTAGGTCAACTAAAATATCCTTTTTATGTGCAACAGCTGCCCCCCACCGATTGCACAGGCTGCCATGTGATTCCGGCCATTCCCAAGCGATCCGTTTGGACAGAGAATGTGGCCCGAGACAGCAAGAGAAGGGTCTGCCCATGCACCTGACGAAATTCAGCGACTATGCGCTGCGCGTCCTGATGATCGCCGCAGCCCGCGGCGAGGCGCGTCTGACGATCGAGGACACCGCCGAGATTTTCGGGATATCGCATGGGCATCTGAAGAAAGTCGTGCTGAAGCTGACTCGGGCTGGCTTTCTGCAGGGCATCAAGGGCAGGACCGGCGGCTACCAGCTGGCGCGCAAGCCCGAGGACATCAACCTCGGCGCCGTGCTGCGGGTCACCGAAACCGACTTTGGCGTGTTCGAATGCTTTCAGGACCACAAGGCCTGCCCGATCGCCGGGCCCTGCCGCCTGCCCGCCGTGGGGCGCAAGGCAATCGCGGGGTTTCTGGCGGCCTTCGATCAGGTGACGCTGGCCGATGTGACACTGCCGATGTCATCGTTCCGCCCCGCCCCGCCCCCCGCCCCGCCTCCCGCCCCGCCTCCCGCTCAGCCCGCCGTCGTCTGACCCGGGGACAAAACCCTCCCGCAGGCCCGTCCCCGACCCGTTTGCAAGACGTCCGGGGCGTCAGTCCGGCCCTTCCGGGCAGCCCAGCAAGGGCGTCTGACAGCTCGCACCCAGATCAATGGCAAACCGCGGCGCGGCGAAAGACCCAGGACGCCGAACCGCCGGCACTCTTCGCAGGAGTTGGGGGGAAGGGGAGGTGGGATGTCCCGCCTCAGGCCTCGACCTCGCGGCGACGCTGGTCGGAGGCAGCCAGACGGTGGATCGGGCCGGATGCCATCACCACCTGCGGGCGAAAACCGTTTGCCTTTCAGGTATTTACTTCCTAACCTCACAGCATTCCCCACCATCCGGCGCAAGCGATTTCACCGAGGATTTTCGCAGAGAGCTTTTTCGGAGTTTGCATGTCTGTCCTTTACACCTACGGCGCCACGATCACCGCGAGCATCGCAGAGTTCCAAAGCTATTCCGCCATCCGCTATTCGCCCACTGACAGCACAACGCCCGTCTCCCTGGTGGTAACCGGCGCCGGCTGGATTGATCTCTCCAAAATTCTTGGCCCTCAGGCCGCCCAAATTCAGTCTGGCGAGGGCGTCTACCTGATCACTGCGGGCAGCGGCAATGACGTGATGGTGGGGTCATCAGATTATGACTACCTGCGCGGAGTTGATGGCGACGACAGGCTTTATGGCGGTGACTTTGGGGACATCTTGTCGGGCGACCTGGGCAACGACCTGCTTTACGGCGGCGCAGGCAATGACACGCTGGACGACAGGGATGGGTCCAACCGGCTGTTCGGTGGCGCGGGCAATGATGTGATAGGCGCCGGTTACGAGATCGGCCCCCTGCGCGGCACCTCGACGATCTACGGTGGAGAGGGCAATGACCGCATCCTCCTTTCGCAAAGCTATACTTCCTTGGACCACATTTTCGGCGGGATGGGTCAGGACACCCTGTCCTTCACCTCCACGCCGTTCTCGGCCCACGGTTTTGTCGTAGGGCCAGGCCACGACATCGAGGTCTTTGCGGGGGTTCTCTACGGGGCATCCGACACGGCGGCGGATGTCTATGATTTCAGCAGCGCCGTGGTCGACCATATCTACATTTCCGCCGGGGGTGGCGACGATCTGATCCGCTTTGGCCGCGGTTATGGCTCGGCCGCCGGCGGCGATGGTGACGATACGATCTATGGCGCGCGCGGCGGGGGTCAGATCGCCGGTGGAGCCGGCCGGGATCTGATCTACGGCGGCGCGGGCAACGAGACCTTCCTCATGAGCTCCGGCGATATCCTCGCAGATACGATTTACGGCGGTGGCGGCCATGACACCCTTGAAATCGCCGGCAGCGAGACCATCCTGACCGGCTTCGACTTCAGCCGGCTTGGCCCCTGGTCCGAGATCTGGATGAACGGGCGCTACCTGGGCGATGAGAACGGCAACCTGATGGATGCCTCGGCCGCGCACAGCGTAGGCGACGAGCTTTGGATTCTGGGGAATGGCGGCAATGACACCCTCACAGGCTCGCGCTATGACCATAACGCGCTGAACGGCGGTGACGGCGACGACGTGCTGACGGGGGGACGCAGCGACGATTTCTTCTGGGGCGGTTCCGGCGCCGACCGGATGGAGGGGCGCCGCGGCGAGGACATCTATTACGTGGACAATTCCCGCGACGTGATCATCGAAACGGCGACGGGCGGCTATGACTTCGTCAAGATCTCGACGCGGTTCTATCGCCTGTCGGCCAATGTCGAGGATTGGAGCGTGATCGGCGACCAGGACAGCACGCTCATCGGCAATGATGGCCGGGAATATGTCACCCTGCTGTCCGGCACCGGGTCTGACCTGATCTATCTGGACGGCGGCAACGACACCCTGATGAGCGATGCAAGGCTGGGAGACGGGTTGGTGGCCTATGGCGGGCTCGGGGATGACCGGATGCTCGCGAACCTGTCGGCGGCCACCCTTTATGGCGGTGGAGGCAACGATTCCCTGCAGGGCGGCCTGCACGACAGCCTGCTGTTCGGCGGCGATGGCGATGACACGATCAGTGGCGGCGGTGGCAACGATGTGCTGCGCGGCGGGGCCGGCAACGACTATTTCGTACCAAGCAGAGGGGATGATTTCTACTTTCTCGATGCCGGCGACATTCTCGACTTTGGCAGCTCTGGCGACCGCGGAATCGACACCGTCCAGGCCAATTTCCGCAGCTGGACGATGGTCAATGGGATCGACAAGTTCATATCGACCGCCACCGGCGCCGTCAGCATCACCGGCAACGACGAGGCCAACCGGATCGAGACCACGAAATATGCCGATACGATCATCGGCGGTTCGCATGACACGATGGTGGGCGGGGCTGGCAACGATTTCTACTTCGTCAACGGCGGCGGCATCAGGGTCATCGAAAAGGCGCATGGCGGCTACGACCATGTCGTGGTGTTCGGCCCGGGCTACAAGATGGACCCGAATGTCGAGTGGCTGACCTTCGACGACTGGGCGCGGCCCGGCCCGCGCGTCGATGTCCTGGCCGGCAATGCGCTGAGCAACCTGATCGAGATCGGGAGCAGCGGGTTCCTCATCAAGCTCGATGCCGGCGCCGGCAACGACACCATACAGAGCGGCGCGGGCGAGATCGAGATCACCGGCGGCGCGGGGGCGGATGTTTTCAGGTTTGTCGATCTCTATGCCGATCAGTTTCACGTCACCTTCCACGATTTCACCACGGGAAGCGACAAGATCGTCCTGCAGGGCAAGTACTTCGGGTTGGGCGACCGGGGCCAGCTCGAGTCCCGCCTGTTTCACCTCGGCGCCAGCACGGCGAATGGCTTCGTCTATGACAAGGAGACGGGTCTGCTGTCCTTCAACTTCCCCGGAAATGACCCGGCCTACAGTTTTTCCATCGCCTGGTTGAGCGATCACGCCACGCTGTCGGCCTCCGACTTTCTGATCGTCTGACCGGGAGGCCGCCCGGACGAAGATCGCCCGCACCCTGAAGCCGCGCGTGCCGGTTGGTGCGCATGAACTGCACCGCCTCCTTGCAAAATCCATCGGTTCTGCCGGTGGCCACGGTTCCTCTCCTGCGTTGCTGATCACGCGATCGCAGGAGCGGCGCCAAACCTTCGCAGGTCCGGCCGGATGCTGCGCCCGGTTCGCGCCGATGGGGTGCCTGCGGCGCAGCGCCCGCGATCTGGCCGGGATAAAGACTTGACAGCGGGGCCGTCGCTGCGCTCATCAATTGGCATGAACTCCGGGCGGCGCAATCCCAGGCTACTGCGAAACCTCCAGTGCTTTGAGGCGATGGCCCGGCATGGCGCGATGCTGGGCGCTTCGCGCGAACGTGGCGTCACCGCCAGCGCGGTCAGCCACCCGTTGCGCGACCTGACGCGGTCGGTGGGCGAGGATCTCTTCGGGCGCACGGGACGCAGCATCACGCTGACCGAGGCCGGGGTGGCGCTGGCGGCGAAACTCGACGGCGTCTTCGATGTGCTGAAGCTTGTGGGCAATGTGCAGGCGCGGTTGCGGATCGCGGCCTGCTCGGCCTTCGGGCCGGGCTGGATGGCGCCGCGACTGCGTGCCTTTCGGGCAGCGCATCCCCAGATCGACGTCGAGCTGCGCCTTTACGCCCAGAACCCCGAGCAGACCCAGGACTGGCAGATCTACGCGGGGCTGGATCTGGAGGCGGCGGCCCGTGGCGGCTGGGTCCGCTGCAACGATTATGTTCTGGCGCTGAGCCACGCGCGCGCCGGACTTGGCGTCGCGCTGGTCCCTGACTTTCTGGCCAAAGAGCACTTGGCCAAAGAGCATCGGGCCGAAGGCAAGCTGCGCCGCCGGCACCCCTTGGCCCCGCCGTCCTGGCGCATCTACCGGCTCTGCATCAAAAAGGCGAGGTCCGCGGAGGACCCGATCCGCCGGTTGACCGGCTGGCTGCGGCACGAGACGGTTGGCCTGCGCACCCCCGGCTGACTCAGGCCGCAACCATGAGATGAGTTTAGCTCAACTCGCGTCCCAAATATTCAGTTGCCGCCGGGGAATAGACCACTAACCTTGAATCATCCGGCCTTGAACCATCCGGGCACAAGAACCGGAACCCGAAGTCACCCTGCACGGCCGGCATGGTGGCTCCGGTAGCGGCCGGACGGTTCTGGTTCCGACCCATTGAGCCCCCGCGAAATGAGCCTTTCTTGCCGGGCAAAGGAGATTTTTTTATGGCCGACTACTGCCCTTCCAGATCCGATGACCTGATACCCCCATTTGGAGAGCCCCACTTCGGCCTGCGCGAGCATCGTTTCCTGCGCCATGTGACCCTTGAGCGTGCTGCCCCTTCGGGGTCGTGGCCGGGCGGCGGAGGCCGGGTCGCCCCTCGTCCCGGTCTCCGTCGGTTTCTTGAGGTTGCGCTGCTTGGAATGCTGTTCGCTGCAGCCTGGCTCTGCACCCTGACCCAAGCCCATGCGCAGGACGAAACCCGCGTCTTGGCCGTGCATTTCCCGCCCGGTGCCACAGGCACGACGATCAGCGCCAGCATCAAGGGACGGCAGTCCATCTCCTACACGATCGGCGCGCAGGCGGGGCAGGAGATGACCGTCCGCCTGACCTCGCCCAACGATGCCGCCTATTTCAACCTCTACGCCCCCGGGCGCGGCCCCGGCGACGAAGCCCTGGCCAACAGCGAGATGTCGGGCACCGAGATGGTCCCCGAGATCAACCGCTTTTCCGGCGTCTTGTCGGCGTCGGGCACCTATACGGTGAATGTCTACCTCAACCGCGCCGCCGCACGGCGCGGCGAGGGGGCTGCCTTCGCGCTGGAGATTTCGGTTTCGGCGCTGGGCACCCCCTCTGCCCCCGTTCAGGGCGACTTCGCCGACGGGTTGGAAGGCGGGCCCGATTATTTCGAGGTGGTGACCTCGGGCGCAGGAATGCTCAACCTGCGCAAAAGCCCCAGCGCGGCTGCGGCCACCGTGACCCGGCTGGCCGGTGGCACCCAGGTCAGGAACCTTGGCTGCCGGATGAACGAGGGGCGGCGCTGGTGCCATGTGGCGACCCTGGCCGACCCGGGAGACGAAGGCTGGGCCGCCGGGGACTTCCTGCGCGAGGGGTCCGGCGCCGCACAGCCGCCGCCCGCCGAAAACGTCGATGCCAAGGTCGCGGGCACCGATTTCAACGCCACCGGCTTCCTGCAATGCGCCCGCACCGCGGCCGCCGCCATGGGCTCCTGCGCCTTCGGCGTGAACCGCAATGGCGATGGCAGCGGCACGATCACCGTGACCTGGCCCGATGGCGCCACGCGCATCATCGGTTTTGAAAACAACCGCCCCAGCTGGTTCGACAAGAGCCAGGCCGATGCTGGCCGCGAACTCGCGGTCACGCAGGACAATGACATGTTCCTCGTCACCATTGGAGAGGAGCGTTTCCAGTTTCCCTCGGTCGTCATGGAGGGCGACTGACCCCCGAAGCCACCCCGAAACGCAACATAAGGATCGTACCCGAAATGAACCGTAAACTTCTCCCGGTCGTGATGCTTTCCGCGCTTGCCCTCGCGGGCTGCGAGATGGAGGACGACGGCGGAACCTCCGCCAGCACGGCGATGCGGACCGGCAGTGCCGCCGACGAACAGGCCTGCCTCAGCGCCGTGGCCAGAGAGACCGGCAATTCGGTCAGCGTGATGAGCTCGGAATTCTCGCAGGCCAATACCATCGTCATGGTCGGCGTCGGGGCGCAGCGGGCGCCTTGGAAGTGCCTAGTCAGCGGCGGCAAGGTCGCCGAGGTCACCTCGATGACCAACGAAGGCAGCATGTAGGACGACCCCGCCGGCGGCGCGGTGCCACCGGGGCATCCCGCCGCAGGGCGGGGTGGTGATGCCGATGCGCGTCGGTCGCTCCCTGACCGCGGTCCTCGCCTCGCCCCTGGCCCGCCGGGCCGTCGCCGCATCTGCCTCCTCCCAAGCCTGAAGAAGGAAATACCATGCTGAAATCACTCCACAGGACCGCGCTCCGCCTGGTGTCCGGCGCCGGTCTGGCCCTGGCTGTCGCTTTCGCCGCAGCCCCGATCGATGTGGCGCGGGCCGATACTGTCAAGGTCAGCTTCCCCAAGGGCAGCTCCGGCGTCACCCTCTCCGGCTCGATCAAGGGGGATGCGTCGCGCGACTTTACGCTCTCGGTCAAGGCGGGGCAGGTGATGAAGGTCTCGCTGTCCGGCTCGTCGATCGTCTACTTCAATGTCCTGCCGCCGGGCAGCAGCGGCGAGGCCATTTTCACCGGGTCGGTCGAGGGCAATGCCTTTTCCGGCACGCTGGGCGCGTCGGGCACCTACGTCATCCAGGTCTACCAGATGCGCGCCACGGCCCGGCGCGGCGAAACCGGCAGCTACAAGCTGAAGATCTCTGTGACCGGCGCCTCCGGCAGCGGCAGCAGCGGCAGCAGCGGCAGCAGTGGCGGTTCGAAGCCAAGCCTTGCCGGGATCAGGGGCATGAACTCCATCGCGGCCATCGACGAGATGTCGGCCCGCGGCTTTGCCAATGTCGACAGCTTCAGCTCGGGCAACACCCAATACGGCATCTACTATCACCGGCCAAGCCGCCTGTGCGTGCAGTTGACCATGGCGGACGGCCAGGTGCTGGATGCCCGCGATATCGTCACAAGCCCGAAATGCCGTTAGGCTGAGCCAGAACCGCGGGCCTTGGGCAGAGGCCCGCATTCTGGCGCTTGCCAAACCGGGTCGCTTTCCCGGATGATGCCGCAACCTGCCATCGACGGCTCATGCGGGAGGCTTCCCTCTGCCCAGAATCCTGCGGAATGCGATGCGCGCGCTGGCGTCCCTGATCTTCCTTCTGGCCTTCGCGGCGCGGGCCGAGGCGGCAGAGGTCAAGATCGGCATCTTCATCACTTCGCTCTCGAAAATCGATCCGGCCGACGGCAGCTTTCAGATCGCCAGTTATGTCTGGGCGCGCGGCCCGCTCGGCGACCTCGATCTGACACGAGACCTTGAAATCCTTGGCCGTTCGGCCGTGATCAAGCCCGTCGCCAGCACGACGCTGCGCAATGGCGACGGCTATCAGGCCGTTCTGGTCGAGGCGGTGATCAATCAGAGCTTTGACCTGCGGTCCTTCCCCTTCGATCGGCAGACCCTGCTGATGCAG
This sequence comes from Rhodobacter sp. P2_H5, assembly GCF_056403335.1. Taxonomy (NCBI): domain Bacteria; kingdom Pseudomonadati; phylum Pseudomonadota; class Alphaproteobacteria; order Rhodobacterales; genus Rhodobacter; species Rhodobacter sp. P2_H5. The sequence continues at coordinate 16,457 of NZ_JBFUFS010000013.1, read as the reverse complement.
ATGGAATCGCAGCGCGGCACGTCGAAAGTGGTGTTTGTCCCCGATGCCGAGGCGTCGCGGATCGCCGATTTCGTGAACCTGCCGGGATGGCGGATCGGCGGGCTCGCGCTGTCGGGGGCCGGTTTCACCTATGACACCAATTTCGGCTACCAGACCGAAAGGCCCACCTTTTCCCGGCTGGATGTCAGGATCGAGGTCACGCGCCACCGCTCGGTCCTGATGCTGGAGAAGTTCACCGGCTTTCTCGTCGCACTGTTCCTGACGGCGCTGGTCTTCCTCGTCCCGCCGGCCGACCTCGGGATCCGGGTCGGTATCTCCACCGGTTCGATCTTCGCCGCGGTCTTCAACCGCTACCGGCTTGAGGACCAGACCGGTTTCGACGCGAGTTTCGGGCTGGTGGACCAGATCACGCTCCTGACGTTCAGCGCGATCATCCTGGTCCTGCTGATCGCCCTCTCGTCCTTTGACCGGATCGAACGGAGCGGCCCCGCCGGCGTCCTGCGCGCCGACCGTCTCCTCGGCGTCGGCGTCATGGGGCTGCATGTCGCGCTCATGGCGGTCGCGATGATGGTGGCCTTGGTCTGAGGCAATGGGCTGTGGCCGCCGGGGCGCGTGATTTTGCCGGGAACGGATCGCCGGGCACCGGGTTGAGTCTGGTGAGAAGGAGAACCAGATGACGGACGAGAGTATCGCGAGGAAACCCTTGCCGCACCAACCCGCGCAACCCACCGACGCGGGCGCGCAGCCCATCGATCCTGGCAGCGCCGGCCCGAAACGGGTGCAGAAACAGGTGGGCCAAGACCTGCATGATCCTCAGGACAAGAAGCTTGACGACACATGAGCCCGAGGTGCCGACGAAAAGCCGACAGCCTTGGCGCAGCGCCCCACAAACAAGGGTGAGGACGAGACACAGGTCCTCGCGCCCCACGTATTCAACGACATGATCCCGGCCAGTCCCGCGCTGCCGAACCAGCGGCCCGATCAGGATATCGGCCCTGCAAGATCTGACACCGTAACCTTTCGCCGCTTCATCCTGATGATTTCAGGCATGCCCAAAGGCCAGCAACGGCGCGTGTCATAAAACGGAAATCTCTTGGTCCAAATACGTCTGGTCGAAATCTGCAAAGGCCACCAGTTTTTGGAAGTCCTGAAATACGACCTGACCTTGCTGGAACGTCACCAGTCTTTCTTCACGCAGCTCGCGCAGACTGCGATTGACTTGAACGGCGCTCAGCCCCAGCGCATCGGCAAGGATATATTGCGTCAAGGGACAAGCGTAACCTGCGCTGTCGCCAAGCCCGATGAGCCGCAGGCGCGCCGCCAGTTCCAGCAAGAAATGCGCCAGACGCTCTCCGGCACTGCGCCTGCCCACGCTCACCATATTCTCGGCCACGATCGCCTCGTCGCGCGAGGCGGCCCAAAGGATCCCATTTCTGAAACGCGGTGCCTCGGCAAAGGTCTGCGTCAAGAAAGACTGCGAGACTTCCGAGGCCCGGACGGCTGTAATCGTCTCGACACTGTGGTCTGCGGCGCGAAACAACAGGGATCGCAGTCCGAGGAAGTCGCCCGCGATATGGATGCCCACGACGTGCCGGCTGCCGTTGGCGAGAATCTTGTAGGAACCGGCCCAGCCCTCTTCCAGAATGAAAGCGGTCTGGGCGGTCTGCCCCTGACGAATGATGTCGCGCCCGGCGGGGAATTTCCGGCGGCGGCGGTACAAATCAGTGATGGCGTCCAAATCTTCCGGTGAAAGGCTGGCGAAGGTCGAAATCTTCCGGGCAAACCGGCTCTCGAGCAAATTCGGGGGCGCCTTTTGCGGGCGCGGATTTAATTCTTTCGCCAGATGATCCATCGGTTTCTCGAGCAATTCGTTTTGCAGGTGCGGCTTGGCATCCTCACGAAGGAACTTCCGAACCACGTTTTTGGCGACAATAGCCCGCGCGGGACGTGCCAATTCGTCCAGGTTCATTCCGTTCTGCAGGGCGAGGGGTTTCAAAATCTGACACTCCGGTATGATACGAGGCCCGATCCCATGGATTTGCCGTCCAGACTGCCAAATCCGGCAGGCGGAAGGCTTTTGCATGGCCACGCCGTCCCCTTCCGAACGGGCTTGCGCCCTTGTTTTTCAGGCGACGACACATTTGAAAGTGTCTTTCGACACCGTGATCTTTTGAACATGAAATTCAGCGCCATTTTCAAAAGACGCATCTCCGATAACGAATGTAGAGCGTAACAAGTTCCTTGCGCATGAATCGGCGCGTGCCGAAGTCCGGCCTTGACCGCGCCTGCGACTTTTCACGCTTTATGGACGATCCACCGCAGACAGCCGGGAATGGGTCAACAGACAAGGGCCACCCCATGACTATCCGCGGTTTCAGATCAGACTGATTACTCAGGTCAAGTCGTTCATGATCTATACTTTGGGTTGTCGGCCCCGTGCAGGACCGGAATCTACCCATGATCAGAAAGCCACTTCTAAAGTCCCTTGCGCAACACGCAATATATAGCGTGGCAGAATGAAGGGTACCGCGATATCCGGTTCAGATCATCGAGACTCCCGCCACCAATTCTCTGGTCCGATCCGAGACGCAAAAAGCTTTTGCTTTGCGCATTTCATATGGCTGCTGAACGTGTCATACGAAGAACTATGTCGAAAAATGCGCAGCACGGTGTGATACCGATCATCGCCATCGGGGCTTCTGCCGGTGGACTCGAAGCCTGTCGTGCGGTGCTGAAGGACATGCCCGGTGATTGCCGGGCCGCGATCATCCTGATCATGCATCTCGATCCGACGCATGACAGCATGATTGCCAGTCTGCTGGCACTGCGCACGCGGTTGAAGGTTGTCGAAGCCACCGACAGGATGATCCTGGAGCCCGGTACGGTCCATGTCATTCCCCCGGGTGCCTTCCTGCTGGTCGAGGGGCGCGTCATTCACCTTTCCGAGCCGGATGGCGGCAAAGGCGTGCGGATGCCGTTTGACACGCTGCTGCGCTCGCTTGCCAAGGAAGCTTTGCCCGTGGTCTGCGTGGTGTTGTCGGGCACCGGCACGGATGGCAGCATCGGTCTTTCCGATGTCCACGCGGCGGGGGGGCTGGTGATCGCGCAAGACCCGAAAGAGGCTGGATATTCAGGCATGCCCGAAGCTGCGATCGCAACCGGGCTTGTGAGCCAGGTTCTGTCGAGCGGCCAGATGGTGGCGGCATTGCAGGACTATGTGTCCAACGCCCCGCAGCCTTCCGCTCAGCCGAGCGAGCCGTCACCCCGCGTGCCGGAGGCCCCCCCTGCCGATGATCTGACCATTCCGCAGTATGACGAATTGCTCGACTATGTGGCCGGCCACGCGACGCAGGATATCTCCTTGTACAAGCGTGGCACCCTCGAGCGGCGCATCGCGCGCCGGATGGCCTTGTTGGCTGTGGGTGCGGGCAACGTGGGGCGGTATCTCGACATCCTGCGGTCCGACCCCGACGAGATGGCATTGCTGACCAGCGACCTTCTGATCCATGTCACCAGCTTCTTCCGCGACACAGAGGTGTTTCAGACCCTGTACGAGAAGGCCATCCCCGACATTTTGAAGACGATCCCGGCTGACCGGCCCCTGCGGATCTGGGTCGCAGGGTGCAGCACCGGTGAAGAAGCCTACAGTCTGGCGATAATCTGTACCGAAGCAATCGAGGCGGCTGGTCTGCCCAACCGGCTGCAGATCCTCGCCTCGGATGTCGATCCCGACGCAATCGCCTCGGCGCGCGCGGGTTTCTATGCAAAGGACATCGCGGACAATGTCTCGCCCGAACGGCTTGAGCGGTTCTTTGTGGCCGATGATGGTGGCTACCGCGTGTCGTCGACGCTGCGCGACCAGATCGTGTTTACGGTCGCGGATCTGCTGTCGGACCCGCCATTTTCCAAGATCGACCTGGTGTCCTGCCGCAACGTGCTGATCTATCTGGGGCCCGATGCACAAAAGAGGGTCATCGCCGGGTGCTGTTTCGCCCTGCGCCCCGGTGGACTTCTGCTGCTGGGCGCGGCAGAGATGCCGGGCCAGAGCGACGCCTGCTTTGGCCCCTATGACAAGGCCGCGCGGCTATGGCGCCGCATCGGGCAAAGCCACGCAAACGATCTGCAATTTGCCATCGGCAAGCGCGAAATGGCGATGCCGGTGGATCAGTCGCCCGGACGCCGCACCGCGCTTGCCGATCTGTGCCGCCGTATCGTTCTGGAAACCTATGCGCCCGCAGCGGTCCTGCTGAACAGTCGGCTGGAATGCCTGTATTTTCTGGGACGGACCGAACGGTATCTGAAGGTCACGCAAGGCCATCCCGACCCCAGCATCGTCGGCATGCTGCCCAAGGCGCTGCGCGTCAGGTTCCGGACGGCGGCTGCGGCTTGCGGGCCGGCAAACCCCCTGGTGGTATTCTCGGGCGGGCGGTTGGAGGGGGCAAAAGGCTTCAACGTCGCGGTGCATGCGGTCTCCGCCGGGACCGAGCCTCTGTTGCTGGTCTGTTTCATCGACACGCCCCACCCCTCGGCCCGGGCCACGCATCCAACCGGGCAAGATCGGCCGGACCACGAAATGGAGGCCGATCTGGAGGCCGCGCGCAGCGATCTGACCGATGCCTTGCGCGATCTGGAACAAGAGGTCGAGGCGCACAGCGCCGACGCCGCAGAGGCCTTGTCGGTGAACGAGGAATTCCAGTCCACCAACGAAGAACTGCTGGCCTCGAAAGAGGAACTGCAATCGCTGAACGAAGAGTTGACCGCGCTGAACAGCCAGCTGCAGGAGACCCTGGAGCGCCACCGCACGACGGCGAATGACCTGCAGAACGTGCTTTACAGCACCGATCTTGCGACGCTGTTTCTGGATATCGACCTGAACATCCGCTTTTTCACGCCCGCGGCGCGCGCCATCTTTCGCGTCATCCCGACCGATGTCGGCCGTCCCCTTGCAGACCTTGCCGCCGTGGCGCGGGACGATGATCTGACCTCCGATGCCCGCAACGTGCTGAAGAACTTTGACCCGATCGAGCGGGAAACAGCGGGACTGGCCGGTCAGTGGTTTACCCGGCGGGTTCAGCCCTATCGCGCCGAAGGCGGCCGGGTCGAAGGCGTCGTGATCACTTACATCGACATCAGCGAACGCAAACGCGCAAACGCCGCACTTCTGGAAGCCATGGCTGAAGCCGATCGTGCCACCAATGCCAAATCGCGGTTTCTCGCCGCAGCCAGCCACGATCTGCGGCAGCCCCTGCAGTCGATGGCGATTCTGCAACGCTTGCTGAACGAGCAGGGACGGTCCGCCGAAGGGATGCGTTTGGCCCATCTGATGGATCAGACGTTGAACTCGATGACGGCGATGCTGGATTCGATCCTCGACGTCAACCGCATCAACTCCGGCACGGTGCAGCCCGACATGCGCCCGGTTTCCATCGGACCGCTGATGCATCGCCTGGCCGACGAGTTTGCGCCGCAGTGCTCTGCAAGAAACCTGAAAATGCGGTTCGTGCCCTGCGGGACCCGCATCTACACCGATCCGCAACTTCTGGAGCAGGTCCTGCGGAACTTGCTGTCGAACGCGCTGAAATACACGCCCAAGGGTGGCATTCTGGTCGGCTGCCGTCGCAGCGGCGACGCCTTGAAGATTGTGGTCTGCGACAGCGGCATCGGGATCTCGGCGGCCGAGTGCAAGTCCATCTTTGACCCCTACCGCCAGGGGGAAAAGGCGGTTGCGTTTGCCGGCCATGGTCTGGGCCTCGGCCTGTCCATCGTGCAGCGCCTCGTGCAATTGATGGACCACAAGATTTCCGTAAAGTCCACGCCCGGAAAAGGCTCCGCGTTCACGATTTCCGTGCCCATCGTCAACTCCCCACCCGAGATGGAGACCGCCGTCCAGGGGCAAGCCAACAGCGCCGTGGCAACTCTCCAGACAGGAAGGATCCTGCTGGTCGAGGACGAAGAGCCGCTGCGTCAGTTGCTGGCCGAAGTTCTCGAGAAGCAGGGCCACACCGTCATTTCCAAATTCGACGCACAGCAGGCCCTCGATTGGATCCTGAGCGACGTCAAGCCGCCCGATCTGCTTCTGACGGACATGTCCCTGCGCGGCAGTCGCAGCGGTCTGAACCTGGCCCAGGAGTTGCTGGATCTTCTCGGTGACACGGTGCCGACGGTCATTCTGACCGGCGACAGCACGACGGAGACGCACCGCGAAATCGTCGCCTGCGGCTTCAAGCAGTTGGTCAAGCCGGTCGCGCCCGAGGTGCTGCTGTCGGTGATCTCCGATCTGATGCTGAAGGCGCGGCAGGCCAAATCCGCGGCGGTGCGCAGGCCCAGGGGGTCGCAGACCACGGTGCATGTCATCGACGATGATCCGATGATCCGCGAAACCATGCGTCGTCTGCTGCAGGCCGAAGGCTGGGGCGTCGTGACCTATCCATCGGCCGAGGACTTTCTGTCCAGCCCGCGGCCGACAGGGGTGGCCTGCCTATTGGTGGACCACGCTCTGCCGGGAATGGATGGCGTCACCCTGATCTCGCACCTTCGCGGTGAAAGATCCGCTATTCCCTCCGTCATCCTGACCGGGCATGGCGATGCGGCGATGGCCCTTGCGGCCCTGCGCGCCGGGGCGTCCGACCTGATCGAAAAACCCTCCAGTGCGGCCGAACTGTTGGCGAGCATCCGCCAAGCCATCAGAAGCGTCGATGACATCCGTCCGCAATCGGACTCGCAAAGGGCGGCGCAGGTCCGGCTTGAACGCCTGACCGGCCGCGAACGACAGGTGCTGACGCTTGTTCTCGCAGGCGTTCCCAACAAGAATATTGCCGCAGATCTCGGGATCAACCAGCGAACGGTCGAACATCATCGCGCCTCCGTCATGCGCAAGACCGAAGCAACCTCTGTGCCCGCGCTTGTAAGACTTGCCGTCGCCGGAGGTTTCACCACCGAGTGAATGCGGCCGCGCGCAAATTGTCCTGCGACCGAAATCCATCCGCATGCGCAGACCCGATCAGGTTCCCCCGACCTCTCCGCATCCCGGGAGGGGCCAGACCCTCGGCATCCTCGCAAGCGTTTTCACGGCATGCCCTGCGAAGCAATCGCTTGCTTTTGTCTGATCGGCAACTTCTTGCGAGCCGGCGGGCGGGCTGGATCAATTCGGGTTGATGCCTGCCGCAGGTTAACTTCGCGGGTCCGGCGGCCCCCTAGGCTCCCCTGAGCGCAACCGTATCGGGCGCGCTTCAATCAAAGGACCACAGCATGAAACTCATTCTCCTTGCCGCATTCTCCCTGCTCGCCGCTCCGGCATTTGCGGCAGATCCGGCCACCATGACGTGCAAAGACATGATGGCGATGGACGCCACGGGCATGACGACCGCTGGTGTCGCCATGAAATCCGCAATGAAGGATGACGCGAAGGTCGCGGCCATGTCTGACACCGACGTGACCAAAATGGCCGGCGTCGCCTGTACCGCCAATCCCGCGGGCACCGTCATGGACGCCGTGAAGACGTCGATGACGACAGCCATGACCTGCAAGGAGATGATGGCCATGGATGCAAAGGGCATGGCAGCCGCCGGCATCGCCATGAAGTCCGCAATGAAGGATGACACGAAGGTCGCCGCCATGGCCGATGCGGATGTGACCACGGCCGCCGGCGCCGCCTGCACCGCCCATCCCGATGGCACGGTCATGGACGCCATGAAAATGTGACGCCAAACGGGGCGCCTGATCCCTGGGCGCCCCAGTTCAATGCGAATAAACAATTGATTTTATTTATATTTTAAGGCCGGAACCAAGCCACCGCCCTGACGGGGGCGATGAGGGGCAATCTTCCCGCGCTGACGACGATCGGAACGAGCGGCTGAAGCCCTTTTCCCCGAAGATCCCTGGCAAGCCGCGCGGTGAGGATCGACCTGCTCTGAGCGGCATATTCGCTCTGCCCCGTCGAAAACCGGACAGTAACGCAAGCTTAGATCTGAAGTCTGCTGATCTCCGAGACAGCCTCACCCGCATAACCCCCGAAAACAACGGGCAAATCCGAACGCTGCCGAATCAGGATAATGCTATGGCCATTGGCGGAGAGGGTGGGATTCGAACCCACGGTGGGCTTGCACCCACTCCGGTTTTCGAGACCGGCGCGATCGACCACTCCGCCACCTCTCCGTGCCTTGGGTCGTAAGTAGGGCGGGATTTAGCCGCAGGGCGGAGCGAGGGCAAGACCGAAAATGCGCGAAAACGCGGGATTCCGGTCCGCGGATTTCTTGAGAGATTTTCGTCTCACCAAAGACTTGACTCTGTCCGGCCTGTCAGGGCATATGCGCCATCCCGAACTGTCTTTTGGCAGGGCGGGGTTTTTGTCATGTCGCCCACAAGGGGCGCGCAGTTCGAAGGCGGGGCAACCCGGCAACACCCGAAACCCGGAAAGGGCCAAGGGGGCCGAAGGACGCGGAGTAAGAAAAGGAAGACACATGTTCGCGGTCCTCAAGACCGGTGGCAAGCAGTACAAAGTGCAGGCGGGTGACGTTCTGCGCGTTGAAAAGCTGGCCGCCATTGCTGGTGACAAGATCCAGTTCAATGAAATTCTGATGGTTGGCGGCGAGACCGTGACCGTGGGCGCGCCCCTGGTGGCCGGCGCTGCGGTTCAGGCCGACGTGATCGACCAGATCAAGGGCGAAAAGACGATCCACTTCGTCAAGCGTCGCCGCAAGCACTCGTCGCAGCGCACCAAGGGCCACCGTCAACAGTGGACGCTCGTCCGTGTGACCGAGGTTCTGGCCTCGGGCGCCGATGCGACCGGTGTGGCCGCTGCAACCGGCACCGCCGATGCACGCCGCGCCGCCCATAACGCCGCTGCGGCTCCGGCTGCGGTGGAAGCCCCTGCAAAACCGAAGCGCGCTGCCAAAGCCGCTGCTGCACAGGAGTAATCTTCCATGGCACACAAGAAAGCAGGCGGTTCGTCCCGCAACGGTCGTGACTCCGCCGGTCGGCGTCTCGGCGTGAAACTGTTCGGCGGCCAGGCGGCCATCCCCGGCAACATCATCTGCCGGCAGCGCGGCACCACCTGGTTCCCGGGTGAAGGCGTTGGCATGGGCACCGACCACACGATTTTTGCCAAGGTCGAAGGCCGCGTCACCTTTAAAAAGGGTCTCAAAGGCCGCACCTTTATCTCGGTCCTCCCGGTCGCGGAGGCTGCTGAGTAAGCCGAACCTTTACAAATGGCTTGTAAACGGGGGATCGGCTGCAAGGCCGGTCCCCCGGCTCATTTGGGGGGCAGACGTTCCCGTGGGTGTGCAAACACCCCATGCGCTTCGAGGAGGAAGCCATGACGCTTGATATGGCACAAGTGCCGAAACTGGGCGAAATCACTGCTGGACGGTTCCTGCTGCGGCCGGTGCGCCGCTCGGATGCCGGGCTGTTCTCGCTTTACGCCGGGGATCGCCGGGTGGCCGAGGCCACGCAGTCGATCCCGCATCCCTTGCCGCCCGGCGCGTCGGAGGCCTTTGTCGCCCGCGCCATGAAGCGCGGCGGGGCCGAGGATATCTGGGTGATCGACGGCACCGCCGCCGGTCTGGCCGAGGTTCTGGGCGTGATCAGCCTCAAGCGGATGGACGAAAGCAAATGGGACCGCGGTCAATCCGAGATCGGCTATTGGGTCGCCCCGGCCTTCTGGAACACCGGCATCGCCTCCGAAGCGGTGCGCGCGCTGGTGGCCGCCAACCCGCAATGCAACCGCACGATCTTTGCCGAGGTGTTTCAGGACAATCCTGGCTCGGCCCGGGTCCTGACCAACGCCGGCTTTGAATATCTGGGCGATGCGGAAAGCTTCTCGGTCGCGCGCAATGCCCGGGTGCCGACCTGGACCTATATCAAGAAACTGGCCTGAGATGAGCCGCGCCGCCTTCACCACGGCGCGGCTCACCCTCCGCCCCGTCGCCCCGCAAGACCGGGACGCGGTTCTGGCGGGGCTGAACGACATTGCCGTCAGCGGCTGGCTCTCGGTGGTGCCCTATCCCTATACCGCCGCCGATTTCTTCCTGTTCCAGACCGAACTCGCCAAGCCCGGTGTCACCTTCGCGCTGGAGGATGCCACGGGCTTTGCCGGCATCCTTGGCCTTGAAAAGGGTCGCCTCGGCTATTGGCTTTCCCCTCATGCCCAGGGCAAGGGCTACGCGACCGAGGCGGCAAGGGGCGCCTTGGGCTGGCATTTCGCCAGCGGGGCAGGGGCCGTCGAGGCCGGCTATTTCGACGGCAACCAGGCTTCGGCCCATGTCCTGCACAAGCTCGGCTTTGCCGAGATCGGGCGCGGCCAGGTGCCGTGCCGCGCGCTCAACAGCATCCGCCCGCATGTCAACCTGACCCTGACCGCCGAGGCCTATGAAGCCGCCCTGCCGTGCGAGGCCGAAAGCCCCCGCCTGACCTTCCGCGCCTTGCAGGCCACCGATGCCGCAGCACTGCACGCCATCGTTGCCCATCACGCGGTGACCCGCCAGCTTGGCCCGAAATGGCTCTGGCCGGCGGACCTCGCCTTCACTCAGACCCGCGCCCAGCCCTTCCACGGGGCGGGCTTCGTCTGGGGCATCTTTCTTAAGGGCGCGCTCATCGGCACGGTCGGTGTGGCGGCGGGCGAGCTTGGCTATATGCTGGCGCCCGCGGCCTGGGGCCAGGGCTTTGCCAGCGAGGCCTGCCAGACGGCCATCGCCCATGCCTTCGCCGCGGGCCTCGACCAGATCGGCGCCGGGGTCTGGGCCGACAACAGCGCCTCGCAGCGCGTCCTGTCCAAACTGGGTTTCACCGTCACGGGCACAGATACCGGCACCTCCGCCGCCCGTCCCGAACCGAGCCCCGGTCTCACCCTGACCCTCCGCCGCCCCTGACTTTGCGCCGCCCGCACCAGGCCCTGATTTTTCGCAGAAAAATCGTCCCCCGCCCGCAATTTTTCGACGAAAAATTGCACCCCGCGCGATTCGCGGAACATGGTTAACACGACCTTCCCGCGCCGCGCGTAGAGACGGAAGCAAGACGGAGGCAAGACGCGGGCAAGTCCGCCGGAACTCCGCCTCCGGCCCCGGTTAATCCTGCGGGCGCAAGGGCTTGCGCGGCACGGCCAGAAGATGCGCCAGAACCGCGACCTGATCCGCCATCGCGACCTTCAGCACCTCGATCGACATGGCCTCGAGCTTCACGAATTCGATGAACATCTGGTTCAGCGTGTTGAAGATCACCTGACCCAGCGCCCCCGCGTCCACATCGCCCCGCGCCAGCCCGCGGCGCTGCAATTCGGCCACCAAAGCGCAGACCTGATCCGCCAAAGCCCGGTCCAAAGCGGTAAAGCGCTGCGAAAACGGCGTCTCGGCGGCCTGAATGGTCAGCGCCAGCGCCTGCCGCCACAGCGCCTTGGTCAGGTAGGTGTTGGAATGGTCGTAATAGCCGAAAATCAGCGCCTCCAGCGCCCGGGCGATGTCTGGCGGCGGGTTCGCCACCACGGCGGCGCCCTGTTCCAGCACCTCCTCCACCTCCAGCGTCACCAGGGCCAGCAACAAATCGCCTTTGTTTTCAAAGTAGTTATAAAGCGTGCCAACCGAAACCTCGGCCTTAGCCGCGATATCCTCGGTGCGCACCGCGTCATAGCCCGCCTCGCGAAACAGCAGCATCGCCGCCTCGAGGATGCGCTCATGGCGTAGGCGTTTCTGGCGGGCGCGCAGTCCGGTCATGCTCTGGTCTCTGGTTTCGCTCAGTTTGACATTGACTTTAAAATTGAGCGAACTCAATATTTTTCCAAGGCCCGTCAGAGGCCCATTCCTCAGGAGAGTTTCATGGTTCCGAAAACCCTTACCGCCCTTGCCCTGCTGGCCTTTGCGACCCCGTCCTTCGCCGAGGATACGCTGAATGCGCTGGTCTGGTGCGACCACACCGACCCGGCCCTGCTGGAGCCCTTCGAGAAGGCGCATAACGTCAAGGTCAACGTCAAGGAATACGAAGGCACCGCCGCCGGCATGGCAATCCTCGACCAAAGCCAGCCGGGCGACTGGGATGTGCTGGTCATCGACGCGGTGGATGTGCATCGCGCGGTCGAGGCCGGCAAACTCGCCGAACTCCCCGCCGACAAGCTGCCCACCGCGGATTTCTTCCCCGAGCTGGTGATGGCCGCCAACAACACCGTGGATGGCAAGACCTATGCCGTGACCGAAAAATTCGGTTACAACACAATCTCTTACGACAAGACCAAGGTCGACCCGGCGGATATGGAGGATATGGCCAAGCTCACCTCGGGCAAATACGACGGCAAGATCGGCATCTATGATTACTACCTGCCGGTGCTGGGTCTGGTGGCCCTGGGGCAGGGGATCAACACCGCCGATATCAATGCCGAGACCTTGCCCAAGCTGAAAGACCCGCTTCTGGCGCTGCGCAAGGCCTCCAAGCAGGTGTCCGACGTGGTCTCATCGCAGACCGCTCTGGCAACCGGCGATGTCGATATCATCGTCGGCGGCGGTGAGTGGCTGACCGCCGTTCTGGCCAAGGACAACCCCAACCTCGACTGGACCATCCCCAAGCAGGGCGGCCTGCGCTGGGCGCAATCGATCGGCGTGGTGGCCGGCAGCAAGCAGCCCGATCTGGCGCTGGAATTCGTCCAGTACATCACCTCGCCCGAGGGTCAGGCCGCGCTGGCGCAAGCCTCGTGCTACTGGGGCATGCCCGCCAACCAGAAGGCCGGCGACCTTCTTTCGCCCGAAGCGAAGGCCACGCTCCGCTGGGACAAACAGCCCGACTACCTCAAGCGCGCCCAGCTTTACCCCATTCCTGACGCGGCCACCGATACGGCGATGCAGGACATGTGGACGGCGATGCTGAACCAGTGAGCATCCAATCCGCCGAACGCAAACTCGGCTGGGGCCTTCTGGCCCCGGCACTGCTCTGGACGCTGGCCTTTTTTGTCCTGCCCTTCCTTGCCATGCTGGCCCTGTCTTTCGCCCGTATGGAGGGGCGGGCCGTGGTGCAGGGTTTCGATCCCGGCAACTACATTCGCGCCTTCACCGACTGGAGCCAGTTCAAGGCGCTGATCAACTCGGTCGAGATCACGGTGACGGTGACTGTAATTTCTGTTCTCCTCGCCTGGCCTCTGGCCGCCATCATCGCCTGGCGGGTTCCCAAGCGGTTTCAAAGGCTTGCGCTGCTTATGGCGGTGCTGCCCTTCTGGACCTCTTATGTCGTGCGCTCCTATTCCTGGCTTCTGGTCCTGGGCAAGAACGGGGTCATCAACAAGGCGCTGATGGGCCTTGGCCTGATTGCCGAGCCTCTGACGCTCGCCTCGACCCGCACCGCCACCGTGATCGGCTTCGTGCATTTCTTCGTCATGCTGCTGACGCTGACCATCTACGCCAACCTGATCCAGCTTTCGCCCAACTACGCCCGCGCGGCGCAGGACCTCGGCGCCTCGCGGCTGCGCACGCTCTGGCATGTCATCCTGCCACTGACCGCACCTGGGATCGTGACCGGAGCCTTCGTGACCTTCGTCCTCTGCATCGGCGACTACATCACGCCGCAGATCCTTGGCGGCAATGCCGAGCTGACCCTGCCGCAGCTGATCATGCTGCAAATGGGGCGGAGCGGGAATTTCCCGATGGCTTCGGCCCTGTCGGTGGTGTTGATGGGCGTGGTGACGCTGGCCTATGCGGGCTGCAGCCGGTGGTTGAGGTTGGACCGGCTATGAAGCTTCTCTCCTGGGTCTATCTGGCCGCCGCCTATGCCTTCATCTTCCTGCCGGTCGTGGTGCTGGTCGTCTTCTCCTTTCAGGATGGCCGCCTGCCGGTGCCGCCCTTCCAGGGCTTCTCGCTGCAATGGTATGACAAGGTGCTGGGCGATGCCGGGCTGATGACGGCGCTGTGGCATTCGGCCTTGGTGGCCTTCATTTCCTCAGCCCTGGCGCTGGTCATGGGGTTTCTGGCCGCCCATGCCCTGGCGCGGGTGCGGCTGCCGGGTTCGGTCTTGATGCGGGGCCTCTTGATCGCACCCATGACGGTCAGCTATCTGATCATCGCCTTGGGATTGCTCACGGTTTTCAACCAAACTGGCGTCCGGCTCTCGCTTTGGACGGCAGGCGTGGGCCATGTCGTCATCAACATGCCCCTGTGCTTTTCGATCGCCTATGCGGCGATGGGCGACCATCAGAAGAACGCCGAACGCGCCGCCCGCGACCTGGGTGCATCGGAAGCGCAGGTCCTGTGGCTTATCTCGGCCCCCATGCTCGCGCCGGCCTTGGCGGCGGCGTTTTTTCTGTCGGTCACCTTCTCCTGGGACGAGTTCATCATCGCCTTTCTGTTGACCCGCTTTGACGTCACCCTGCCGGTGGAGATCTGGTCGATGCTGCGCTCTGGCCTCTCGCCCGCCACCAATGCGGTGGGGTCGCTGGTGTTCCTCGTTTCCATATCCGCCGTGTTCCTGATGGAATTCGTCCTGTTCCGGAGGGTCAAATGACCGCCAATGTCTCGATCAAGTCGGTCACGCAAAGCTATGGCGCAGCGCTGGCGCTGGATGATGTGAGCCTGGAGATTGCGGCGGGCGAATATGTCGTGCTGCTGGGCCCCTCGGGCTGTGGGAAGACCACGCTGTTGAACCTGATCGGTGGTTTTGCCGAGCCGGTTTCGGGGCAGGTGCTGATCGGGGGCAAGGATATGGCGGGCGTAGGGCCCTCGCAGCGCCCGACCACGACGGTGTTTCAGGATTACGCCCTGTTTCCCCACATGAGCTTGGCCGAAAACGTGGGCTTCGGCCTCTGGATGCGGGGCGTTGCGCGCGCCGAGCGGCGTGCCAAGGCCGAAGAGATGCTGGCCCTGGTCGGCCTGCCGGGGCGCGCGGACCGCCGCCCGCATGAACTGTCCGGCGGCCAACGCCAGCGCGTGGCGCTCGCCCGGGCCTTGGCGGTGTCACCGGATGTGCTTCTGCTCGATGAGCCCTTGGGGGCCCTGGACCTGAAGCTCCGCCGCGCGATGCAGGACGAATTGAAGGCGATCCAGCGCCGGGTGGGGACGACCTTCGTCCATGTCACGCATGACCAGGAAGAGGCCATGGCCATCGCCGACCGCATCGTGGTGATGAGCGCCGGCAAGATCGCCGACATCGGCCCGCCACGTGAGGTTTACCTGCGGCCCAAAAGCCTGTTCTCCGCCGCATTCATGGGCGAAATCAATCAGATCGCGGTGAAGGACGGGCAGTCCGCGCTTGGCCCGATGCCCGGCTCCGGCATGCTCTTGATCCGGCCGGAATGTATCGGCCTCACCGGCGATCTCGCCCTCGGCGCCTGCCGCGTCACCGCGACCACCTTTTTCGGCACCCATGTCCGCGCCCATGTAGCGCCTCTGGCCGCGCCGGAAACCAGCCTGACCCTGCATCTGCCGCAAACCTCGGCCCTTGTGCCGGGTGAGGTCTTGCACTTGTTTGCCACCGACCATGTGATCCTGGAGGCCTGATGGAGCGCGCACAACCGCAAGACTGGTGGCGGATCCGGTCCCTGTCGGATGGTGTCACCTGGATCGACGAGCCGCATATCCACGAATTCTACCGCTGCAATGTCTGGCACATCCGGGGGCGGGATGGCGACATGCTGGTGGACAGCGGCATGGGTGTGGTGAGTTTGCGCGCCTGGGTGCCGCTGGTCACCGAGCGCCCCTTGCAGGCCGTGGCGAGCCACACCCATTTCGACCATATCGGCTGCCACCACGAGTTTCCCTGCCGGCTGTGCCATGCGGCGGAGGCGGAGATATTGGCACATCCGACGCCGGCCAACACCGTCTCCGACCCCTATGTGACGGACGAGATTTTCACCACGCTACCACCTCAGCCCTATCTCTCCACCGCCTATGCGGTGAAATCCGCCCCCGCCACCCGCATCCTGCAGGATGGCGACGTGGTCGATCTGGGCGACCGGCATTTCGAGGTGATCCACACCCCCGGCCATTCCCCGGGCGGAATCGCCCTCTGGGAGGCGGCGAGCGGGATCCTGTTTTCCGGCGACATCGTCTATGATGGGCCCCTGATCGAGGAAACCTACCATTCCAACGCGGCGGATTACCACGCC
Organism: Rhodobacter sp. P2_H5; assembly: GCF_056403335.1. Classification (NCBI taxonomy): domain Bacteria; kingdom Pseudomonadati; phylum Pseudomonadota; class Alphaproteobacteria; order Rhodobacterales; genus Rhodobacter; species Rhodobacter sp. P2_H5. Next base: position 391 of record NZ_JBFUFS010000013.1, on the reverse strand, counting down.
TCGATGGTGCGGCTTTACGATCTGCCGGTGCGTGTGGTGCATGGCGGTCATTTCCCGAGCTATGATGGCGCAAGGCATCGCCGGATCATCGGCGACTGGCTGAAGGCGAAGGAGGCCTGACGGGCCTGCCGCAGGCCACGAATTTTCTGCGAAGGGTCTTGACTAGCATAGAGCCAGAAAACTGGCGCAATGCTATGAAAAGGCTTATGAATCGCTACGCAAAAAGTTCGAAACTTTCTGAAGCCCAATTTCGGGCCTTCATCAGGCTCGTCGCGGCCGATCTCACGGCCAGTCAGATCGCGCAGGTCAGCGGCCTCAACCGCAACACGGTGAACCGTTTTCTGAGCCTTCTGCGCCTGCGCATGTCCGATTGGTGCGAGGCGCAGAAGCC